>JAITLI010000169.1 GCA_031277975.1 Azoarcus sp.
CTGCATCTGGTCGAGCCGTTCGGCTTCGATCTTTCCGACCGCCAGTTGCGGCGTGCCGGGCTGGATTACCATGATCTCGCGCATGTCACCCTTCACCGCGACTGGGCCATGTGCCGGGCGCATTTCTCCGGGCGGCGTATGTTTGCCCTGAGTACGCGCGGTGCGGAGCGTTATGACCGCATTGCCTACACCGCGGGCGATGTGCTGTTGTTCGGTTCCGAAACCCGGGGGCTGCCCATGGCTGTGCTGGCGGAATTGCCTCCGGAGCGGCGGCTGCGCGTTCCGATGTGTCCGGGCAATCGCAGCATCAATTTGTCGAATACCGTGGCGCTGGTGGTGTATGAAGGATGGCGGCAGAATGGATTCGCGGGCGCGGGGTGACGCACTTCTTTTTCATTCCTGCTTGGGGTCGCGCGCCAGGAGTTGTTCCACGGCGTCGCGGGCGGCGAGGCCGTGGTGGAGGAGGGCGTCGACAGCGGTGCAGATGGGCATGTCGATGCCGAGGCGGCAAGCGAGGCGGGCGACTTCGCGCGCGGTAGAGACGCCTTCGGCGACGTGGCCGAGTTCGGCGAGGATGCCGGGTAGTCTTTTGCCGCTGGCCAGCGCCAGTCCAACTTGGCGGTTGCGGGAGAGGTCGCCGGTACAGGTGAGGATGAGGTCGCCCATGCCGGCCAGGCCCATCAGGGTGTCGTGACGGCCGCCGAGGGCTTCGGCGAGGCGGGCGATTTCGGCCAGTCCTCGGGTGATGAGCGCGGCGCGGGCGTTGAGGCCGAAGCCCATGCCGTCGGCCACGCCGGCGGCGATGGCGATGACGTTCTTGATCGCGCCGCCGATTTCGCAGCCGATCATGTCGGTGTTGGCGTAGATCCTGAGCCGGGGCTGGTGCAGTATCCGCGTCCAGTGATGGGCGAAGGCGGCGTCGTTCGATGCCAGCGCGATGGCCGCTGGCAGGCCGCGTCCAACTTCCGCGGCGAATGTGGGGCCGGTGAGCAGGCCGCAAACAGCGTCCTTGCCTGTTTCTTCGGCGACGATTTCGTGCGGCAGGCGGCCACTGCCGGCTTCCAGCCCCTTGCACGCCCAAATGAAGGGCGCGGGCGCGCCGGCGCGGGGGCGCAGGGCACGCACGGCGTCGCGCAGCCCGGCCAACGGCGTGGCGATCAGGTGCAGGTCGGCACCGGCGGCGGCCTGGTCGAAATCGGCGCTGAGTTCCAGTTCTGGACGCAGGGCGACGCCGGGCAGGAAGAGGCGGTTTTCGCGCGTGCGGCGGATTTCGTCGATGTTGTCGGCTTCGCGCCCCCACAGGCATACGCTGTGGGAGGCGGAGAATGCCTGGGCCAGCGCCGTGCCCCAGGCGCCCGCGCCAAGAACGGCGATGCGCATGCCTTTCAGAATCCCCACGCTTCGGAGGCGCGCAGGTAGCCGTCGCTGCCGTCGGCATGCCGCACCCTGATCCAGCCTCCGGGTTCGATGGCGACGAATTCGAGTACGACTTCGCGCCTCGCCGCGAACGCGGGGGGGGCGGCATCGCTTGCGGCGCGGCGCACCATGGCCTGTTCAACGGTGACGAACACGGTGCGCCGCGTGCCGAGCGCGTCGCCCTCGATCCATGAGAGCGCGCCGGAGGGGTCGCGCACTTTCACCCACTGGGCGTCCGGGTTCGCCACCACGATTTCGACCGGGGTGCCGGTGCGAATGATGGCGAGCTTTTGTCCTTGCGGGGAGGGCGTGTCGTAGAGGATGGCGGGCCGGGCCACCGACGCGTAGTCGATGGCCAGCGCCGCGCCGCTGGCCAGCAACGGCAGGACAGCGGCGGCGAGATGCGCGAGGCGGCGGCGCATGGCGGTTCCCCGGTTATTGCATCAGCGGCGAACCCTGGCCGTTTCCGGCCTGGGCCTGCTGGCGCGATTGATGGTAGATCGCTTCGAAATTGACCGGAGCGAGCAGTACCGGCTGGAAGCCGGCGCGGGTGACGGCGTCGGAGATCGTTTCGCGCGCGTAGGGGAAAAGGATGTTGGGGCAACCGATTCCCAGCACCAGTTCGAGTTCGTTCTCGGGCACGTTCTGGATGCGGAATACGCCGGCCTGGGTGAGTTCGATCAGGAACAGGTTGCGGTTTTCGCTCAGGGTGGCGGCCACGGTGAGGGTGAGTTTGACTTCGTAGATGCTCGCGTCGATCGGGGCGGCTTCGCTGCGCAACTGGACGTTGACTTGCGGCGTGTCGCGGGAGAGGAAAACCTGCGGCGCGTTGGGAACTTCGAGCGAAAGATCCTTGGCGTAGATTTTCTCGATCGCGAAAGAGGGCTGGTTGCCAGCGGCCTGGCCGCCGGGCGCTTGGGTGTTGTCGGTCATTTGATATTTACCTGGTTGGCTTGAAAAAAAGGTTGATGGATGTGGGCTGACTCAAAGAGAATGCCCGCGCAGCAGGGTGGCGAGACTTCCTTCGCGGTCGAGGGCCTGGAGCTCCTCGCAACCGCCGACATGGTAATCGCCGATGAAAATCTGGGGAACCGTGCGGCGACCCGTGATGCGCATCATCTCGTCGCGGCAGGCGGGATCGAGATCGACGCGGATTTTCTCGATCCCGCACACGCCGCGCGCGCGCAGGAGCTGCTCGGCGCGCAGGCAGAACGGGCAAATGGCGGTCGTGTACATGATGACGTTCGCTGGCGCGCGCGGGGGGGTGGCATCCTGGGACACGCGCGCTCATTTCCTTTTGCGGGTGAGCGGCTGGCCAGCCTTTTCCCATTCGAACAGGCCGCCGCGCAGGTTGAACAGTTTCTCGAATCCGCTTTTTCTCAGGGTGGCGATGGCCGTGGCCGCGCGCGAACCGTTGCCGCAGTAAACGAGGATCGGACGGGCGCGGAATTTTCCGAGTTCCGCGCCGCGGCGTTCGAGATCGGCGAGCGGCAGGTGGCGGGCGTTGGGAAGATGGCCCCGCTCGAATTCGCCCTGGTCGCGCACGTCGACAATCACGGCGTCCTCGCGGTTGATGAGCAGGATGGCTTCAAGCGGTGTGAGGAGACTCTTGTCGCCGTGCTGGCGAATGGTTTCGACGAGCAGCCATGTGCCCGAAACCACGGCCAGCGCGGCCCAGATCATGTTTTGTTGCAAAAACTCCACGTAGCGGATGCTCCAGTTGGCGGGTAGGGAGAAAAGAGGCCGGGGGTAGACAGGTAGGGCAGGGTACCCGATTTTTCAATACTGTTGCGGTTTCGGTGCGTCGCCGCAAAATACCTCGCGCATCAGGCCGATCAATTGCAGGATGCGCGGGTCGCTCACCCGGTAGTAGACGCGATTGGCATCCCTGCGGATGGACAGTACGCTCTTTTTGCGCAGGATGGCGAGGTGCTGCGAAACGTTGCTCTGCGAAGTGCCGACCGCTTCGACGATGCCCTGCACGCAGATTTCCTTGCCGCCGAGCACGCAAAGGATGCGCAACCGCAAGGGATGCGCGATCGCCTTGAGCGCGCGTGCCGCCATTTCGGTGTGCTTGTTTTCGTCGAGAAGGGAAGCGCTGTCCATGGTGTCCACAAAATTGAAGCAAGCTGAAAAAACAAGCGGGAGATTATAGAATACCCTACCGAATCTGTGGATATCGGGTTGCGCCGCAGTCGCGTTTTCATGCACAGGGGGTGCGTTTCGCATGAAGGCGTGTCGTTTCGCCCCCGTTTTTTTGGACTTTGCCCACATGTACAAGATCGTGCTGCTTCGCCACGGCGAATCTGTCTGGAATAAAGAGAACCGTTTCACCGGCTGGACGGATGTAGACCTTTCCGGGCAGGGCGTTGCCGAGGCGCACGCCGCCGGAGAGCTTCTCCGGCGCGAGGGCCACAGTTTCGATCTGGCCTACACTTCAGTGCTCAAGCGCGCCAACAAGACCCTCAATATCGTGCTCGAAGAACTCGACTTGCTCTGGCTGCCGGTCGAACATTCCTGGCGGCTGAACGAGCGCCACTACGGTGCCTTGCAAGGGCTGGACAAGGCCGAGACCGCGGCCAGATACGGCGATGCGCAGGTGCTGGCTTGGCGGCGCTCCTACGATACGCCCCCCGCGCCGCTGGCCGAGGACGATCCCCGGCTGGACTTCGACGATCCCCGTTATGCCTCGCTGCCCAGGGCGGCGTTTCCGCGCACCGAATGCCTGCGCGACACCGTGGCGCGGGTCGCGCCGTACTGGGAAACCGTGATCGCGCCGCAGGTACTGGCCGGACGGCGAATACTGGTCGCGGCGCACGGCAACAGCCTGCGCGCCCTCATCAAGCATCTCGACGGCGTCAGCGACGCGGACATCGTTGGGGTGAACATTCCGACCGCGCAACCGCTGGTCTACGCGCTGGACGCGAACCTGCGCCCGCTCAAAAGCTACTACCTTGCCGACGAGGACGCCATCCGCGCCGCGCAGGCCGCTGTGGCGGGGCAGGGCAAGGCCCGCGCCTGACCGGTTCGCGCCGTGACTGCCTTCTCCATCTGGCGCATGCTGCTGCCGATCCTGCTGGCGGGCGCCGCTGGTCTGTTCCTGTCCGCCCCCGTGCAGGCCCAGACCGGGGCCGAAATCCACGAGAAACGCTCCGATCTCGTTGATCTCAAGCGCCGTATCAATAATTTGCAGCGCGAACTGGGCGCAACCGAAACCCGGCATGCGCAGGCGGCCCACGCCGTGGCCGAAGCCGAACGCGCGGTTTCCCGCGCCGCGCGCCTCCTGCGCCAGCTATTGGCCGAGCAGGCCGAAGTCGAACAGCGGCTCGCCACGCTCGAAACCGAATTGCGCGAAATCGGACAACGCATCGCTTCCCGGCAGGACGAACTCGCCGGCTGGCTGCGCCGCCACTACATGTACGGCGCGGCGAGCGACATCGCTGCCCTGCTGTCGGCGCGCGATCCAAACCAGCTTGCGCGCGACGCGCATTACTTCGAGCTTCTTGGCCGCGTCCGCCTGCAACTGATCGAAGGACTCAGGAGCGACCTGCGGCTCAAGAACGAACACATGCGGGAAATCGGCGCGCGCCGGGAGGAACTGGCGCGCCTCGAAGAAAAACAGCGGCGGCAACAGGAAAAGTTGCGGGAGAATCACGCCCGCCGCCGCGAAACTGCGGAAAAGATCGCCGGCGAACTGAAATCCCGGCGTGAAGAACTTGGTACGCTCAAGGCCAACGAAGAGCGGTTGGCCCGCCTCATCGACGCCCTGGTCCAGCGTAACCGCGAAGCCGAAGCGCGCGCTGCGGCCGAACGGCGCGCGCGGCAAAACGCTGTGGCGGATCGTCCGGCGCATCTGGACGAGAAAGGAACAGGCGACTCCGTGGTCGGCAAAATCCTCCACAGCGCCGGGCCGACTCCGGCGGGCGCGCGCTTTGCGCAATTGCGCGGCAAGTTGCTTTTTCCTGTGCCCGGCGAACTCATCGGTCGCTTTGGCGCGCCGCGGGCCGGGCAGGGGACGAACTGGCGCGGCGTTTTCATTCGCGCCGCCGACGGCGCCGAAGTGCGCGCGATCAGCAATGGCGAAGTCGTATTTTCCGACTGGCTGCGCGGTTACGGCAACCTGCTCATCATCGACCACGGCGACGGCTACCTTTCCATCTATGGCAACAATGACGCACTTTTCAAGGAAGTCGGTGACGCCGTGCGCGGTGGCGAGGCCATCGCCAGTGTCGGAGCAAGCGGAATAGAGCTGGAATCCGGCTTATACTTTGAAATCCGCCATCGGGGAGAAGCCATTGACCCGATGCAGTGGGTGAAACTCAAATAGAGATTCAAATCCATGAATCGCGAATCCCCCCCGGGAGTACACATGCCCAATAGTAAATTGAAACAGTTCAGCCTGCTCATGACGGGCCTTGTCGCTGGCGTCATGCTCAGCCTGAATTTTTCCGCCGTTGCCGACAAACCCGACGCGCAGCCTCTGCCCGTCGAAGAACTGCGCGCCTTTGCCGATGTGTTCAACACCATCAAGCGCGACTACGTCGAGTCGATCGACGACAAAAAACTGGTGACACAAGCCATCAGCGGCATGCTCGGCGGACTCGATCCGCATTCGTCCTACCTCGACGCCGAAGCACTGAAAGAACTCCAGGTCGGCACCCAGGGCGAATTCGGCGGCCTCGGCATCGAAGTCGGTATGGAAGACGGCTTCATCAAGGTCGTCTCGCCGATCGAAGATACCCCCGCCTTCCGCGCCGGCATCCTGGCCGGAGACCTGATCGTCAAGATCGACGAAACCCCGATCAAGGGCATGAGCCTCGACGATGCGGTCAAGCGCATGCGCGGCAAGCCCGCGACCAAGATCACCCTGACGCTGGCGAGAAAAGGCGAGCAGAACCCGATCACCGTGACCCTGACGCGCGAAATCATCAAAGTACGCAGCGTCAAATCCAGACTGATCGAACCCGGCTACGGCTATGTGCGCGTGACCCAATTCCAGGAAAACACCGCCCAGTCGGTTGTCGAACACCTTGCCCGGCTCGGCAAGGAAAGCGAACTCAAGGGACTGGTATTCGATCTGCGCAACGATCCGGGCGGCCTGCTCAATGGCGCGGTGGGCGTGGCCGCGGCGTTCCTGCCGGAAGGTGCGATGGTCGTTTCGACCAAGGGGCGCACCGAAGGCGCCAGGCGCGAATACCACGCCGTTGCCAAGGACTACCTGCGCAACGGCGGCGACTTCCTGCGCGGCCTGCCGGCGTGGGCGCGCAAAGTGCCGATGGTGGTACTGGTCAATGCCGGCTCGGCTTCGGCCTCCGAAATCGTCGCGGGCGCGTTGCAAGATCACAAACGCGCGGTCGTCATGGGCACCCGCACCTTTGGCAAAGGCTCGGTGCAGACCATCCTGCCGCTTAACGACTCCGCCTCCGCGATCAAACTCACCACGGCGCGCTACTACACCCCGAGCGGGCGCTCGATCCAAGCCAAGGGCATCGAACCCGACATCGTCGTCGAAGAATCGGCGCAGGGCGACTCGGTCAAGCGGGTGCGCGAGGCCGACCTCGAAGGCCATCTGGGCAACGACCGCGACCCCGAAGCCGAAAACAAAAAAGGCGAGAACAAATCATCCGCCGAAAACGCCGCCGCCGTCCGGCCCAGATCCTTCGAATTCGCCAGCGCGGATGACTACCAGTTCGGGCAGGCGCTCAATCTGCTCAAGGGACTGCAAGTCGTGCAGGGCAAGAACTGACGGAGGGGATCGGGAGTCAGATTCGGTCAGCGTCGCTGCGCTCCGTATGAAAGGAACTGGATTGCCGTGGGCCTGCGGCCCTCGCAATGACGAAGGGGGAATCACTGCGAGGCGCTGGTCGCCGCGCCAATCCTTCCACCCCGTCATCGCTTCCACCCCGTCATCGCGCAGCGCAGCGACGCGGCAATCCAGTTCGCTCCCTGCGGCGCGTAGCGGCGCCGCCTGAATCCGCACCCTGATTGCCGAATGCTCAAAGCCCGCGAGCCAGGGGTGGCAAGCGGGCTTTGGGGGTGTGTGGGGAGTCTGACGCTGACCTACTTTCACGAGCGCAATGCTCACTATCATCGGCGCGGTCC
>JAITLI010000178.1 GCA_031277975.1 Azoarcus sp.
GAGCCGGGCGCGCGCGCCGAGGCGCAGATGGTGCCCGCACTTCGGGCAAACACGCAGATTGCTTTCGAGATCGGAGTGATACAGCACCGCCTCGCAGGCCGGACACTTGCTCCACAGCCCTTCCGGAATCGACTTGCTGCGCGCCGCGCCTTCGCTGCGCTTGATCCGGGGCGGGAGCAGTTTCTGTAGCCAGCTCATGTTCCTGCTCCGGCAAGTTCATCGAGCGCGGCGCGGATGCCGCGCACGAAGGTTTCGACCTTGGCGGCGGCCCGTTCGCGCGGGCTGGCCTCGATTTCTTCGATGATGCGGCTGCCGATCACCACCGCGTCGGCGAGCGCGCCGATTTTTTTCGCGCTCGCCGCGTCGCGGATGCCGAAACCGACGCCCACGGGCATGCCCGCCACGGCGCGGATGGCGGGGATGCGGCAGCCAAGTTCGCCGAAATCGATATTGGCCGCGCCGGTTACGCCCTTGAGCGATACATAGTAGACGTAGCCGCTACCGGCGCGGGCGACATCGTGAAAACGCTCCACGGATGAAGTCGGGGCGAGCAGGAAAATCTGATCGACTCCGGCGGCGCGCAGGCAGGCGGTGAATTCCGCGCATTCCTCGGGCGGATAATCGACCACCAACACGCCATCGACGCCCGCCGCGCGCGCGGCGGCGGCGAAAGCGCCTTGCCCCATCGCCTCGATCGGATTGGCGTAGCCCATCAGGACCACCGGCGTCGTCGCATCATCGGCGCGGAAAGCGCGCACGATGCCGAGCACTCCGGCAAGACTCATGCCCCCGGCCAGCGCCCGTTCCGAGGCGCGCTGGATGGTCGGCCCGTCGGCCATCGGATCGGAGAACGGTACGCCGAGTTCGATGATGTCGGCCCCGCCCGCGACCAGCGCGCGCATCAGCGGCACGGTCAGTTCGCCATCGGGATCGCCGGCGGTGATGAAGGGGATCAGCGCCTTGCGGCCCCCGGTCTGCAAACGCTGGAAAACGGACTGGATTCTGGACATAAAAACGACCCCGCTGAACGCAACGTTCAAAACCGGATGCCCGAACATTCGGCCACGGTATGCATATCCTTGTCGCCGCGCCCGGAAAGGTTGACCAGCAGGAGCTTGTCCTTGCCAAGTGCCGGCGCGATCTTCATGGCGTGCGCCACGGCGTGTGCGGACTCCAGCGCCGGAATGATGCCCTCGCAGCGGCACAGGACGTGGAACGCTTCGAGCGCCTCGTCATCGCTCACCGCCACGTATTCGGCGCGGCCGCAGTCCTTGAGCCATGCGTGTTCCGGCCCCACGCCCGGATAATCGAGGCCGGCGGAGATGGAATGGGTTTCGATGACCTGGCCGTCTTCGTCTTGCATCAGGCGGGTGCGGTTGCCGTGCAGGACGCCCGGCCTCGCATTGGCCGTCAAGGGCGCGCAGTGACGCCCGCTGGCGATGCCCTCCCCCGCCGCCTCGACGCCGATCAGGCGCACCGCCTCGTGCGGGATGTAGGGATGGAAAATCCCGATGGCGTTGGAGCCGCCGCCGACGCAGGCGATCACCGCGTCCGGCTGGCGTCCGAAGGCTTCCGGCATTTGCGCGAGGCATTCCTTGCCGATCACCGTCTGGAAATCGCGCACCATCACCGGGTAGGGATGCGGCCCGGCCACGGTGCCGATGATGTAGAAAGTATTGGAGACGTTCGTCACCCAGTCGCGCATGGCCTCGTTGAGCGCGTCCTTGAGCGTCTTCGAGCCGGACGCCACGGGCACGACGGTCGCCCCGAGGAGTTTCATGCGATAGACGTTGGCGGCCTGCCGCTTCACATCTTCGGAACCCATGTACACCACGCACTCGAAACCGTAGCGCGCCGCGATCATGGCGGTGGCCACGCCATGCTGGCCCGCGCCGGTCTCGGCGATCACCCTGGGCTTGCCCATGCGGCGCGCGAGCAACGCCTGGCCGATGCAATTGTTTACCTTGTGCGCGCCAGTGTGGTTCAAGTCTTCGCGTTTCAGGAGGATTTGCGCCCCGCCCAGCTTCTCGGAGAGCCGCCTGGCGTGGTAGATCGGGCTGGGACGTCCGACGTAATGCTTGAGTTCGTGCGCGAATTCGGCGATGAAGGCGGGGTCCGCGCGGCTCGCCTCATAGGCCGCGCGCAGTTCCGCCAAGGCGGGCATCAGCGTTTCGGCGACGAAAACGCCACCGTAGGGGCCGAAATACCCCCGCGCGTCGGGAAGTGAATAGTGCTGCATGTCAGTCATCGGCGTTCCGAACTTCAGCGACAAACGCGGCGATTTTCGCCGCATCCTTGATTCCCCTGGCGATTTCCACCCCGCTGGACACATCGACCGCCCAAGGCCGCAGCCTGCGGATGGCCTCGCCCACGTTATCGGGATCGAGGCCGCCCGCGAGCACCAGCGGACGATCGAGACCGGCGGGGATCAACGACCAGTCGAACGTTGCGCCGCCGCCACCATATCCCCCGGTAAAAGCATCGACCAAAAGACCACTCGCACCGGGACAGGAAGCGGAGAATTCTAGCAGATCGACCCCGGGCCGCATCCGCACCGCCTTGATCCAGGGTAGGCCGTGCGGCGCGCACAAAGCCGCGCAGCGGGCATCGTCCTCATCGCCGTGGAACTGGAGCAACTGCAAGGGCACGCGGCGCAAGACCTCATCCACGAAACCGGTCTGTGGATCGACGAACAAACCGACGGCGGTCACGAAAGGCGGCAACATGGCCGCCAGCCCGGCGGCCTGCTCCACGGAAACATTGCGCGGGCTGGGCGGATAAAAGACAAAGCCAAGCGCGTCGGCGCCCGCCCGCGCCGCCGCCGTGACATCCTGCGGCCGGGTGAGGCCGCAAATCTTGATTCGGGTTCGTCGTGACATGCAGATGTTTGTTCATTGATTCCGGGCCGCGCCCCCGTCCGGACGAAACCGCCGGGAAGAGGTCATGCCTCTTCCGTACTTGATCGCGCCCCCTGGAGAGGGATATTTCCAGGCGGAATCAGCTTTCGATAAAGGTAAAGCAAGGACGGGCGATGATACGCCCGCCGCCGGGCAGCGGCCAGCCCGGAGGATACTCCACGCCGCAAAGATAAAGCCCGTCCGGAGCAAAAGTTGGCGCGGCGCGCGCTCGCTCGCGGCTCGCCAGCACCTCGCCGAGCCATTGCGGCGGCTGCGCGCCCTTGCCGACATACACCAGAGCGCCGACGAGATTGCGCACCATGTGGTGCAAAAAACCGTTGGCGCGGAAATCGAACGTGATGACGCCGCCCTCGCGCGTCACGGCGGCCTCGTGCATGTGCCGCAACGGCGTCCTGGCCTGGCAGGACGCGGCGCGGAACGCGGAAAAATCATGCTCGCCGCGCAGGAGCCGCGCCGCGGCGGCCATCTTCGCCTCATCGAGCGGCAGATGGAACCATCCCGCCCGCCCGGCCAGCACCGCCGGACGCACCGGCGCATTGACCAGCACATAACGGTAGCTGCGCTCGCACGCGAGAAAGCGGGCATGGAAACGCTCATCGACCTCCGCCGCCCAGCGGATCGCCACCCCGGGCGGCAAATGCGCATTGGCCCCGCGCACCCAGGCCGTCGCCGGACGCCGCGCCGTGGTATCGAAATGCGCCACCTGCGCGGTGGCGTGCACACCGGCGTCGGTGCGCCCGGCGGCGGCCACCCGCACGGCTTCGCCCGCGACGATCCCGAGTGCGCGCTCGATGGCATCCTGCACCGTGCGTCCGTGCGCCTGGCTTTGCCAACCCTCGAACGCATCTCCCGCGTATTCGATGCCGAGCGCGACCCTCGCCGCCTTCACCACAGCCACCACATTCCCAGCAGGACGGCAAACGCCGCCAGCAATCCCGCGTCCGCCATGCCTGGACGCTCGCGCGCCAGGCGCACGGCCTCGAAGCCTCCGGCGGGCGGCGGCGACAACCAATACCGCCAGCCGCGCCCATCCAGGCGCGCCTCATCGACATAGCGCAGCACGAGCAACAAGCGCATGGCCACCCTCTCCGCCGACAGACCGAAAACAGCGCAGGGACGAGCGAGCGCGTACAGCCCGCTCACAAGACGCCCGGGCGGCATGCGGGCCAGCAACACCGCCGTCCAGCACACGATCGCCAGCAAACGGCCAGCATGGACGAGCGCCAGCAGCAACCCTTCCCGGCTTGGACTGAGCCGCGGCCAGTCCGCGAAAACCGCTTCGCCCGGCGTAAACCATGCGAACAACACAATAATCGCCAACAACAGCGCCCGCACCCGGACAAGCAGCCTCGCGCAACGCGCGCGCGCCAACGCCAGCGCCACGGCCAGGCTCGCGGCGGCCAATACCGCGAGGCGCCACCCTTCAGCCACCTGCACGCAAAGCGCCGCAGCCATCCACAAGAAAAGAATCGAACCCGCATGCATAAAATGGACACCGCGGCAAAATACAGTCTGGCGGTAACAGACCGAAACCCGCCCATCAGGGCTTCCGCACGCGAAGATCATAGCAGAGCAAGAAATGACCAGCGGCGCTTCAACTTTCCGAAGCGCCCCGGCAACTTGCAAGGCCGTGTGGATTGTCACGGCATTGCGAAAGCCTCCCCACTTCGTCATTGCGAGGGCCGCAGGCCCGTGGCAATCCATGGCCTTTTCGCCCGCTCCGGCGCTTCGGGTGATTGCGCCGCCGCATGGATTGCCACGTCGCTTCGCTCCTCGCAATGACGAGGGGGGAGGCTCCTCGCGATGACGAGAGGGGAGGCTCCTTGCGATGGCGAAGTGGAAGGATCGGCGTTCTACATGTCGCGCGATCCGGATGGTTTTGTTGCGGGTTGTTGTCGATGTTGTATTTTGT
The DNA here is from genome assembly GCA_031277975.1 of Azoarcus sp. GTDB lineage: Bacteria > Pseudomonadota > Gammaproteobacteria > Burkholderiales > Rhodocyclaceae > WRNU01. The sequence continues at coordinate 4,831 of JAITLI010000178.1, forward strand.
CGAGCCTGATCCCCCGAAATATTTTGTGCCAACCCCCTGTTGTTTTCAGGTTTAGCCTTGGCGGCGGGGAAATGATTCTTGCCATGGTGCTGGAATATGTCATACCGTGCGCGGGTCTGTGTATGTAATATCTTTCCCTGCCGGCGCGCCGGCGCAATGTGGATCGAGTGCGTCGTCGCGTATGTACGCTTATGAAGCAATTCAGCCCATCCCTGCATGGGCCGGGAGGAGGGAAGAGCAAAATGAAGGTCAAACACAGGGTTTTTGTCCTTTTTGCCATTGGTTTGCTGGGCATGCTCGTCATCGCGAGCATTGGCGCGGCTTCCCTGCGACAAGACAAAAAAGTGTTCCAGAGCGTTTCGGAGGTTCGTATGCCGAACATGGAACAATTGCTGCGCCTGCGCGGCGCGGCCACTGATCTCGTGCGCCGCGGCTATGAAATTTCCTCCAAGCGCGATCTGGATCTCGAATCTCTGAAAACTGAATTGCAACGCTTGCAAAAGGCTGAAGAGAATGCGATCGAAAGGGCGGGGGGCGCGTTCAGGAAGTTCGAGGCGTTGCCCACTCCGGGGGAAAGCCGGCTCATCTGGGACAAGTTCAAGTCGCTGTGGGAGGGGTGGCACAAGTTCGATTTCGAAATTTTCTCCGCGCTGAACGTGGCGGTTGCCTCCCCGACGTCGGAGAATGTCCAGAGGCTGATGCGGGTCATCGACGACAGTGTCGTGAGGCGCCGCGACATCACGCCGCAACTGGCCGCGTTGCTCGACGAACTGACCAGCCTGGAAAGCCAGATCAACGACAAAACCATCGAGGATGCCGTGTCCGGGAGCAACCGCGGTTTCATCGTCATGTGCGTGGTCGCCGGGATCAGCCTCGCCGTGCTGGCGGGCTTCACCTGGTCGATCATGTATTCGGCGATCAGGCCCTTGGAGGTGGCGAAAAACACGGTTTCGCTGGTCGCGGAAAATCTCGATCTGACCCTGCGTCTCGACAACAAGTCCAAGGATGAGATCGGCGAGTTGTCGCAGTCTTTCGACTACATGATGGGCAAGCTCCAGCTTGCTTTCCAGACCATCCAGAACCAGATCGCCGAAGTCGTCAAGACCGTGGAGGCGGTGGCCGCCGGCGCCGGAGAGGTCGCGCAAAGCTCGGCGAGCCAGAATGCTTCCGCTTCTTCGATGGCCGCGTCCATCGAGGAGATGAGCGTCTCGATCAACACCGTTTCCAGCAGCGCTTCCGAAGCGCAGGCAATGGCGCAGGCAGCCGGCGACATCTCCGGGCAAGGCAGCCAGATCATCGAGCGGACTTGCAGCGAGATCGCAACGATTGCGCAGATCGTCTCCAACGCCGCCAGCGTCATCAAGAATCTGGGCGAGGAATCGCATCAGATCACCAATGTGGTCAACGTCATCAAGGAAGTGGCCGACCAGACGAATCTGCTGGCCCTGAATGCCGCCATCGAGGCGGCGCGCGCCGGCGAACAGGGCAGAGGGTTCGCGGTCGTCGCGGACGAGGTGCGAAAGCTCGCCGAGCGTACCGCGCAATCGACGGTCGATATTTCCAGCATGGTGAACAAGATCCAGGTTTCGGCCAACGAGTCGGTCGCGGAAATGGAAAAAGTCGTCAAACAAGTGGAAGCCGGCCAATCGTTGGCGCAGGACGCCGGCGAGCGCATGAAAACCATCCGCGTGGAAGCCGCCAAGGTATCGAGCGCGGTGACGGAAATCTCCGAGGCGCTGAAGGAGCAGAGCCAGGCGAGCCACGACGTGGCGCGTCATGTGGAGAGCATCGCCCAGATGACTGACGAGAACAACGCCGTCGCCGAGGAAGCCGCTGCCAGCACCAAACGGCTCGATCGCCTCGCCAGTGAAGTCAATGCCGCGATCAGCCATTTCAAGGTGTAGGAATTGGCCGATGTCCGGGGCCTCGCCGCCGTGGCCGGTGTACAGACCGGGACGAGGGGGGGCTCACGCGCTGTCGCCGCGCCCGCAGGCCCCGCCACGCCGCTTCCGTTCCTCCGGCCATAGCAGCACGTCCTCATACGGGAACATGCGCGCGCTCCAGCCTTCCGGCATGCCTTGCCGCGCGGCGCACAGCAGGCGCATGATGCCCGCGTGAGTGATGCAGACGGCGTTGCGCGCGCGGTCTTGTTCGAGTTCGTGGACGAAGGCGAGGGCGCGCGCGAGCGCGGCGCGGGCGCATTCACCGCCGGGAGGCGTGAAATCCAGCGGGCTGGCGGCCCAGGCATCGAGCGCGGCGCGGCCGATGCTGTCCCAGGCGCGGTTTTCCCAGTCGCCAAAGTCCATTTCCTGCAGGCGCGCATCGACGCGGGGCGCGGGGTGGAGCGCGGCGGCCAGTTCCAGGCAACGCCTGGACGGACTCGTCCACAGCGGCCAGGTCTCGAATTCCGGCGGCAGGCGGGCGCGAACGCGGCGAGCGGCGGCGGGGGCGGGTTCGGCCAGCGGCGCGTCGAGGCGGCCGTAACAGATGCCGGGGGAAACGCGGGGGCGGGGATGGCGCACGAGGTAGAGTTTCATGCGCCTCGGGGCAGATGGGCGAGCACTCCGAGGTAGAACGCGAGTTCCGCTGCCTGCTGTGCCGCGCCGAGGCAGTCGCCGGTGTAGCCGCCGAGCCGGCGGCGGTAGAGGCGGGCGAGCCAGAAAACCGCGCTGGCGGCGAGCAGCAGGGCGCAAAGGAATCTGGCGGGCGGCAGGAAGAAGCCGGGGGCGAGCGCGGTCAACCCGGCGACGCACAGATCCAGCCCGCCGATGCGGGTGGCGACGGGCCTGGCCTTGGCAAGCGCGTCTTCGCGCACATAGTCCATGAAGCGCAACAGCGCCACGGCGAAAAAGCGGGAGACGGCATGTCCGGCGACCAGCGCCGGCGCGATCAGGCTTGCGGGCAGAGCGGTGAGCGCGAGGAAGCGCCCGAGCAGCGCGAAGACGAAAGCGATCATGCCGAAAGCGCCGATGCGCGAGTCTTTCATGATTTCGAGAATGCGCGTCTTTTCCTGCCCGCCGCCGAAACCATCGGCCATGTCGGTCAGGCCGTCCTCGTGAAACGCGCCGGTCGTCCATACAGTGGCGGCGAGCGCGAGCAGCACGGCGACATTGTGCGGCCAGAACAGATGCGCGATGTACCAGACCAGCGCGCCGATCGCCCCCACGATCAACCCCACGGCGGGAAAGTAGCGCGAGGCGCGATTGAGTTTGTCCGCGCTGTGTCCGGCCCAGGCGGGCGCCGGCAGGCGGGTGAAAAAGCGCAGCGCGCCGAAGAAAAGCTCCGCTTCCGCGCGCAGGAAAGGCGGCATTCAGCTTCCTCCCGAGGATTTCTCCGCGACGCCGGCGTCGCTGAAACTTGCCATGTCGTTCAGGAAAGCCACGGCGGCGGCGACGAGCGGCCAGGCGAGCGCCGCGCCGGTGCCTTCGCCCAGGCGCAAACCGAGATCGAGCAGGGGAACGGCATCCATGGCCGCCAGTACCGCGCCGTGGCCGGGTTCGGCGGAGCGGTGGCAAAAGACGCAATAAGCGGTGAGGGCGGGATACAGCCGTGCCGCGACGAGCGCGGCGGCGCTCACGATGAAGCCGTCGATCAGCAACAGCATGCCCGCTTCGGCGCCGGCGAGCATCGCGCCGGTCATCATGGCGATTTCAAAACCGCCGAATTCGGCGAGCGCATCGAGCGGATCGGCCTGTCCGGCGGCCAGCCCGGCGCGAGCCGCGGCGCGCGCGAGCAGGGCGCGTTTCCTGTCCAGCCCGGCGTCGTCCAGCCCGGCGCCGCGCCCGGTGCAATCGGCGAGCGCGGCGCCGGTGAGCGCATGGGCGATGAGCGAGGCCGAGGCGGTGTTGCCGATGCCCATTTCGCCGAAGCCGAGCACATTGCAGGCTTCCGCCGCCAGCCGCCGCGCCAGATCCGCTCCGCGCGCGATCGCCAGTTCCATTTCGTCCCGCCGCATCGCGGGCTGTTCGAGATAATTGGCCGTCCCCGGCGCGACCTTGGCGGCAATGAAATCAGGGTGCGCGGCGGCATCGGAAAAATCGTGCGCGACCCCGGCGTCGACCACCGACAGCGCCAATCCCGCCGTCTTGCAGAACGCATTGATCGCCGCGCCGCCGGCAAGGAAGTTGCGCACCATCTGCCAGGTGACTTCCCGTGGATAAGCGGAGACGCCCGCCTGCGCCGCGCCGTGGTCGCCGGCGAACACCAGCATCCGCGGGCGCGCGAGCTTCGGCGTCAGGCTCCGCTGCGCCATTCCGGCCTGGAAGGCCAGCTCTTCCAGGCGGCCAAGAGAATGCAAGGGCTTGGTCTTGCTGTCGATTTTTTGCCGCAAGGCGGGAGCGAGGGCGGGATCGGGAAGGGAGATGCGGAATGTGGGAAGCATGGCCGCGAGGGAAAGAAAAAGCGGGTGGAAAGTGTAACGGAAGAAGCAACGGGCGATACAGGGGGCGAGGGGAATTCTTTGGACGGGACTCGTCATTGCAAGGCGCGTAACGGCGCGGCAATCCAAACTCTATTCCAGCGGCTTCTGTGGATATCCGCAGGCTGTTGAAAGTGATTGTTTTTACATTGGAGAAAGAATGCGGCGGTATTACCAATCCACCCGCTCGACCTCTCCCAGCGAGCGCCCGAGAAATCTTTCGCCGATCGTCTGGAAGCGCAATGGCACATCGGTGACGATGTAGCGATAGCTCACCGGCTCTTCTCCCGTGGCGGCCAGTCCTGTTTCTTGCAGGCTCGTGGCCGCCAGTTCGGCGGTGGTGAGCGCGGAGTCGATCAGGCGCACGCCTTCCCCCACGACATCGCGCAGCAGCGGTTTGAGCAGCGGGTAATGGGTGCAGCCGAGCACGAGGCTGTCGATGTTCTCGGCCAGCACGGGACGCAGGTATTCTTGCGCGGTCAGGCGGGCGACGGGGTGATCGAGCCAGCCTTCTTCAACCAGCGGGACGAAAAGCGGGCAAGCCTGCGAATAGACCCGCGCGCCGGAATCGAGGGCATGGATCCGCCGCGCGTAGGCGTTGCTGTTGATCGTGGTCGGCGTGCCAATGACGCCGATCCGCCCGCGCCGCGCGCCCGCGATGGCGGCGCGCGCTCCGGCTTCGATGACGTCGATGGCGGGGAGGCCCGCGGCGCGCGCCCTGACGGTGGACAGGGCCACGGCGGCCATGGTGTTGCAGGCGACAATCAGCATCTTGACGCCGCGTCGCCGCAGGAGATCGACGATTTGCGCGCTGTATTGCTCGATGGTCGCCACCGATTTGACGCCATAGGGTACTCGCGCGGTGTCGCCGAAATAGACGATGCTCTCCAGCGGCAGGCGTTCCATCAGGGCGCGGACGACGGTGAGGCCGCCCACGCCGGAATCGAAAACGCCGATGGGGCAATGCTTGCCGGGCGCGCTCACTCCAGCACCACGGCGGCGAACTTGCGTTTGCCGACTTGCAGGACGACCCTGCCGCCCGCGGCGAGCAGGCGGGCGCGATCTTCGATGCGCTCGCCATCGAGCCTGACCGCGCCCTGTTCGATCATGCGCGCGGCCTCCGAAGTCGTGCCGGTGAGGCCCGCTTCCTTGATGAGCTTGAAAATGGGCATGCCCGCGCCGACGGCGACCCGCACTTCGGGAATATCGCCGGGGATGGCGTTGTGCTGGAAGCGCACCTCGAAATCGGCAAGCGCCTCTTCCGCCGCGCGCGCGCCATGGAAACGGGCGACGAATTCCCGCGCAAGCATGGCCTTGACATCGCGCGGATTGCGCCCGCCTTCGACTTCGGCTTTCAGCGCCGCGATCTCGTCCGAAGAACGAAACGACAGCAATTCGTAATAGCGCCACATCAGGGCGTCGGATATCGACATGGTTTTGCCGAAAATCTCTTTCGGCGGTTCGGCGATACCGATGTAATTGCCGAGCGACTTGGACATTTTATTGACGCCATCCAGCCCTTCGAGCAAAGGCATCATGAGCACGCATTGTGGCGCCTGGCCGTAATCCTTTTGCAATTCGCGCCCCATCAGCAAATTGAACCGCTGATCGGTCCCGCCCAATTCGATATCGGCTTTCATGATTACCGAATCGTAACCCTGGCAAAGCGGGTAGAGGAATTCATGAATCGAAATCGCTTGCCGGTTGGTATGGCGCCTGGCGAAATCGTCGCGTTCGAGCATGCGCGCCACGGTCTGCCGCGCGGCCAGGCGGATCATGCCCGCCGCGTCCAGCCCGTTCATCCATGCCGAATTGAAACAAATTTCGGTCTTTTCCGGGTCGAGAATCCTGAACACCTGCTCGCGGTAAGTCGCGGCGTTGGCGAGCACCTGCTCCCGCGTAAGCGGCGGGCGCGTTGCGTTCTTGCCGCTCGGGTCGCCGATCATGCCGGTAAAGTCGCCGATCAGGAACATGACATGATGTCCGAGTTCCTGGAAATGGCGCAGCTTGTTGAGCACCACGGTGTGCCCGAAATGCAGATCCGGGGCGGTCGGATCGAACCCGGCCTTGACCCGCAAGGGCCGGCCTTCCTTCAACTTGCCGGCCAATTCGGTCTCGATCAGTAATTCGGCCACGCCGCGTCGAATCAAGTCGAGCATGGGCTTGATTTCCTTCATAGCTTTCTCCAATACATCACACATGGGAACTCATGCCCCTTGCTAGACTCGAACCACCCCTTTCAGAGAAATGAGTTCCGATCATGCGGACCAAAAAAAGAACATGGATTCTAGCCGAACTGTCCGCGCGCCTGTCCGGACTGTCCAGGCAGACCGCGATAGAAATGCGCTGGCGGCTGGACAGGCTGCGCTGGCGGCTGGCCAGATTGCACTGGCGGCTGGCGAGGCTGGATGAACTGCGCTGGCGGCTGGCGGAGCCGGTGGCGAGATTGCATGACAGATTGATCGCGCTGCCAGAACGGCTTTTCGACAATACGCGCGCCTGGGTTGTCGGCGGCTTCGCGGGCATGTCCGTTCTCGGCGGCGTCACCGCCGCCACCGCCGTGGCGACGCCGGAAGAACTCATGGACACGCGCACTGTGGTGGAAGCGCTCGCCGTTGCCCCGGAAAACCTTCCGGCGCCCAATCTGCCCTTCGTACACGATGATCGCGTCACGCCCGGCGACACGGCGCAATCCATTTTCCACCGCCTGAATATCGACGATCCCAAGGCGCTGGCTTTTGTCAAGAGCAACAAGGAGACCGCGCGCGCCCTGCGTCAACTGCGCACCGGGCGCTCGCTCACCGCCGTCGTGGACGTTTCCGGACGCCTGCTCACCCTGCGCCTGCCGCTGTCGCAGAGCGACGGTTATCTCGTCATCGAGCGGAACACGACCGACCAATCGCTCCAGGTATTCAAATCATCCGGCACCGTGCAGGAAGCCGTCACCGAAATGCGCAGCGGCGTCATCAAGCATTCGCTTTTCGCCGCGACCGAAGCGGCCGGTCTGCCCGACAGCATCGCCACGCAATTCGCCGATCTGTTCGGCACCGAAGTCGACTTCCACTCCGATTTGCGCCGCGGCGACACCTTCAGCGTAATCTACGAAGCATTCTATGACCGGGGCCTGCCCACGCGCGCGGGCCGCATCCTTGCCGCCGAATTCACCAGCCAGGGCAAACGCCACTCTGTATTTCTCCACACCTCCGCCAAGGGCCATTCGGAATATTACTCCGGCACGGGTCAAAGCCTGCGCGGTTCCTTCCTGCGTTCCCCGCTCGAATTCTCCAAGGTGACATCGAATTTCGGCGGCCGCATGCATCCGGTTCTCAGGAACTGGCGCAATCATCGCGGCGTGGATTTCGGCGCTCCCACCGGCACCCCGGTGCGGGCGACTTCGGACGGCACCGTCAGTTTCATCGGCACCCAGCGCGGCTACGGCAATATCATCGTTCTCCGGCACCGCGGCGCCGTGAACACGGCCTACGCGCACCTGAGCGCCTTCTCGCCCAATCTGCGCACGGGCGACACGGTCGAACAAGGCGAAACCATTGGCCGGGTTGGCGCGACCGGGCGGGTCACCGGCCCGCACCTGCACTACGAAGTCCGCATCGACGGCGTCGCCCACGACCCGCTGATCGTCGCCCTGCCCGGTTCCGAACCCCTTGCGGGCGAAGAACTCACGCGCTTCCGCGCGAACGTCCGCGCCATGTACGCCCGCCTGGCCCTGCTCGACTACCGTTTCGCCTCGAACGATGATCCCGCGCAACCGCTGATCCAATGACAAGCCACACACGCCGGCCAAATATCCCGGCCCTCATTACGCGGTCGACGCCGCCTCTCCCGCGGCGGAGAGGCGAACGGACATCCCGGAAAACCAGCGGCGTCCCGCATCCGGTTGTTCTTTCCGATCCCTGATACCTGATACCTGATCCCTGACGCGGGGCAATCTTCGCTAGACTTTCGTGGCATCGTCCCGCGCGCCGCCCACGTGTCTTCCATCCGCTCCCTGCCCCGCCACCTCGCCATTGCCTACGCCGCCCTGCTGGTGTACGCCTGCCTGCATCCATTGAGCGGCTGGCAGTCGAGCGGGCTGCCGGTGTTCGACTACCTCATCGCGCCCTGGCCAAAGTATTTCAGTGTCGACGACCTCATTCTCAACATCGCCGGCTATATCCCGCTGGGGCTGACGATCGCCTCCGCCCTGCCGCGCGGCTGGTCGAAAAAAAGAGGCATCGCCGCCACGGTACTGTTCGCCGCGCTGCTCAGTTTCTGCCTCGAAACCATACAAGGCTTCCTGCCCACCCGCACCGCGAGCAACATCGACATCGCCGCCAATACCGTTGGCGCTTGCATTGGCGCGCTCGCCGGCGCGCACTGGCGCCAGGTATTGTTCGCCCCGCAACGCGGCATCGCCCGCTGGCGCGCGCGCCATATCACCGACGGCCTCACCGGCGACGCCGGCCTGATCCTGCTCGCGCTCTGGCTGCTCGCCCAGATCACCCCCGACCATCTGCTTTTCGCCGGCGGCGATCTGCGCCGCCTGCTCGGCATCGCGCCGCCCCTCCCGTTCCAAGCCGGCCGCCTCATCGCCTTCGAGGCCATGCAGACCGCCAGCATCATGCTCGCCGTCGGCCTTTTCGCCCGCTGCATCCTGCGCGTGGCGGGACCGTTCTGGGCCATCATGCTGCTATTGCTCGGCATCGGCGCGCGCACACTGGCTTCGGCCCTCTTCTTCGTCCCGTCCGACCCACTGGCGTGGCTGACGCCAGGCACCGGGCGCGGCCTGATCGCCGGAAGCCTTCTGCTCATCGCCGCCCTGCGCCTGTCGCGCGTGGCGCAGCATTCACTGGCGGGCGCAAGCCTGCTGGTATCCACCGCCCTCATCAACCTCATGCCGGAAAGCCCTTATTTCCTGGATAACGATCACGCCATCCTCAATCGGGGCAATTACCCCAATTTCTATGGTCTCAGTCATCTGGTGGCGGCCCTCTGGCCCCTCGCCGCGCTGGCGTACCTGTCTGCCTTCGGCCTGTGGCAAGGCGAACGCCTCGAAAACAGGCATGATCATCACGGCCATCCGTAAACGCGGCTCGCCGGGCCGCGGCGGCCAGGATAGCGGCCCCGGCGCCGGCGCCCGGACGAGCCATCGCCTTTTTGCGAAAACGACATTTTCCACGGAGCCTGTTTCACGATGAACCGTCCCATTCCAGGCGAAACCGCGCGGGTGCGCGGCGCGGCGGGGCAAATCGAAACCCTGGTCGAAGCGCCCGCCGCACCACACGGTATCGCCCTGCTTTGCCATCCCCATCCGCTCTACGGCGGCGCCAATACCAACAAGGTCGTGCATACCCTCGCCCGCGCTTTCCGCGAACTCGGCTACATCGCCCTGCGCCCCAATTTCCGGGGCGTCGGCGGCAGCGAAGGCGCACACGACCACGGCGAGGGCGAAACCGGCGACATGCTTGCCGTACTCGATTGGGCGCGCTCGCGCTGGGGCGCCCTGCCATTGGCCCTGGGAGGATTTTCGTTCGGTGCTTACATACAAGTCCGGGTCGCCAACCGCCTCGCCGGCAAGGGTGAGCCGCCGCGCCGGCTTGTCCTGGTCGGCATGGCGACGGGCGCGGTGGCGGACAGTATGCGCCAATACGAAACGCCCGCCGCGCCCGGGAATGTCCCCACCCTCATCATCCACGGCGAGGCCGACGATACCGTGCCTCTCGCCAACGTCCTCGATTGGGCGCGCCCGCAGGATTTGCCGGTGATCGTGCTGCCCGGCGCGGACCATTTTTTCCACGGCAGACTGCACGCGATACGCGATCTCGTGGCATCGGGGATCAGATCCGATTAGCGGCGCTTCGCGCCCGGATGGAACACTTTGGATTGCCACGGGCCTACGGCCCTCGCAATGACGTGTTCTTCCAAAGAATTCCCCTCCCCCGCCTTTGTACAGACCGGAGACATAGGTAACAGATGTACCGGGAGAGGGACGGCAAGCGCTTTCTTATTTTCATCCGGCGCGGCGCGCCGTTGAACACTTGCGTGTCTACTCGCCGCCGCCCGCCGCCCTTCCTCAATTTCGCGCACGGCGTTTTCGCGCTCTCCGCCCTCCATCCATATTGCCGGAAAGAGGAAAGAAAAAATGACATTCGTCCATTTTCCGCCGCGGGAAATAACGGGTTTCGTGTCCCGGCCCTTGTTTTTCCTCGTCTGGCGGAGGCGGCAAGGGGCGATATGTGGTAACTTCTCTTCCGCCGGAATCTTCGCCGGGTTTCGCGCCAGATTGCGCCAATGTCCGCGCGCATTGCCAAAGGTTTTGATTTCATGCTCGATTTCGTCCGCCAGATCATTGATTTCATTCTTCACATCAACGCCCATCTCGGCGCGATCATCCATGATTACGGGGTGTGGACTTACGCCATTCTTTTTCTCATCATCTTCGCCGAAACGGGGTTTGTCGTGACGCCGTTTCTGCCTGGCGATTCATTGCTCTTCGCTGCGGGTGCGTTCTGCGCCATTCCTGAAACAGGGCTTGATGTCCATGCCATGATCGGCCTGCTCTGGGCCGCCGCGGTCATCGGCGACACGGTCAATTACTGGATTGGCGCCAAGATCGGCCCCAAGGTTTTTTCCCGCGAGGATTCGGTTCTGCTGCGCAAGAAGCATCTTGAACGCGCCCATGCGTTTTTCGAAAAGTATGGCGGACGGGCCATCATCCTCGCGCGCTTCGTTCCCATCGTGCGCACTTTCGTCCCTTTTGTCGCCGGGGTGGGTAGAATGACGTACCGGCACTTCATCGTTTACAACGTCGTCGGCGGTTTTCTCTGGATTACGTCGTTCATCGCCGCCGGGTTTCTCTTCGGCAACATTCCCGGCGTCCAAAAGAATTTTCATTTTGTCATTGCGGCCATCATTGTTATCTCTGTCTTGCCCATCGTCGTGGAGTTCTATCGCGCTCGCGGGAAGATGCGAGGCGAAAAGGAAAACAGCGTCCAGTTGGAGGGCGAGGGGAGGCGCTGACGCGCATGCGCGTCGCGCTACCTGTTTCCTGGAAAAGGTCATGTCATGTTGATGAAACGGATCGTCACGGCGACCGTGTTGCTTGTTGTTTTGCTGGGCGTGCTGTTCGGCCTGCCACGGTTCTGGCCGGCGCTGGTCGCCCTTCTCGCGGGACTTGCGGCCTGGGAGTGGGCGGGGCTGGCGGGTTTCGGGCAAGTGGGCCGGGTATTGTTCGGGGCGGTCATACTGGCTTCGTGCGGAGGATTGCTGCTTCGCGGCGGCCAGTTGCTGCTGGAGTTTTCCAGCATTGGCGTGTTGTCGCTGTTGTTCTGGTGCGTCGTCGCGCCGTGCTGGCTGAAGGTGCAGTGGTGTTTCAGGGAGAGGGCGTGGGGACGCTGGTGCCTGCTGGCGCTGGGCGCGTTCCTGATTATCGTCTCCGGTTGCGCGCTGGGCTTTTTGACGGGGGCGCCGTGGTTGCTCGGCGTGCTCGGCGTTGCTTGGGTGTCCGATATTTCAGCGTATTTCGCGGGACGTAAATTCGGCGGGAAAAAACTCGCGCCGAACATCAGCCCGGGCAAAACTTGGGCGGGCGTTTGGGGGGCGATAGCGGGCGTTACGCTTTATACCGTGGTGTTCGGCTTTTATTTGCTTTCTTCCGTGCCTCTGGATTTGCCCGCGATACGGCTGACCTTTTTGTCCATCTGGGTCATTTTTGTTTTTCTCGCCGTGCTCGGTATTCTCGGCGACCTTTTTGAATCCATGCTCAAGCGGCAGGCCGGCATCAAGGACAGTAGCCAGGTTTTACCCGGACATGGCGGCGTGCTCGATCGCATCGACAGTCTTTTGGCCATCCTGCCCGGCTGCCACGGGGCGGTGGCGATTACCTTCGCGCTCGATAGATTCTGGTGACGCGGCGCCGCGCCATGCCGATTTCCTGAAAGCGGAATATTTTGTCATAATCCCGTTTTTCATCGACCCGGGCTTTCTTTCCCGGATGGAGATCGGAATGACGCTCGCGCTTGTCCGCACCCGCGCCCTCGATGGCCTCGCCGCGCCCGAGGTCACGGTGGAGGTGCATTTGGCCAATGGCCTGCCGGCCTTCACGCTCGTTGGCTTGCCCGACACCGAGGTGCGCGAGGCGCGCGACCGGGTGCGAGCGGCGCTGGTGACTTCGCAATTCCAGTTTCCCCAGCGCCGCATCACCGTCAATCTCGCTCCCGCCGATCTGCCCAAGGAAGGCGGGCGCTTTGATCTTCCGATTGCGCTGGGCATCCTCGCCGCCTCGGGACAAATCCCGGCGCGCGCGCTCGCCGGTCATGAGTTTTGCGGCGAACTGTCGCTCGACGGCAGCTTGCGCGGCATCCGCGGCGCGCTGGCCGCGGCGCTGGCCGCCGGGCGGGAGCGCAAGACGCTGGCGCTGCCGCGGGTCAATGCCGGCGAGGCCGCGCTGGCGCGCGGCGTGACGGTATTGCCGGTGGATTCTCTCTTGGCCTTGTGCGCCCACCTCTCCGGGCGAAGCCCGATCGCGCCGTGCGCCGCCCGCGCGCCCGCCCCGCCGGCGAGTGTCCCCGATCTCGCCGACGTTCGCGGCCAATTGCAGGCGCGGCGGGCGCTCGAAGTAGCCGCCGCTGGCGGGCATTCGCTGCTGTTTTTCGGCCCGCCGGGCACGGGTAAATCAATGCTCGCCCAACGCTTGCCCGGCCTGCTGCCGCCGCTCGACGAAAACGAGGCGCTGGAGAGCGCGGTAGTGCTCTCGCTCGGCGGCGGCTTCGACGCCGCGCGCTGGGGCGTGCGGCCATTCCGCGCGCCGCACCATTCGGCCTCGGCGGCGGCGTTGATCGGCGGCGGTTCGATACCGCAGCCGGGCGAAATATCGCTTGCGCATCATGGCGTGCTCTTTCTCGATGAACTGCCCGAGTTCGACCGCCGGGTGCTCGAATCGCTGCGCGAACCGCTGGAGAGCGGCATGGTCAGCGTCGTGCGCACCCGGCGGCGGGCCGAGTTCCCGGCGCGTTTCCAGCTTGTCGCCGCGATGAATCCCTGCCCCTGCGGCTATGCCGGTCATCCGGCCAAGGCGTGCACCTGCACGCCAGCCCAGATCGAGCGTTACCGCACCCGTCTGTCGGGGCCGCTGCTCGATCGCATCGACCTCATCATCGAAGTTCCAGCGGTGCCGTTCGCCGATCTTTCCGCCCGCCGCGCGGGCGAATCGAGCGCGGAAGTGCGCGCCAGGGTGACATGCGCCCGCGCGCGGCAGATGTCCCGGCAGGGCGCGCCCAACGCCCGGCTCGATGCGGGGCGGGTCGAAACCTTCTGCATGCCGGACGCGGCGGGTGCGGCGCTGCTCGAAAAGGCGATGCAGCGCCTCAACCTGTCGGCGCGCGCGTATCATCGGGTGCTCAGAGTGGCGCGCACGCTGGCGGATCTGTCCGGCGACGAGCATCCCGGCGCGGTACATATGGCGGAAGCAATCCAGTACCGGCGGGAACCGGGCGCGCGTTGAACCGCCGCAAAGCGCTTTTCGCGCCGGGCGCCTCCGGCGGATCGCACAACGACAACAAGACGACATGCACGCGAAAAATCACTGGCTGCCCATGGCGCTGGCCGCGCTGGCCGCGATCGGGCCTTTTTCCATCGACACTTATTTGCCGGCGTTCCATGCGATGGCCAGCGAACTGGGCGCGACCCAGAACGAAGTCCAGCAGACCCTGACCGCCTACATGGCATCGTTCGCCGTCATGGTGCTGTGGCATGGCGCGCTCTCCGACCGCTTCGGACGCCGCCCGATATTGATCGGCACTTCCTTGTTGTACGCGCTGGCCTCGGTGATCTGCGTGCTGGCACCGTCGATCGGGTGGCTGTGGGCGGGGCGGGTCATGCAGGGGGTGTGCGCCGGCGCAGGCATGGTCGTGGGGCGGGCGATGATCCGCGATCTGTATGAAGGCGCGCAGGCGCAACGCCTGATGGCGCAAGTGATGCTGATTTTCGGCATTGCCCCGGCGATTGCGCCGCTGGCGGGCGGGGCCTTGCTGGAACTGTTCGGCTGGCGCTCGATTTTCGTTTTCCTGTGCGCACTGGGTATCGGACTGGCGTGGCTGTGCTGGCGGACGCTGCCCGAGACGCTGCCGCCGGAAGCCCGCCAGCCATTCGCCCCGGCGGCGTTGGCGCGCGCCTACCGGGAAGTATTGACCCATCGCGGCTTCATGCTGTTGTCGCTGGGCATCTCGGTCATTTTCAACGGTTATTTCTTGTACGTGGTGTCGGCCCCGGTGTTCATCCGGGAACATCTCGGACTGGGTTCGCACGGTTTCGCCGCGCTTTTCCTGCCCGCCGTGGGCTGTATGATGCTCGGCTCATTCGCCTCCGCGCGCCTGGCCGGACGCTGGAGCGAATGGCGCACGATCCGCGCCGGCTTGGTCATCATGGCGTTCGCCAGCATCGTCGAGGTCGCGCTGACTCTCCTGCCCCTGCCGAGGACATTCATCTTGGCGCCGATCTCGCTCTACAACTTCGGAGTGGCGTTGATCATGCCGTCCCTGACCCTGATCTCGCTTGATCTCTTCCCGGCGCGGCGCGGGCTGGCGTCGAGTTGCCAAGGCTTCGTCCAGGTTGGCGTCAACGCGCTGACCACGGGCATACTGGCGCCGCTGCTGTGGCGCACGCCGCTGACCTTGGCGCTGGGCGCGGGTGCTTGCTACCTGCTCGCGCTGCTGTTTTTTTACCTGTGGGTGCGCCGCGCCGGGCGCTGAAGAAGCGCGCGCTTTCCGGCAGGCGGGATGATTGGGCGTCAAGGCGAATCCGGCGGCGTCCGGGGTGCTCATGTATCCAGCGATCCCATGCCGCTTTCCGTCTGCTGCTAGAATCGCGCCTTTCATGCATTCAAATATCCAGGAGTCTCGCGGTGCGTATCGTTTGTCTCGACCTCGAAGGGGTGCTGGCGCCCGAAATATGGATCGAATTCGCCGGGCGCGCCGGTATTCCGGAATTGCGTCGCACGACGCGCGACGAGCCGGATTACGACAAGCTGATGAAATACCGCCTGGGCATCCTGGCGGAACATCGCCTCGGCCTGCCCGACATCCAGGAAGTGATCGCCGGTATGGGGCCGCTGCCCGGGGCGCGCGCGTTTCTCGATGACTTGCGCGAAAATTACCAGGCGGTGATTCTTTCCGACACTTTTTATGAGTTCGCGCATCCATTGATGCGCCAGCTTGGCTGGCCGACGCTTTTTTGCCACAGCCTCGCAACCGATGCCGCGGGGAACGTGACGGATTATCGCCTGCGCATGGCCGACCAGAAACGGCAGGCGGTGAATCGTTTCCGCGAATTGAATTTCACGGTGGTGGCCGCCGGGGATTCATATAACGACATCGCAATGCTGGGAGCGGCGCACGGCGGCGTTTTGTTTTGCCCGCCCGAAAACGTGGCGCATGCGTTTCCGCAATTTCCCGTGGCGCGCGATTATCCGTCCCTGCGCGCCGAAATCGACCGGGCCTTCGCGCGCGCGGCCTGAGGTTTTTATTTCGACTCGCCATGCACCGCGAACGGTTTTATACGCTTTCCGCCTCTTGCCCGGACCGGGTGGGAATCGTGGCCCGCGTTTCGGGATTCATTTCCTCGCATCGGGGCTGGATTCTCGAAACCGCGCTGCACGCGCAGCCGCCCGACGAGGACGAGGACATCGGGCGCTATTTCATGCGGATCGAAATACGCGCCGATTCACTCCCTTTCATGCTGGCGGAGTTGCGCGAGCGTTTCCGGCCCATCGCGGAAGAATTCGGCATGGATTGGAAGATCACCGATTCGGCGGTCAGGAAGCGCCTGGTCATCCTCGTCAGCCAGCAGGAACATTGCCTCTACGATTTGCTGGCGCGCTGGCAGGCGCGGGAACTGGATGTCGAAATTCCGTGCGTGATTTCCAATCACGATACTTTTCGCGGCTTTGTCGAATGGCACGGCATTCCGTTTCATCACGTGCCGGTCGCGCCGGACAACAGGGTGGCGGCCTGCGCCGAGATGCGGCGCATTTTCGAGGACGCGCGCGGCGACGCCATGGTGCTGGCGCGCTACATGCAGATCATTTCCCCCGAACTGTGCGCGGCCTGTCCGGGGCGGATCCTCAATATCCACCACAGTTTCCTGCCCAGCTTCGTCGGCGCGCGCCCCTACCACCAGGCATGGGCCAAGGGGGTGAAGCTGATCGGCGCGACCTGCCATTACGTCACCGCCGAACTCGACCAGGGGCCGATCATCGAGCAGGATGTCATCCGCATCGACCACAGCGATACCGTCGCCGACATGGTGCGCTATGGCAAGGACATCGAAAAGACCGTGCTCGCCCGCGGCCTGCGCTATCACCTCGAAGACCGTGTGCTCTTGCACGGCAACAAGACGATTGTTTTCCGCTGATACGCGCGCCGCGGCGGCGATGGAAACAAAAACGGCCCGTGTATGGGGCCGTTTTTGCTGTCGCGGCGAGGAGCCGGATTCAGAACTTGTAGCCGACGCCGAAGAAATACACCCATGGGTCGACGTCTACGTCGACTTTCACTTTGGTCGTGCCAACGCCCTTGATAGTAAGATTGGCGGTAGCCTTGGTTTTGATGTCGATCCTCCAGATCGCGGCATTCAGATACAGATTATCTGAAAGAGCAATGTCGGCGCCTGCCTGCGCCGCCCAACCCCAAGAATTGCTCAGGCTGAGGTTGCTGAAACTAACACCGTCCGCGTTATCTTTTTGCCTCTTGGTGAGGTGTTCATCGAAGAACCAAGTGTAATTCAAGCCGAGGCCGACATATGGCTGGAATTTGGACTTGGAGTTAAGGAAGAAATATTGTGCGCTGATCGTGGGAGGCAGATGCTTGACGTCAGCAAACTTGCCGTCGGCTCCATCAGCGCCGATACCGGCAGGAAGACCAAGGCCTCCAAGAGCAGCATCGACCCCCTTAATGTTAACCCTGTGGGAAAATGGAGTCGCGGCCAATATTTCGATACCGAAATGGGGCGCCACGATGAAGGTGCCAGTAAGACCGAGCTGGGTATTGTCGCCTACCGTGGCTTTGGTGCCATCGAGTCTTCCTGTCAAGCCCGTTCCAATCCGCGAACTGGAATCGTTCGGGGCAACGTGGGCGGCGCCGGCACGGAGGATAACCTCGCCCGGCTCGTGGGCAAAGGCGGCTCCGGACATGGCGATGGCGGCGATTGACGCGGCGAGTATTTGTTTGCGCATGGACTGACTCCTCAATAGGTCGTGGATCACAAGGCCGAAATAGCCGTTGCCATGATAAGCGGAGCAAAACGCGGACTTGGCGCGGGCTGGCGCACTTTTGACTTGCGTCAAGTTCCGGGCGCGAAAAAAACGCCCCGTGGGGCGTTTGCGCAACAGGCGCGCGCCGGGGGTGGAGGAGGACAACCCCGGCGCGGCGGCGCGCTTGTCAATAATGGTAGGCGCTTTCGCCGTGCGAGGTGATGTCCAGCCCTTCGCGTTCCTGTTCTTCGGGCACCCGCAGCCCCACCAGCGCGCCGGCGGCCTTGTAGGCGATGAAGGCCACGACCGCCGACCAGATCAGCGTGACGCCCACGCTCTTGGCCTGGACGAAGACCTGCATCGCAATACTGTCGTTTTCGCCGCCAAAGCCCTGACCGCCCAGTTCGGGAGCGGCGAACACGCCGGTGAGGAGGGCGCCGAGGATGCCGCCCACGCCATGGACGCCGAAAACATCGAAGGCATCGTCCGCGCCGAGCAGTTTCTTCAGGCCATTGACGCCCCACAGGCAGACGAAACCGGCGGCGAGACCGATGACCAGCGCGCCGACCGGGCCGACGAAGCCCGCTGCGGGCGTGATCGCCACGAGGCCCGCCACCGCGCCGGACGCCGCGCCGAGGCTGGAGGGGTGGCTCTTGAAGATCGACTCGCCCGCCAGCCACGCCAGGGTCGCCACGGCGGTGGCGAGGATGGTGTTGACGAAGGCCAGCCCGGCCAGGCCGTTGGAGGCCGCCGCCGACCCGGCGTTGAAGCCGAACCAGCCGACCCACAGCAGGGAAGCGCCCACCATGGTGAGGGTGAGCGAGTGCGGCGTGAAGGCTTCGCGGCCAAAGCCGACGCGCTTGCCGAGCAGGAACGCGCCGACCAGGCCGGCGATGCCGGCGTTGATGTGCACCACGGTGCCGCCGGCGAAATCGAGCGCGCCGTCCGCCCCCAAGAAACCGCCGCCCCAGACGATGTGCGCCATCGGCACGTAGCTGAAGGTGTACCAGAGCGTGGCGAAGATGACGACGGCGGAAAAGCGGATGCGCTCGGCGAAGGCGCCGACGATCAGCGCCGTGGTGATGGCGGCGAAGGTGGACTGGAACGCCGCCCAGACGTATTCCGGCATGGTTCCATTCAGGCTGTCGATGCTGACGCCCGCCAGAAAGAACTTGTCCAGATTGCCCAGGATCGGCCCCGCGCCGCTTTCCGGATTGGAAAACGCCAGCGAGTAGCCGTAGATGAACCATAGCGTCGTCGTCAGGCAGAAAATGACGAAGACGTGCATGAGCACCGAGAGCATGTTCTTGGCGCGGGCCAGCCC
>JAITLI010000038.1 GCA_031277975.1 Azoarcus sp.
CTTGCACCGGCTCGACCACGGCCCCTTCCGCGCGCAGGCATTCGCTCAACTGCCGCATCTGGTTGGCCATGCCGCCAGCGGGCGGCGGCAACGGCCCGGCGAGACAGATTTTCAGGCCCACGAAGCGCTCGGGGATCAGGGGGCGGGAATCGGGAATCAGATTCCCGGCTTCATGGATCGTCATGGCGAGGGGCCATTCATATGTTTTTCCGAAGAGGCCGTCGTTGCGAGGCGCGCGGCGACGCTGATTTCTTTGCGGTGGAGTGCGTAGACGGGCGTCCCGTTTTTTCTTTCCTTTTTTAGAACCTGTTCATTATCTCCGGGAATGGCGGTAAACCACCCCTGCAATCAGCGGAATCGGGAATATCAAAACGAATTCCCCGCCTTTCAGAACGTGTTCAAACCGCTGTAGGGGTAATCGGCAGGGGAGTACCAGAGACAATGAACAGGTTCTTAGAGCAAATCACCTTGATGTGGCTCATGTCGATCCGCACTTTTCCCATCACCTGAGCGCTACATGACGGAGGATATGCGCTTCCATTCGCCAATCCGCTCTAATTCACGAGGAACGGCAGGTTGGCTGTGGCCGCTTTGCCGTCCTTGCCGCGAACGGTGATGAACAGGCGATATGCGCCAGGCGTTTCCGGGGCACGGAAGCGCACGCCGCGGCTATCGGCGGCGAGCATTTCCACGCCGACCGCGGGCGGCGCGGATTCGATGTCGCCGCCGCCGCGCAGTTCTCCGCTGGCTTCTTTCCGCAGCAGCCAACCCGTGACGAGCGCCTCGCCGCGCGCATCGACTCCGGCGGAAACAATTTCTCCCGGCGCGAATTTGTCGGCGGCGATGCCAATGCCGAGGATGGTCGGTGCGGGCTGCGCGGGCGGACGGCCCCAGAGGGTGGCGAGCATATCGGTCATTTCGGTGAGGCTGCCGTCGATGAGCAGCAGGCTGTGCCATGTGGCGGTCTGCTCTTGTTTCGCGCCCCACAGGAAGGGGAATACGCCGCGCACTTGCGGGTTTTCGTTCAGTTCGGCAAGGGCGCGACGAAAGTAGTCGGCTTTTTCGCGGCTGGTGAGTTCAACCGGCGCGCCCCAGGGTTTGCGCCCCGCTTGCCATTGCCCAAGCGGGCCGAGTTCGGTGACAAGCAGGGGTTTGTCGATGCCCGCGGCGCGGATGCGCTCGCCAAGGCCAAACGCCGCTCCGGCATAGAGGTTGATACCGATCATGTCGATATTGGCGCAGCACGCGGCAAGCCGTTCCAGTCTGTCGGGGCCGCCGTCGACGGCCACCATTACCGTGGGGTGGGCGGGATCGAGTTGCTTGACCACACCGGCGAGGCGGTCGATCTCACGCCATGCCGGCAGGGGATCGGGCATTTCATGTTCGACTTCGTTGCCGATGCCCCAGGCGAGAAGCGCCGGATGATCGCGATAACGCCGCACGAAGGCGCGGATGCGGTTTTCCTGCGCGGCGATGGCGCGCGAGTCGCCGAGGTCGAAGCCATGGCGCGGCAATCCAAGGGAGAGTCCCATGATTACGCCAAGCCCGAGCTTGCGGGCTTCGTCGAGCACCCAGGCATCTTCTTCGCTATAGACGCGCACCGCGTTCGCACCAGCGGCGGCGAGCTTTTCCAGCGCGGCGCGCTCGCCGGCAAAGGCCGCGCCTCGCCACGGCAACGCGGGCGAGGATGTTTTTTCGCCCGCCGCCAGCGCCGGGAACATCAATGCCGCCAGGAATGAAACGAGCCGGAACAGCAGCGGAATCTTCATCGTAGCTCCATTCAAATTGGAGTCCCGCGCCTACGGGACGATTATTTCTGGCCGCCGGCCGGATCCCAACCCCCGGCTTCACCCGCCGGCGTGCAGCGCCGCCAGTTGCCGGGCGATGATGTCGTGATTGAGCCAGAGCACCGGCCCCGATGGCGCGGCGGCTTCGTTGAAGATCAGCGGTCCGCTGGCTTCGATGACATGGGCGCTCAGCAGGTCGGTAATGAGCGCGCTGCGCGTTTTGTGCTGCGCGGTGATGCCGTCGGCGGTGCCGATCATCAGTTCGGCAAGCTCGGGGGTATTGTCCATCGGCCAGGCGTCGAAGTCGCGGAAATGCTGCATGACTTCACTGGTATTGTAGGCGTCGAGCCGGGCGAGGATGTCGTCGAGCGCGGCGGGATCGGCAAGCAGGGCGCGGCAGGCCGCCCATTGCGCCTCGCCCCATGCGCCGCAACCTTCGCGCCGATAGGCCAGCAGCAGCGGAAACAGCGACAGCTCGACGCCGACGAAGATGTCGGATGAGTTGGTGCGGATCTCCGGGCAGTTGAATACCGTGGCTTTCACTCCCCGCTCCCACGCAGCGCGGGCGATGGCTTCGAGGCGTTTCTTGGCGTGCCCCTGGGTATAGTTCGTATAGGTCTGCCACTGGTATTGGCCGTCGATCAGTATTTCCGTGCCATGGTAGCCGTAGGCGGTGTAGCGCACCTGCCCGCCCTCGCCCCCGATGCGCGCGCGCAGGGTGGCGCTGGCGTCGAGCAAATAGGCGAAGGTGTTGGCGGTGACTTCCTCGAAGTTCATCAGGTTGAGCTTGCCAAGGTCGCTGTCGAGCAAGGTGCGCGACGACATGAAACGTTCGCCGCGTCCTTTGTAGACGCGGTTGGCGATGGCAAGGAATACCTTGGCTTTGACCAGGCCGCCTGCCATGGTATGGGCGAAAAGTACGTTCGCGCCGGGCGGAATCAGTGCGTCGACCTGGCGCATGGCTTCGGTGAGCGCCGCCTTGAAACGCGCCGCGCCGGCTTCGCGGCAGGCGTCGATGCGGCGCCAGTCGAGCTTGTCCGCCTGCCAGCTCTTGATCGTCATCGCGCCGGCCAGTTCGGTCGGCGCGGGGCCATCATCCGGCGCGTCGAGATCAAAGCCCGCCATCAGCGGCACATTGATGATGCGTCCGCCCAGAGCGGCCTCGGCGGCGGCAAGCTCTTCCGCATCGAGCGGGCGCAGGCGGCCGTCGGCCTCGCGCCGGCCCACGGTCATGCCGATCAGGGTCATGCCCGCGGCGCGCGCTTCGGCCACGAGGCCGTTGGCGTAACCACGCCCGAAAAGCTCGCCGAACAGGACGAAAACATCGCCTTTGCCGAACAGGCTCTGGCGGGACAGGGTGCGAAGGGAAACAGGAGCGCTCACGGCGAAAACCTCGGACCAAAGAGCGCGATTCTAAGGAAATGCGCGGCCATCGTCATGCCCGGCGTCGCGGCGCGCTCCCGCGGGCGGAGCGGCGACGGATTCGCGCCGTCCGGAAAAGCGCCCCGCGCCCCGTATTCAGCGCATCGCGCGCAGGCGGGCGATGCGCTCCCCGGTGGGCGGATGGGTCGAAAACAGGCTGCGCAGGCCGCCGCCCGTGAGCGGGTTCATGATCATCATCTGCGCCGTGGCCGGATGCTCTTCAGCGGCATGGAACGGGATCCTCTTCGCGTAAGCCTCGATCTTGCCCAAGGCGCTGGCCAGCGCTTCGGGATCACCGGAAAATTCAGCGCCGCCGCGGTCGGCGCCGAATTCGCGCGTGCGGCTGACCGCCATCTGGATCAACATCGCCGCCAGCGGCGCAAGCACCATGACCAGGATGGAAACGAGCGGATTGGCGGGACGGTTGCCGTTGCCGCGCCCTCCGAAAAGCATGCCGAACTTCGCCAGCAGCGCAATCGCGCCCGCGACAGTGGCGGCAATGGTGGAAATCAGGATATCGCGGTGCTTGACGTGGGCGAGTTCGTGCGCCATCACGCCGCGCAATTCGCGCTCGGAGAGTAGCCGCAGGATGCCGGAGGTGACGGCGACCGCGGCATGTCCGGGATCGCGCCCGGTGGCGAAGGCATTGGGCTGCTCTTCGTCGATGATATAGACCCTGGGCATGGGCAGGCCCGCGCGCCGCGACAGATCGTGCACGATGTTGTAGAGGTAGGGCAAGCCGCTGGCGTCGACCGGGCGCGCCCGGTACATCTTCAACACCATTTTGTCGGAGAACCAGTAGGCCCATAAATTCATGCCGCCCCCCAAGACGAGGGCGATCAGCATGCCCTGCCGGCCGCCAATGGCGTTACCGGCCACGCCGAACAGGACAATGATGCCGGCCATCAGGATGGAGGTTTTCAGCCAGTTGCCAAACATGGTCTTTTCCTTTGTCTCTCTTCGCGGAGGCAACAGATGAGGACAAAAATCGCCGGATTCAAGCTTCCGTCGACGAAACCGGCGCGAACCTGTCGCCGGGCGCGAGTGGAAAACCACGCAGGAATTCCCCCGCCGCCATACGCCGGCTGCCCGGACGTTGCAACGCGGTAACGCACAGCGCGCCTTCGCCGCATGCCACCACCAGTCCTGCGTCGTCGGCGCGCAGGATGCTTCCCGCTTCGCCCCGCGCCGCCACGAGCCGCGCCGCCCATAATTTGACCGTGGTACCGCGCAGATGGCCGAAAGCGCCGGGGAAAGGATTGAAAGCCCGCACGGCGCGTTCCAGTTCGAGCGCGGGCCGCCGCCAGTCGAGTCCGGCTTCGGCGCGGGTGATCTTGCCGGCGTATGTCGCGCCATCCGCCGGCTGCGGTTCGGCGGGCAATTCGCCAGCGGCCAGCCGCGCCAGCGCTTCGACAATGGTTTCGGCGCCAAGGCGGGCGAGTTTGTCGTGCAGGCTGGCGGCGCTGTCGTCGGGGGCAATCCGCGTCACCCGGCGCAGCAGCATTGGCCCGGTATCGAGTCCGGCGTCCATTTGCATGATGGTGATGCCGGTTTCGGCGTCGCCCGCCGCGATGGCGCGCTGAATCGGCGCCGCGCCGCGCCAGCGCGGCAGGAGGGAAGCGTGGATGTTGAGGCAGCCCAGGCGCGGCAGCGTCAATACTTCCGGCGGCAAGATCAGGCCATAGGCAGCCACCACCAGCACATCGGCGCGGCTTGCCGCGAGCCGCGCGCGCTGCTCTTCGGTGCGCAGGCGCTCCGGCTGGTCAATGGCGAGGCCGCGTGCCAGCGCGAGCCGCTTGACCGCGCCGGGCGCGAGTTTCATGCCGCGTCCGGAAGGGCGGTCGGGCTGGGCCAGCACCAGCGGCACCACATGGCCGGCGGCGAGGATCGCTTCGAGGGCATGGGCGGCGAATTCCGGCGTACCGGCAAAGGCCGCGCGCAAGGGAGGCATCACGGACAACAAGTAATCTCCCGGAAAAACGAAACGGCGGTGAGACAGTAGCGGATGAATCCCGCTTCAGCCCGCGGCCTGGGCTACTTCCTGCGCCTGCTTGAGCAGGCGGGTCCTGATCCGGCCCTGTTTGAGGCGCGACAGGTATTCGACGAACACCTTGCCGTCGAGGTGGTCGAGTTCGTGCTGGATGCACACCGCGAGCACGCCGTCGGCTTCCAGTTCGAAAGGTTCGCCATTTCCGTCGAGTCCCCGCACCTTGATTTTTTCAGCGCGCCTGACCGTCTCGCGCACACCGGGAACGGAAAGGCAGCCTTCGTCACTGTTGCATTCTCCCAACTTTTCAACAATCTCGGCATTGATGAAAACCAGCGGCGCGTTACGGTCCTCGCTCACGTCGATGACCGCGATTCGTTTGTGAACATTGACCTGCGTGGCGGCAAGACCGACGCCCGACGCTCCGTACATGGTCTCGGCCATGTCGCGGATGAGTTGCCGTATCGAGTCATCCACCGCCTCGACCGGAGCGGCCTTGACGTGCAAACGTGGATCGGGGAAGCGTAGAATAGGTAATAGAGCCATGAAAGCCTTGCTGAAAGAAGTTGTTACGTGCAGAATCCTTCACTGCATTAACATGATTGGTCACTGTGTGGCAAACCCTTGTAGTAACGTCACGCTCAAGCGTTGTGAAGTCTTACGAGTTATTTTGTGTTCACCCGTCGCGTTAACGGCTACCGGCCCTGCGGCTGGCGGTATTTTCAGGTTAACATAAGCGACCCGCATCAAACAGGAAGCGAACAATGTCCAAAATTATATCTTCTCTCGTCGCCAGTATCGCGGTTCTGGTCAGCAGCAACGTACAGGCCGCGCCCCCCGCCATCGCGGACAATGCGCCGGATTCTTACACTGTGGTGAAGGGGGATACCCTGTGGGGCATCTCCGGCCGCTTCCTGCAAGAACCTTGGCGCTGGCCGGAAGTCTGGCAAATGAACGAGGCCCAGATCAAGAATCCGCATCTCATCTATCCGGGCCAGGTCGTCGTGCTCGATCGCAGCGGGCCGACGCCGCGTCTATCGATTGGCAAGGCCATCGGCGACAACAAGCTCGAACCGCGTATCTACAGCACGCCGATCGACGAAGCCGTTTCGACTATCCCGCTGAAAGTCATCGCGCCTTTCCTCACTCGCCCCTTGGTTGTCGACAGCGCGAAAATCGAGAATGCGGCCACGATCGTAGCCACCGAGGTCAGCCGCGTCTATCTGGCCCATGGCGACACCATCTTCGCCAAGAATGTCACCGAAGGCGTCGACAACTGGGCGATCTTCCGTCCGGCCAAACCGCTCGTCGATCCGGTCAGCGGCAAGCGGCTCGGCTACGAAGTGCAATATCTGGGTTCCGCCAAGGTGACCGAGCGCACCAGTCCGACGACACTCGAAATCGTCGACGCGGTCGAAGAAATCGGCACCGGCGACCTGATGCTGCCGACCGAAGGCGAACTGATCTTCTCCTACGCGCCGCACGCGCCCAAGGAGACCATCGACAGCCGGCTGATCTCGATCTACCGCGGAGTCGCCGAAACCGGCAAGCTGAGCGTGGTCGCGTTGAGCGCCGGCAAGCTCGACGGTCTCGAAGCCGGGCATGCTCTGGCGTTGTTCCGCAACCGCGGCACCACGACCTACAAGGAAGGCTCGAAGAAGGAAACCTACGTCCTGCCCGAGAAACGCTATGGCACGGCGCTGGTGTTCCGCGTCTTCGATCATGTCGCCTACGCCCTGATCATGGATACCGATGGCCAGGCATCGATTGGCGACGCCGTTCGCAATCCCTGAGCCGGTTCGTCGACATGCGGCAAGCCCACGATGGTGAGCTTGCCGCGTGGCTCCGGTTCTCACTGACCCCGGCAGGCCCAAGGCAGCAACGCAAACTGCTTGCTACCTTCGGTCTGCCGGGGAATATCTTTGCCCAATCACACGGCGCGCTCGCCAGCATTGTCGGCGGCGACATCGCCAACGCGCTTCTCGCCGGCCCCGATCCGGCAATCGTCGATGCCGCGCTCGCCTGGGCGGGCGAGGATGACAATCACATCCTCACTCTGGCTGACGCCGCCTATCCACAAACCCTGCTCGAAATCGCCGATCCACCGCCTGTACTTTACGTCAAGGGCGACCCGGCCCTGCCCGGACGTCCAGCGCTGGCAATGGTAGGCTCCCGCACCGCCACCGCCCAAGGCGAAACTGACGCCGAAGCCTTCGCTCACGCTCTGGGCGCGGCGGGACTCACCATCATCAGCGGGTTGGCGCTCGGCATCGACGCCGCTGCCCATCGTGGCGCGCTTGCCGCCGGAGAAGGGCGCACGATAGCGGTCATCGGCACCGGCATCGACCGTATTTACCCGGCGAGCAACGCCGCCCTGGCGCGCGAGATCGCCGCCCATGGCGCGATCGTCAGCGAATTCCCCCTCGGCATGCCGCCGCTGCGCCAGAACTTCCCGCGCCGCAACCGCTTGATCGCCGGACTTTCATTGGGCGTATTGGTCGTCGAAGCCGCGCTCGACAGCGGCTCGCTGATTACCGCCCGTCTCGCCAGCGAAGCGGGACGCGAGGTTTTCGCCATTCCTGGTTCCATTCATTCTCCGCTGGCGCGCGGCTGCCATCGCCTGATCCGTGAAGGCGCCAAGCTGGTCGAAACCGCCGAAGACGTTTTCGAAGAGTTGCGTGGCAGCCTCGGCGACAGCCTGCCGCAACAAGCGGGTATCCCCAAGCAGCCTGTATCGCCATCTCCTCGCCGTTCATCCGCCGCGCGATCTGTCGCCGCCTCCGCATCGACCCTTCCCCTCCCGCTCGAAAACATCGCGCCGGAAGCCGCCCACATACTGGAAGCGCTCGCCGACGAAGCGCGCGACATCGACAGCCTGGCTCTCGCCACCGGTTTTACCGTCGAAACCCTGTACACCCATTTGCTCACGCTGGAGCTGGAAGGCGCAATCGTCCGCCAAGCCGGCGGCGGCTTCGCGCGTCTGCACGCGTTACGTGTCTCCTGACCAGGTTTTCCGGCCAATACGGATTCACAATCTTCTCGCGTTAACCGCCGATCTTGGCACCACGCCAATCAAGCCGCAGCAACCGGGCGAGACGCTGACGCGGGAAGGCAGCTCACGCCAACACCACCGCTTGAAACCGCTTTCGTGCTTCCTGACACACCCCATGCTTGCTTTTTCTTGCTACCTGCTTGCAAATTTGTCTATTGCATCCTTATCATCCGCCGCTTGACCACACTGACGGTTAACTACCCGACCTCGCCGGACCGGCATGAGCAAACAACTTATCATTGCGGAAAAACCTTCGGTGGCACAAGACATCGCCCGCGCGCTGGGCGGTTTCACCAAGGAAAAGGACTATTTCGAGTCCGACGCCTACGTGCTGTCATCAGCGGTGGGGCATCTGCTCGAACTGGCCGTACCCGAAGAATTCGACGTCAAGCGCGGTAAATGGACGTTCGCTCACCTACCGGTGATCCCGCCGCGTTTCGACCTGAAGCCCATCGAAAAGACCAACGACCGGCTGAAACTCCTCGCCCGTCTCATCAAGCGGAAGGACGTTGCCGGCCTCATCAATGCCTGCGACGCGGGGCGCGAGGGCGAGTTGATCTTCAATTTCATCGTGCGCCACGCGGGCGCGAACAAGCCTGCGCGACGGCTGTGGCTGCAATCCATGACCGCGACCGCGATCCGTGACGGTTTCGCGCGCCTGCGCGCCGCCAGCGAGGTTGAGGGCCTGCGCAATGCCGCCGTCTGCCGCGCCGAATCCGACTGGCTGATCGGCATCAACGGCACGCGGGCGATGACCGCGTTCAACTCGAAGACCGGCGGCTTTCATCTCACCACCGTTGGCCGGGTGCAGACGCCGACACTGGCCATCGTGGTCGAGCGCGAGGAAAAGATCCGCCAGTTCAAGCCGCGCGATTACTGGGAGCTGGAAGCCCATTTCACCTGTGCGGCGGGCGAATACGGCGGACGCTGGTTCGACGAGCATTTCAGGAAGCCCGAAGGCGATGAACACGCCAACGCGCAAAGGCTATGGGACAAGGCCCGCGCCGAGGCCATCCGTGACAAGTGCATGGGCCAACCGGGCGTGGTCACGGAGGAATCCAAACCTTCGACCCAACTTTCGCCGCCGCTTTTCGACCTCACCAGCCTGCAACGCGAAGCCAACGGACGTTTCGGCTTTTCGGCGCGCACCACCCTGCAACTGGCGCAAGCCTTGTACGAGCGGCACAAGGCGTTGACCTATCCGCGAACCGACGCGCGCGCCTTGCCGGAAGATTATCTCGGTACGGTGAAAGACATCCTGCACGGCCTACCGGACGCCTATGCGCCGTTCGCCGCCGAGATCATGCGCCAGGGCTGGGTAAAGCCGAACAAACGCATTTTCAACAACGCCAAGATTTCCGATCACTTCGCCATCATTCCCACCGGGGCGCTGCCGAAAAGCCTGACGGAGGCCGAACAGAAGATCTACGATCTCGTGACGCGCCGTTTCCTCGCCGTGTTCTATCCCGCCGCCGAATATCGCATCACCACCCGCATCACCCGTGTCACCGGCGAAGTGTTCAAGACCGAAGGCAAGATACTGGTGAACGCGGGCTGGCTCGCCATTTACGGCAAGGAAGCCGCCAATACCAATGCGCGCGGGGAAAACGGAGAAAACACGCAATTGGTTGCCGTTGCCGCCAATGAGACGGTGCGAACCGAGGAAATCCTGCTCCGCGCCCTGCAAACCAGACCACCAGCGCGCTTTAACGAAGCCACACTTCTGTCGGCGATGGAAGGCGCGGGCAAGATGGTCGACGATGAGGAATTGCGCGCGGCGATGGCCGAGCGCGGCTTGGGCACTCCGGCCACGCGGGCGCAGATCATCGAAGGCTTGCTCGCCGAACAATACTTGCACCGCGAAGGGCGCGAATTGATCCCGAGCGCCAAGGCGTTTTCACTCATCACCCTGATCCGGGGACTGGGTATCGACGCATTGGCTTCGCCCGAGCTCACCGGCGGCTGGGAACACAAACTTTCCCGCATGGAACGCGGCGAACTGTCGCGCGAAGCATTCATGCTCGAGATCGCCAATATGACCCGCGACGTGGTCGAGCGTGCCCGGCGTTTCGAGTCCGACACCGTGCCAGGTGATTTTGCCACCCTCGCCGTGCCGTGTCCGAAGTGCGGCGGCGTGGTGAAAGAAAACTACAAGAAGTTTGCCTGCCAGAAGTGCGATTGGAGCACATGGAAAATCATCGCGGGCCGCCAATTCGAGATCGGCGAGATCGAGGCCCTACTGCGCGAAGGCCGCATCGGCCCGCTACTGGGCTTCCGCAACAGGATGGGGCGGTTGTTCAACGCCGAAGTCGTCCTCAACGACGACAAACAACCTACGTTCGATTTCGGCCAACCAAAGGAAGGCGAAACTGCGGAAGCAGTCGATTTTTCCGGGCAGGAAGCGATAGGCCCTTGCCCCAAATGTCATGGCCGCGTCTTCGAGCACGGTATGGTCTACGTTTGCGAAAAATCAGCTGGACCAGAAAAAAACTGCGATTTCCGCTCGGGCAAGGTCATCCTGCAACAGCCAATCGAGCGCGAACAGATGCAAAAACTTCTTATCGAAGGCAGGACGGATCTGTTGCGCGGCTTTATTTCCGCACGCACGCGGCGCAAATTCTCGGCCTTCCTCGTGCGCGGCAAGGACGGCAAAGTCGGTTTCGAGTTCGAACCGCGCGCGCCGAAGGCTGCGAATACAAAAACGGAAAAAACCGAAACCAGCGAAAGCGACGCGGAAAATGCCGTAAAAAAAGCGCCCGCTCGGCGCGCCCCCGCGAAGAAACGGACTGAATAGCCGAATACTCACACTCGGCAGGGATTCATAACAAAATACAGCGAAAGCCATACAGCACTAAACGACGAATCCCTGCGCCGGAAAATATCGCAAACCTGAAAGGTTCCTCCTTTGACGACATCTCCTTCCGAACTCCAGCACGACATCGAACACCGCCGCACTTTCGCCATCATCTCCCACCCTGATGCCGGTAAAACTACGCTTACCGAAAAACTGCTGCTTTTTGGCGGCGCGATCCAGCTCGCGGGCACGGTCAAGGCACGCAAGTCGGCCCGGCATGCCACTTCCGACTGGATGGAAGTGGAAAAACAACGCGGTATCTCCGTCACCAGCTCGGTAATGCAGTTCAAATACCGAGGACATACCATCAACCTGCTCGACACGCCGGGACACGAAGACTTTTCCGAAGATACCTATCGCGTGCTCACCGCTGTCGACGCGGCGGTGATGGTAATCGACGCCGCCAAGGGGGTCGAGGCGCAGACGATCAAGTTGCTCGAAGTCTGCCGCCTGCGCGATACGCCAATCATCACCTTCATCAACAAGCTCGACCGCGAGGTGCGCGAGCCTTTCGATCTGCTGGCCGAGATCGAAAGCGTGCTCGGAATCGCCTGCGCGCCCGTCACTTGGCCGATCGGCATGGGCAAGGCGTTCCGCGGCGTCTATCATCTGCTCACCGACCGCATGCTGACTTTCACCGCCGGAGAAGAACACCGCAGCCAAGCCGAGGTGATCGCGGGGCTTGACAATCCCGAACTCGATCGCCGCTACCCGCTCGAAATCGAACACGCGCGCGATGATGTCGCCCTGCTGCACGACGCCTCGCCGCCATTCGAACTGACCGATTTTCTCGCCGGACGCCAAAGTCCGGTATTTTTCGGCTCCGGTATCAATAACTTCGGCGTGCAGGAAATCCTGCACGCCCTGATCGACTGGGCGCCGCCGCCACAAGCGCGCATCGCGGTCACGAATGACAATGAAACGCGCATGGTACGGCCCGCCGAACCCGCTTTCACCGGCTTCGTATTCAAGATTCAGGCCAATATGGACCCCCGCCACCGCGACCGCATCGCTTTCTTCCGCATCTGTTCGGGGCGCTACAATCCGGGGATGAAAGTGCGCCATGTACGCGACGGGCGCGACATGAAACTCGCCAACGCCCTCACTTTCATGGCCAACGAACGGGTGCTAAAAGAAGACGGCGTCGCCGGGGACATCATCGGCATCCACAACCACGGCCAATTGCAGATCGGCGACGCCCTGACCGAAGGCGAAATACTCGCCTTCAAAGGCATTCCCTATTTTTCGCCGGAGCTTTTTCGCGCCGCGAGACTGCGCGATCCGCTCAAATCCAAGCAATTGCAGAAAGGCTTGCGGGAACTCGGCGAGGAGGGCGCAATCCAGGTCTTCGAACTCGAGGACGGACAAATGCTGCTGGGCGCGGTCGGGCAATTGCAATTCGAGATCGTCGCCCAACGCCTCAAGGATGAGTACAAAGTCGACGCCATTTTCGAGGCCGCCGACATCCATACCGCGCGCTGGCTCGTTTTCCCCGATGACAATACACGCCGCGATTTCACGCGCGAACAGGCGTCGCGCCTAGGCCGGGACGTCGACGGCAATCCAGTCTACCTCGCCAGCAGCCGCTACAATCTCGCGATAACGATGGAAAAGTGGGCAAAAGTAACCTTCCACGCTACCCGCGAGCATGGACAAGTGCTCACCTGATCCGCCATGCCGACATGAACCCCCCTGGACACGAAGAAGGTGCGACCCGGCGCATGAGCCGCAGCATGACATGGCTGGCGGCGCTGTCGTTGCTCGGCCTGCTATGGCTGTTCTTCGCGGGCATCGAAGAACAACACGACAATCCCAACCGCAAACTCGTCACCACCCCCGGCGGCGCGGCTGAACTGGTACTGAAACGCAACCGCGCCGGTCATTACATCGCGCCCGGGACCATCAACGGCCAACCAGTTACCTTCATGCTCGACACCGGTGCAACCCAAGTGGCGATCCCCGCCAAGCTGGGCATGGACCTCGCCCTGCCCGCCGGGCCGGTCATGCGCGTTTCCACCGCCAATGGCTACGCTGAAGTGCGCACGACGGTCATCAACGAACTTGGCCTTGGTCCCTTCGTCGTCCAGCAAGTACAAGCCAGCCTCAATCCCGGAATGAACCATGACGACACCATCCTACTCGGCATGAACGTTCTCAAGTGGCTGGAATTCACGCAGAGCGGCGACGTGCTCATCTTGCGAGCATCGCCGGAGCGGTAAACCCGGCGACCGGATCAGAACGGCGGACTGCCGCTCCCCCGCCCAGTCCGCGGCGCTTCCTGCTCCCCATCCAAGGCTTCGATCAGTGCCGGGATCAGACGTCCCAATTCGCTAGTCATCAAAGTGAATTCGGCGTCGAACAGTGCCCCGGCATCGTCCTCATTACCGATTTCCTCGCGTACGACATCGAGAAAATCCAGCCGTTTGAGCTCGAATTTCTCGGTAAACACGAAACTGACGCGATCAGCGAAAGTAAGTGCCAACTTGACCGGCATCTTGCCGGCTGTGAGGTGGTCCTTGATTTCACCGCCATCGAGCGAGTGATGCGCATAACGCACAGTCGATTTTTCCTCGCTGACGGAGCGCAATTCGCAATCCTGATCGACTGAAAAATTCGCGGCCGACTCGCCAACCAGCCAACCGGCCATCGCCGAAGCGGGTGAGCGCACAGTGCGCAACAAGGCAAGCGGAAAATGATCGAATGTCTGGCGCAGACATTCGAGTACTTCTTCAGCTTTCGCCTGGCTGGATGTGTCGACACCGAGCCAGCCTCCCACCGGATCAATCCATACATAGATGCGGCCACGACGCGTAAAAGCCTTCGGCAACAGTTCCTGCGTCACTTGCTCGCATAAATTGCGCATCTGCTTGCGCCCAAGCCTGTAACCCTGCTGCTCGGCAAGAAGCGCCGCGCGTTCTTCGGCCTCCTGCCGGATCACCGCCGCTGGCAGCAAGCGGGATTCGATACCGAAGGCGATCAGCCATTGCCGACCGACCCTGTGCAGCAAGGCATCGCCGTCACGAGGCGGGACCCAGCCGTGCGATGCCATATCTTGGCTGCCGCAAGCTTGGAGGGGACGTGCCGCCAGCCGCGTCTCGAATTCCGCGGCGTCGATTTCCCATCCGACAGGGAGACGGTAGAGCTGAAGATTCTTGAACCACATGGAGATTCGTCCTGTTCTGTATGCCAAAAACGCGGGAAGCCTCTTGGGCTGGCCGTACTAATCCGGAGAGGGGCGCCAGTTTACTCGTGTTTGCGTCTCGGCGCCGCCGAATTTGTGGTGGTTCTGCGCGGTGGGCGGTTGGATGAGTGTTTGTTTTGTTGTTTTTTCTTTTTAAGAGACTATTAGGTGAACAATCAGCGAAGATCTGTGGATAAGTCTGCCGGCACGTGTGGCGAAGCCGGTTTTTCTCCAAGGATAACCGGTAGATAAGTCACGTTGACAGTTGTGTGGCAAATGTCCATTGTTTTCGCCTTCCGTGGGGAAAAGCCCATTGTTCACAATATTTCCCCAAGTTGTTGACCAACTTGTTCAGACGATGTGCGCTTTTTTTCCTGATGCCATGACGAAATGGGATATTTTCTGCCGGGTTGTGGATAACTATGGGGATATAGGTACGTGCTGGCGGCTGGCACGGGTATTGGCGGCTAGGTATGGTGTTGATGTGCGGCTCTGGGTCGACGATTGGGCGGCGCTTGCCAAGGTGTGTCCGGAGGCTGTTCGTGACGGGATCGAGGTGGCGGGAGTCGAGCTGCGGGAATGGATGGAAGTCTTTCCGTTGGTGGAGCCGGCGGATGTGGTGATCGAGGCGTTTGCCTGCGAGTTGCCTGTCGCGCATATGCGGGCGATGGCGGCGCGCATACCGCCGCCGCTGTGGATCAATCTCGAATACCTGTCGGCGGAGGATTGGGTGCGGGGCTGTAACGGCCTGCCTTCGCCGCGGGCCGATCCGACGTTGACCAAGTATTTCTTCTTTCCCGGCTTTATCGAGGGAACCGGCGGATTGATCCGCGAAACCGGACTCCTCGTCCGGCGCGACCGGGCGTTGCTGGAATGTCCGCGCGCCGACTGGCTGCGCGCGCGCGGCGTGACGCCGCAGTGCGCCGATGCGCTGTTGGTGTCGCTGTTCAGCTATGAACAGCCGGGGATCGGCGGGCTGTTGCGATGCTGGCAGGTGGGCGACAGGCCGGTGCTGTTGTTGATTCCGGAAGGGAAGGTCTTGCCCGGGGTGGAAGCGGCGCTTGGAACGGATCTGCCGGTCGGAGCGCGGCTGGAGCGCGGCGCTTTGCGCGTGGCGGTGCTGCCCTTCATGGGACAGAACGATTACGACGGTCTGTTGTGGCGTTGCGATCTCAATCTGGTGCGGGGGGAAGATTCCTTCGTGCGTGCGCAGTGGGCGGGGCGTCCGTTGGTATGGCATATATACCCGCAAGAGGACGACGCGCATCTCGTCAAGCTTGATGCTTTTCTTGCTCTCTACCGGACAGGACTTGGCGCGGCAGCTGCGGCGGCGCTCGCCGGTTTCTGGCGGGCATGGAATGGCGGGATGGAGGCGGACGGGGCGGAGACAGAGACGGCGGCGGCATGGCCGGCTTTTGCGCGTGCCTTGCCGGAGATCGGGCGGCATGCGCGTGCCTGGTGCGCCATATTGGACGCGCGCCCCGATCTCGTCGACGAACTGTGGCGCTTCTGTCAA
Organism: Azoarcus sp.; assembly: GCA_031277975.1. Taxonomy (GTDB): domain Bacteria; phylum Pseudomonadota; class Gammaproteobacteria; order Burkholderiales; family Rhodocyclaceae; genus WRNU01. Next base: position 15,800 of record JAITLI010000038.1, read on the forward strand.
CACCTGCGCAAAAAAAGTGGATAGAATTCTGCTCCTTTATCTTCGGGGCGGACAAGGTTCGCCTCCATTCAGGGTTACAGCATGAAAACCGCACAAGAACTCCGTTCCGGCAACGTCATCATGGTCGGCAATGATCCGCTGGTGGTGCAGAAGACCGAATACAATAAATCGGGCCGCAACGCCGCCGTGGTGAAGATGAAGCTTAAGAACCTGCTTACCGGCACCCCGGCCGAATCGGTCTACAAGGCCGATGACAAGTTCGAGATCGTCGTCCTTGATCGCAAGGAAGTCGCTTATTCCTACTTCGCCGATCCGATGTATGTATTTATGGATGCCGAATACAATCAGTACGAGGTCGAAGCCGAAAACATGACCGACGCGCTCAAGTATCTCGAAGATGGTCTCGCCTGTGAAGTGGTGTTCTACAACGGCAAGGCGATTTCGGTGGAATTGCCCAACAGCGTGGTGCGCGAGGTTACTTATACCGAACCCGCTGTCAAGGGTGATACTTCTGGCAAGGTCATGAAGCCGGCGCGGATCGCCACGGGGTTCGAGTTGCAGGTGCCGGCTTTCGTCGAGATCGGTGACAGGATCGAGATCGACACGCGCACCGACGAATATCGTAACCGCGTGAAATGATCGGGTGTCGGGAATCAGGTATCAAGGATCGGATTTGGTCGGCGGCGCTTCCCGCAAGCGGGCTGGAAGGGGACAGTGGTGATTCGCCCCCGCGCGTGAAAAACAAGAATACGAAGTGCGCGCCGCTGTGACGTATCGAACGTTACCGGACAGTTACCATATCTTCAGGTATGGGAAGTTTCTTCTGAGCCTTTTGCAAAAGGCTCTTCTGTATGAAAGTTTCCTGTCGCCTATTTTCCCGCTTTCACCGCGCCCAAATCAAGAAGAGCCATGATGTCGCCTGGCAGTAGCGCGCGCGCCCTGCCCTGGCGCTTGGCTTCATACATGCGCTGGTCGGCCAGTTCGACCAGCGCGGGCCAATCGCTGACATTGTCGGTCATGGTTTCGGCGATTCCCACCGAGGCCGTCAACAGCGTCTTGCCGTCGGGACCGGTTCCAAAACCGCCGACGCGCAGACGATCAATGAATATCGGTAATTGCTTGGCCGGCATGTTTGGAAGAATGGCGAGGAATTCTTCGCCTCCCCAGCGCACCAGGGTATCGCTGTGGCGCAGCAGTCCGCGCAAGCGTTCGGCGAACCGTTGCAGAATCTGGTCGCCAATGTCGTGACCGAAACTGTCATTGATGCTCTTGAAGCGATCGATGTCGAAAAAGGCGACCGACAGCGGTTGTTGCGACATGGCCGCCAGATGAAACGATAGTTCAAGAGCCTCCATGCCGGAACGGCGCGAAGCGGCGCCGGTCAGGGAATCGGTCATTGCCCGGCGCACCATGCTTTCCATGTAATGCGACTGGCTCATGCCGGAGAAAATGGATACGCCCATCATCATCGTCATGCACCACAAGATGGTGATGTTTTCTTCCAGCGGCATTGGAGCGCTGTCGATGAGAAAGCCGATAATGGTGGTAATGAGCACCGGCAGCGACAGCAGGACGATTTCGAGCGCGGTCAGGGGAAAAATCGCCAGCCCGGCGAGCACGACAGTCGGCATGAAAGTGTAGAAATGAGTCATGACGGTCTGCATGCCTGTCGTGGGGGCGGAATTCAGGATCAGGAGCGAAACCAGATAGAAGATGGAAGGCACCATCATCATGACCAGCAAGGTCGCGATGGCCTGGGCATAGGGCCGGGTTTCCGAGAGCTTGCGCGGCCATGCCAGGAAGGCGAATACCACCGCCGAGGCAAAGCGCAGCAGGGTCAGCCATAGTGATACGGGTGCGGGAAAAACCAGCAGGTCGATGATCGACCACAAGGGGACGACCAGAGCGAAAAGGGTCGAAATCAGCTGGATGCGGACGGTAATGAGCGAAGCCGCATAACGCCGTACATTTTCTGAACGCTCGGAGGGAGCAAGCAAACGCCAGACCTGTTCATGGGTGAGTTGTATTCTGCTTGAGATGTGCCGGGAAATCCGGTTCGGGAAGAATTTCATATCCCGCTGTGTGGAACACAGTGTCGGTTGGTCTGGTTTATTGGATTTTGTGTATGTTAAGGCAGGTAATGAATGTTTCCGTCGATGATTTTTCACAGTCCGCCGGGTTTTGTTTTTCACGGCGGCGCCGTGTGATGATGAATGCCTTTATCCGGCCTGCTCCAGCCCGGGTTCCGAGCATGTCGAAATGCGGTTTTTCCGGCGTCTGCCCGCGTTGCCCCGGTCGCGGCGGCAGGCGCTGCCGCCTGGAAGCGCTCGAATCGCATTGGCATTGCCGCACGGTTGCCGGTCGGATGAGCCGCTCGACTCGATCTGGCCCAAGCCCGCTTTTTATGACTCTGAGATGGATCAATCTGGTTTTGGGCCAGATTTTTCTGGCTTTGAGCCAGATCGATTTAGCTCCAGATCAGGGTGATGTGTAGGTATCGCGTTCCGCTTGATTACAAACCTTCCTGACAAACATTTCAGGGTATCGATCATACCATGATGCGAGGGCATCGCTGGGAGATCGATGTCCGATGGCGCGTTGTGGGATGAAGTGGTTGTACGCCAGGAGATAATCCTTCAAAGTCTGTTCGAGTTCGG
>JAITLI010000124.1 GCA_031277975.1 Azoarcus sp.
CGTCGGGGGCATGGGGGCCGATCTTTTTGGCGGTGATTTCGTGAGGGTCCAGGAAATGAACCGCGCGGCCACGCCCCGCCGCCAGGAAAACAGCGGCGCTTCGCGCCGGTTGGAATGCATTGGATTGCCACGGCGCTGCGCGCCTCGCAATGACGAGGTGGGGGGACTGCCGCGCCGCTTCGTTCCCCGCAATGACGCCTCCCTCGTCATTGCGAGGCGCGCAGGTCTGCGGCAATCCAGTTCGTTCCATCCGGCGCGAGAGCGCCGCTGATTTTTCCGATCCCTGAAACAAGAACACCCCGCCGATAGCGGGGTGTTCTTGTTTCAGGATGTACCGGACGGATCAGACCAGCGTGAAATCGGCTGTGTCCGGGTCAACAGTGCCGGTGAGATCGACGCCGTTTTCATAAACAGGCAAACTCACCTCGGGAAGCCCGGCGTCGCTGTCTGCGTCATCTTCAGGCAGTGGCGCGGACTTTTCGGTGGCCGTGTCGGTGTCAGTATCGTCGCCATTGCCGCCGCCGGTAAACAGGTTGCTGATGCCCTTGATAAAGCCGAAGATGCCCGAGAGGATACTGCCGGGAGTCACCAGGACGCTGACAGCGGTATTGGGCGCGGTGACCTCGACGCCAACGCTCGTGGGCGTCACGCCGACACCGACAGTTGCGATAGAGGTCAGTATCCCGACCCCGACCCCCTCGGGACCGGTGGTGACGCTGATGTTCGCACTGCCCGCGGCGATGCCGAGATTAAAGATGGGTAGGAAACTGAGCAGACTGCCTAAAAGTGTTGTTGCCATTTCTGGCCTCCTGTATTGAAACGATGCCCGAACGGACGAAACAAAAATGTTCCACGCTTGGTGTCCTTTTCCAGGGCGGGGGATATGAACTTGTTACGTAAAACATAGATATTTCCGCATGGAACGTGAGCGATTCTACGCCGCTCTTCATATGGCGGGAAACTCCTTCACGGGGATGTTCCTGAATTCGTTTTCTTCTTTCCGGCCGGTTTGCGGGCAAGGCAGGGCATGATTGCTCTTGCGTATTGACGACTCGGCATGCAATAACCGAGGCAAATTCCATCTGTGCAATTTCCGGGGTAATGCCATGGCTCCAGGCATTTCTTATCCGCATGCACGGATTACTCCGAAATCGTTCATGTTGCGTATTGGCAACATTCAGTCCTTGTCCCCGGCGGATTGCGGTGCCTGGTCCGCCGCGCTGTCTTGCCCGTAATGCGATACGCCGATGCGGATACGCGCGCGCCCGTTTTCGGCTCTGTGGTGGTTGGCGTCGCGCAGGGAGTATACGCATCCGCAATATTCCTGCCGATAGAAATTCTCGCGCTTGCTGATGGCGAGCATGCGCGCGGAGCCGCCGCCTTTGCGCCAGTTGTAATCCCAGTACATCAGCCCGGGGTAGCGCGCGGCGGCGCGGATACCGCACGCGTTGACCTGCCGCATGTTTTTCCAGCGCGAGACGCCCAGTGAACTTGTCATGACCTGGAATCCGTGTTCATGCGCATACAGCGCCGTGCGTTCGAGGCGCATGTCGAAGCACATGGTGCAGCGAATGCCGCGTTCCGGCTCGTTTTCCATGCCCCTGGCGCGGGCGAACCAGTTGTCGCGGTCATAATCCGCGTCGACGAAGGGCACGCCGAATCGTTCGGCAAAACGGATGTTTTCGTCCTTGCGCAGTTCGTACTCCCGGCGCGGGTGGATGTTCGGATTGTAGAAAAAGACCGTGAAATCAATGCCCGCCGCCCGCATGGCTTCCATTGTTTCGCCCGAGCATGGCGCGCAGCACGAATGCAGCAACACTTTGCCGCGCTGCGCGGGCAAGGGGATGGGAGGACGTTCGGAAGAAGATGTCATGATGATGAAGAGATGTCCGCGCCGGAGGGCGCCGCCGGTTGCCGGGCCATCGCGATGAAAGCCTTGAGATAGTCGGTGTCGAGATCGGCCGCGCGCGCGCCGAGGAAAATTTGCTTGGCGATGCCGCGCGGCCCCAGGCGCACGGGAACGATGTCGATCTTGTCCGCGTATTCCCGCACCAGCCACAGCGGCAGCGCCGTCACGCCGCGGCCGCTGGCCACCATTTGCAGCAGGATGTCCGTGGTTTCGATGGTCTTGTGGCGTTTGGGCGCGATGCCGGCGGGCAGCAGGAATTGATTGTAGATGTCCAGGCGCTCGGGGGCGACAGGATAAGTAATCAGCACTTCCCGCGTCAATTGCCGCGGGGTGACGTGGGCGGCCTGCGCGAGCGCGTGGCTGCGGGCGACCACCAGCACCTGTTCGTAGCCGAACACCGGCTCGAATTCCAGCCCCGGCCTGAAAAGCGGGTCCGGCGTGACCAGCAGGTCGATTTCGTAGCCAAGCAGGGCGCCGATACCGCCAAACTGGAATTCCTGCTTCACATCCACATCGACGTCCGGCCAGGCCGCCAGGTAGGGCGAAACGATCTTCAGCAGCCAGCGGTAGCAGGGGTGGCACTCCATGCCGATGCGCAAGGCGCCGCGCTCGCCCTGGGCGAACTGGCGCAGCCGCTCCTCCGCCCGCGTCAGTTGCGGCAAGACCCGGTTGGCGACGGTCAGCAAATATTGTCCGGCCTGCGTCAGGCGCAGGCCGCGGCCTTCGCGCAGCCAAATGTCCGTTCCCAATTGCTGTTCGAGCTTTTTCATGCTGTGGCTCAGCGCCGATTGCGTGACGCACAGGACATTGGCCGCGCTGGTCAGCGAGCCTTGTTTTTCGACTTCCCGCACGATGTTCAGATGGATGCGTTCCAGCATGGCGAGTGAAAGAAATTCATGAATGGGTGAGATAAGACCATTTTACTTCATCGAACAGCGGTCATACGATCGGGCGCTTGTGCATTCCTCTCTTCTGGAGCCATTCATGACCACCGTTCACAATCTTGGTTTCCCCCGCATCGGCGCCGGGCGCGAACTGAAATTCGCCCTGGAATCCTACTGGAAAGGAGAATCCACGCGCGATGCGCTGCAAGCGCTTGGCGCGCGATTGCGCAAACGCCACTGGGACGAACAGGCGGGCCTCGACCTGATCCCCGTGGGAGATTTCTCGTTCTACGACCAGGTCCTCGACATGAGCTTCACGCTGGGCAACCTGCCGGAGCGCGTGCGCGGCTTCCATGGCGACGCATTGGACAACTATTTCCGCGTGGCGCGCGGGCGCTCGGCGCGGACGGCGGCGGAAGGCCACTGCGATTGCGGCGTGGCCGCCGGCGAAATGACCAAGTGGTTCGACACCAACTACCACTACATCGTCCCCGAATTCACGGCATCCACCGAATTCAGCCTCGACGCCTCCCGCCTGCTGGAGCAACTGGCCGAAGCGCGGGAGCAGGGCGTGAACGCCAAGCCGGTCATCATCGGCCCGGTGACCTACCTGGCGCTGGGCAAGACGCGCGACGGTTCCGCCAGGCTCGCCCTGCTGCCGCGCCTGTTGCCGGTCTACGCACAACTGCTGGAAACGCTGGCCGCGCAAGGCGTCGACTGGGTGCAGATCGACGAACCGCTGCTCGTCACCGAACTCGACGCGGACTGGCAGCACGCCTTCAATACCGCCTATCACCATCTGAAGAGTTGCCGCGTCAAACTGCTGCTGGCGACATATTTCGGCCAATTGCTGGAAAACCAATACCTCGCCGCCAACCTGCCAGTGGCGGGCCTGCACATCGACGCCATCAATGGCCGCGACGACGTGGCCCCGCTGCTCAATCTGCTGCCTTCCCACAAGATACTGTCGCTGGGCGTCATCAACGGGCGCAACATCTGGAAGACCGACCTGGCCGCGACGCTGGACTGGCTCGAACCTTTGGCGCGGCGCCTGGGCGAGCGCCTGTGGATCGCCCCTTCGTGCTCGCTCCTGCATGTGCCGATGGATCTCGCCAGGGAGCACAGACTCGATGCCGAAGTCAAGTCGTGGCTGGCCTTCGCCCTCCAGAAACTCGAAGAGCTGAAGGTGTTGGCCACGGCGCTGCGCGCGGGCCGCGACGCCGTCCGCGACGCACTCGCCGCCAACCAGGCCGACCTGGCTGCGCGCCGGGCCTCGCCGCGCGTGCACAACCCCGAAGTCCAGGCCGCGGCGGCCAAAATTGGCCCCCAACTGGGCCGGCGCGCCAACCCCTATGCGGAACGCGCGCCCCGGCAGGCCGCTCTATTGAAACTGCCGCTTTATCCGACCACGACCATCGGCTCGTTCCCGCAGACCGCCGACATTCGCCGCGTCCGCAGCGAATTCAAGGCCGGGCGGCTCGACGCGGCGGACTACGAAGAGGCCATGCGGACGGAAATCGCCCGTTGCGTCCGCGAGCAGGAAGCCCTGGGGCTGGATGTCCTCGTCCATGGCGAAGCCGAGCGCAACGACATGGTGGAATACTTCGGCGAACAACTCGAAGGCTACGTATTCAGCCAATTCGGCTGGGTGCAATCCTACGGCTCGCGCTGCGTGAAACCGCCGATTCTCTTCGGCGACATCCGCCGTCCCCGCCCGATGACGGTAGCGTGGATCGTCCATGCGCAATCCCTCACCGGCAAACCGATGAAAGGCATGCTCACCGGGCCGGTCACGATACTGAACTGGTCATTCGTGCGCGACGACCAGCCGCGCGCGGCCTCATGCCGGCAACTGGCGCTGGCGATCCGCGAAGAAGTGCTGGACCTGGAAAAAGCGGGCGTGCCGATCATCCAGATCGACGAAGCCGCGCTGCGCGAAGGTCTGCCGCTGCGCCGCTCGCAATGGCAAGAATATCTGGATTGGGCGGTCGAATCCTTCCGCATCGCCGCCAACGGCGTGCGCGACGAAACGCAGATTCACACCCACATGTGCTACTCTGAATTCAACGACATCATCGCCTCGATCGCGGCGATGGACGCCGACGTCATCACCATGGAAACTTCGCGCTCGGACATGGAACTGCTCGACGTCTTCGACGATTTCAAATACCCGAACGAGATCGGCCCGGGCGTCTACGACATCCACTCGCCCAACATCCCGACGCAGGAGCACATCGTGCACCTGATGAAAAAAGCCGCGGAACGCATTCCCGCCGAACGGCTCTGGGTCAACCCGGACTGCGGCCTGAAAACCCGCCAATGGGAAGAAGTGATCCCGGCCCTGACCAACATGGTGGCCGCGGCAAGAACATTGCGCGCTTCCGGCTGACTCATCAGGGATCAGATTCAGCGGCGCTGCGCGCCGTGTGATACGAACTGGATTGCCACGGGCCTGCGGCCCTCGCAATGACGAAGTATTCCCCACGCCGCGCAATGACGAAGTATTCCCCGCACCGTGCGATGACGAAGTACGCCCCACGCCGCGCGATGACGGGGAAAGTTTCGATCCCCGGAATTTCATGGCGCGGATGGCGCGAAGCGGTGAAGAAAACGCCTCCTGGCTCGCCGACGTCCTCGAAGCCATTTCCAGCGGCTGGCGCACCCTCTCCGCCAACCGCTTCCGCACCCTGCTCACCTTGCTCGGCATCATGATCGGCGTGGCTTCCGTCATCGTCCTCATGGCCGTCGGGCAGGGCGCGAGCGAGAAATTGCTGCAGGAACTCGCCGAAGGCGGCGATACCCACCGCATCTCCATCCGCCCCGGTTTCGTCAGCACGCGCGGACTGCGCGGCCAGTTGTTCATGTCCGATCTGGATTTGATCCGCGAAGTGGAGAATGTCGCCCATGTCTCGCCTTTCCAGGTTGGCGGCGTGGTGCTGCGCGCGGCAATGTCGATCTGCGGGCCTTCGCCTATACGACCAACAGCGAGGCTCCAGCCATCTTCAACTGGGAGATGGGGCGCGGCGTTTTCTTCAACCGCGAGGACGAACGCCATTTGTCCACCGTCATCGTCCTCAGCAAGAACATCCGCCAGAATCTCTTTGGCAACGAGAACGCCATCGGACGTCATGTGCTGGTCGATAACTGTCTGGTTCCGTCCCCTTCCTCGTCATCGGCGAACTGACGGAAACCCGCGAGGAAGAGGACAACACGCTGGTCATTTTCCCCTTCACCACCGCCAGCCGCCGCATCTGGGGCCAACCCACGCCGGACTTGATCCAAGTGCGGGTGCGCGACCCGGCGCGGGTGGAAGAAACCATTGCCGACATTACCAGAGTGCTCACCGCCGCGCACCGGGTCAAGGATTTCGAGGTCGCCAACAACCCGGCGCGGGCGCGGGCGCGAAACGAGGCGGGCGAGCAGCAGAACCTGCTACTCGCCTTGATCGCCGGGATCTCGCTCGTCGTCGGCGGCATCGGTGTCATGAACATCATGCTGATGGCGGTGAAGGAGCGCACGCGCGAGATCGGCATCCACATGGCGGTCGGCGCG
>JAITLI010000139.1 GCA_031277975.1 Azoarcus sp.
CGACGATCTGCTTCACGCCGCCATCAATGGTCACGGCGGCTTTTTCACCGCCTACAACTATCAGGAATTCGCCCAGGCCATCTCGGAAATCGCCAATTCCGTCAACGCGGCGTTGAGATCTTCCGGTGGACTGGACACGAATGTCGACGTGGTCGAGGCGGGGATGGGCTCCTATGTCTATGGCACGACGTACACGCCAAGAACATGGAACGGCGATCTTTTCGCCCAGGGCATCGATGTCGCCAGCGGGCTGCAAGGCATCGTCTGGCATGCCGCGGAGCAATTGCCGCCCCCGAACAGCCGCAAGATTTTCACCCGCAACGGCAACGGCGTCCCGTTCCAGTGGAGCAGCCTGAGTTCGTCGCAGCAGACCGTCCTGAAAGGCCCCGGCGCGCTCCTCAATGGCGAAAAAGTGCTCAACTACATACGCGGCGGCAACGCCGACGAAGGCACGAATTCCGGCCAGTTCCGCAGTCGCGTCCGCGCCGGCAACAGCGCCAGCCCGCTCGGCGACAGCCCGCACAATGCGCCGCTCCACGTCAAATCCGGCAGCAACGAGACCCTCTATCTGGGCGCCAACGATGGCATGCTGCACGCTTTCAACGCCGCCAACGGCGTCGAGCAGTTCGCCTACATCCCCGCGACGCTGATCCCGAAGCTCTACAAGCTCACCAATAACCACGATTATTTCGTGGATGGTTATGTCGCGGTCAGCGACGGCGAACTGACGCCGAACCAGCGTCTCCTCGTCGGCGCGCTCGGACGCGGCGGCAAGGGCCTCTATGGGCTGGACGTCACCGACCCGGCCACTTTCTCGACCAACAATGTGCTGTGGGAACTCGACGGCGGCAACTGCTCGGACGGCACGCTCAGCTACCTGGGGAATGTCGTCGGTGAAATCACCCTCGTCAACATCTCCAGCGTCGCCGCCCCCGTCACGACCGCCGTCTTCGGCAACGGTTACAACAGTTGCGCCGACCGCGCCGCCCTGTTCAAGGTGAATGCCGCCAACGGTGGCGCGACCAGGATCGAGGCGTCGAGCGCCACCGGCAACGGCCTCGCCGCTCCCGCGGTCTGGGAGAAGGACAGCGGCAATATCTTCGCCTACGCGGGCGACCTCAAGGGGCAACTGCACAAGTTCGACCTGCTCGCCAACACCGCCTCGCCCCTGTTCGACGCGGGCGCGGGCAAGCCGGTCACCGGGCGGCCAACGGTTTTCAAGGCACCCGCCCCCACTGGCCAAGACAGGCCCTATGTCCTTTTCGGCACCGGGCGCTACCTCAGCGCCGAGGACAAGACCGTCAATATCGCCACGCAAAGCGCCTATGCGCTGATCGACCCGGAAGACAATTCCAGCATCGCCTCCAGCGATCTGAAAGCGCGCTCTTTCACCAACACCAATGCAACCGTCGGCGGCAAGCAGGTGATGATCATCGAAAGTGCGCAATCCGGCGATATGAATGGCAAGGAGGGCTGGTACTTCGACCTGCACCCCGGCATCGGCGAGCGCATCGTGGAGCAGCCTGCTGTGCTCAACACTCCCGTTGGCGATATCGCTTTGTTTGTCTCCATCATTCCCCCAGGAGGCGGCAGTTCAGGGGGCGATAATCCCTGCGGAGGCAGCGGGGAGAGCTGGCTTTACTTCGTCGATGCGCGCACGGGAGGGCGGCTCAGCTTTCCTTTCTTCGATATCAATGGCGACGGCGTGGTCGACGACGACGACAAGGCCGGCGATGACAACCCTTCCGCAGTCAAACTGGAAGGCATGGCAGGGGGGATGAAAGTCATACTCAGAGACAACGGCGACGACGGCAACGGCAGCGGTAACGGCGATGACAGTAGCGGTTGCACGAAGGGGCGGTTGGTCTATCAGAATCAGAATGCGGGCGAGCTTGGGGGAGGTTGTATCGGATGGCCGGACGGCGACAGCGGCGCGGGAGGCCGGATCTCCTGGCGTGAAATCATCGGCCAGTAAAAGCGATCCGGCAAAAAACGCGGCGGTCTTCCGGGATCGCCGCGCCCGCATCATCGGGAAGGCGCCAGCCTCCTTCCCGCGTCTTCCGGGCGGTCTTCAGAACGAAATGGGTTTCGCCATGAACGCACACAAAGGTTTCACCCTGATAGAACTATTGATCGTCGTGGTGATCGTCGCCATCCTCGGCGCCATCGCAATACCGAGCTACGAGGCATACACCATCAGGACGCGCCGCGCCACGGCCAGCGCCTGCCTGCTGGAACTGGCGCAGTTCATGGAACGCTTCTATACCGTGAACCTGCAATACCACCAGGATACCGCCGGCGCGGATGTCGCGCTGCCGACCCCCCAATGCCGGAGCGATCTGGCTGGCATCTACACGTTCGGCTTCAACGGCGCCGTCACGGCAAGGGCCTACGTCATCGAGGCCGCGCCCCAGGGCCGCCAGACCCGCGACGCCTGCGCGACCCTCAGGATCGACCAGAGCGGGAGAAAAGACCTGGTGGGCGCCGCCGCCGGCACGACCGTCGCGCAATGCTGGAGATGACAAGCCCGCGATCGGGGATCGGGGGTCAGGGATCAAGAACCGGAACCCCTCGATTCTCTGGTAGATCCTCGCCGCTCAAGCATATGTATCTACACGCTCCGAAACAGCGGCGCTGCGCTCCGGATGGAACGATCTGGATTGCCACGTCGAACGCTCATCCAGGCCGCAACTCTTTGATTAAAAAAGAGAGCTGCGCCATTCCCGCATTGGGAACGGACTCAATCGTGGACTGTTTCCATTGCTTGTATGGAGTCCCCATGGTCTTGTATGGGGGCTCTCGTAGGCGCTCATTTCAGTCCGAGGAGGCCTTTGTAGCGGTTGTTCAGGGGCAGGAAGTCGTCGTGGCTCATCCGGTTGGCGGCGGCGGGTTTGATCGCGCTCGCCGGTTTGGCCGGGGCGGCTTGCGGGGGTGGGGTCTGCGCAAGGTTCAGTCGACTTGAAGTTCGAAGGAGCGGGCGATGATGTCCCATGTAACCCAGGCGTATGGCTCTTCCAGCACGCCCTCAAATAAATATGTGTTCATCTTTTCGCTACTGGCAACATCTACATCCACGAGTTCATAGGGGTCTCTAAATCCTTTGACTCCGTATGGATCTGTTACCACACCGATATACTCGTCTACTCTGCGTTTTGATAAAGACACTTCTCGAAAGACTAATAGACCATCAACCACCCCTCCCAGTGCGGGGTGCCGTCGAATGACCTTATCTTTAGTAGTCCTTAAGGGGTGATCGCCTTGCACCGGTAAATTTTTAACCGGTATCAGCATATCCTGCCCCATCACCTTAGGCGCACCAAAGTGCGCCTCCCAAAGGCCTAGCCATTCAAAATTTTCAGGAAAGGCTCTCATGGCTCACGGCATTTTCTCAAGAATGACGGATCCCATTTTTTCAATTTGAATGGGATCACCATTTGTAATATGGAATGTTTGATTCCGGAATTGCGGCAACAATTGCCCCTGTTCCTGAAGCACGCGCAACCCAAGGCTTTCCAAGGTTTGTGCACTCGGAAGTTTAGCGTACGGGTTTTTCACCGTAGCGTTAATGATAAGTTGCCCGCCGGGTTTCAGAACATTTGCCGCCTCAGGCAGCCAGTCCATGATATTGAATGTTCCGTCAAGATACGGATTACTCGCAATAATCTCATCTACACTTCCCGAAGCAAACGGCAACTTGGTTGCCGATGCGCGAATCCCGCTCTCTGCGATGATGTCGACATTGGTTGCGCCGGGTAGCTGGGAGGCCCTGCCGCCAA
>JAITLI010000198.1 GCA_031277975.1 Azoarcus sp.
ACGCTATGCACCAGCCGCTTGCTCCACGGCTACCGCTCCAGCCAGTCCGTGCGCGCGCCCAACTCGTCCAGGTGGCTCTGCTCGTCAGGGCCGATCTCCGCTTCCCGGCAACGCCACACTCCTTGCGCCGTCACCAGGTTCTGGGCCGCAACCGCCCGTGGCGCGCCGTCCTCCGCACCGAGCAGCAGGCTGCTTTGCAATTCGTGGCCCACATCGTGGCAGTGCGTCATTTGCAGGCGATCCTGCTTCCCTGTGTGGCTCCCATAGTTCAGCCGCGACCCATCGTGGGCGCACAGGGCATACTCGCCGTCCTGCCGCGCCACCGCCTCGTGCGCCACCTTGCGCAAGGGCGCCGCCAATGCCTCGGGCGTCACCCAGGGATTGCGCAAGAAACGCCACATCGCCTGCGTGTGGGAAAATGCCCGCACGCCGTCGGGCAGGGCCTTCATCCTCGCCGCGAGAGCGCTTGTGCAGTTGCCATGGCTCATCACCAGCTTTTGGTATCGGCTGTTCAGCCGAGCATCCGTAAATTCTGTCGCATACCGCAAGAAGGTAACTGAATAACTGGATTTCGGGGTATGCGATGCAGATACATATGGCAGAAGGGAGAGAGGGCGACAACCATGCCATGCGGAGCGCAACGGCGCTGATGCCCGGGATCGGGCATTGGTTCTGGCTTGGGCCGCGATGACCAGGCCAGGCGGCGGAAATCCTGTGCGGCTTCTCAAGGTTCGGTTACGTAAGTCCCCGGCGCGGGGGCCAGTTGCGGGTATTTGTTGTTCGCTGGTTTCGCATCCACCAGTTCGCCCGCGCGCGGTTTGAGCCAATCCATCCAGTCCGTCCACCACGATCCCGCTTGCCAGCTCGCCCCGGCCCGCCAGTGTTCGGCGTTGTCGGAACGGCGCGGCTCTCCCGCCCAGAAACTGCGCTTGGGCGGCTTCACCACCGGATTGACGATGCCGAAGATGTGGCCGGAGCTGGAAAGTACGTAGCGCTTCGGCCCATTGACGAAGTTGTTGATACGGAAGGTCTGTGCCCATGGCGCGATGTGATCGTCTTCCGCCCCTACCGCGTAGAGCGGTTGGGTGATGCGGGCAAGGTCGAGCGGCTCGCCGGCGACCGTCAGCGCATCGTGCTGGATCAGGCGGTTGTGCAGGTAAAGCTCGCGCAGATACCATGCATGCATCGCATAGGGCAGGCGGGTGCAGTCCATGTTCCAGTAAAGCACGTCGAACGGCGCCAGAGGCTCGCCGTACAGCCAGCCATGCACGACATATGTCCAGATCAGGCTGTTCGAACGCAGCAGGCGGAAGGAGGAGGCCATCTCCTTTCCTTCCAGATATCCTTTGCGCGCCATGTTGTCGATCAGGTACTGGATGCAGGATTCGTCGATGAATATCTCGATGTCGCCCGGCTTGACGAAGTCGACCAGCGTGGTGAAGAGCGTGAAATCGGCGACCGGCACATCCTCGGGTTTGAAATGCCGGTTTGCCCAGGCCATGTACATCGTCAGCGCCGTGCCGCCGATGCAATAGCCCACCGCATGCACTTTGGCCGCGCCGGTGAAATCGCGCGCCACATCCACGATGGCCTGGATGCCGTCGGTCAGGTAATCGTCGAAGCGTGTGTCGCGCATCGACGCATCCGGGTTTTTCCAGCTCGTGATGAATACCTCCAGCCCCTGGTCGAGCAGGAAGCGCACCATGCTTTTTTTTTCGTTGAGGTCGAGGATATAGAACTTGTTGATCCACGGCGTGATGATGACGACCGGTTCGGCGTGTACCTTGGGCCGGATCGGGGTGTAGCGGATGACTTCGACGAGCCGGTTGCGAAATATCACTGATCCGGGGGTGTTGCCGATATTTTTTCCCACTTTGAAATCATCGAGCGTGGTCATCCGCACCGTACCGGCTCGCATGTCTTCAAGAAAATTATGGTAGCCCGCGACGAGGCTTTGCCCGTTGCTCTCGATCGCCTTGCGTAGCGCGACCGGATTGGTCGGCAGGAAGTTGGTCGGCGCTACCGCGTTGAGCCATTTCCGCCACCAGAACGCCGCCTTGCGCCGCTCCTTGCCACTGAGTCCCGGCGTGTCGTAGAGCATGTCCTGCATGTTGTGGGTGAAGGCGAGATACCACTCCTTGACCAAGTCCCAGGATGCGGATTCCGTCCATACAGGATCGGCAAAGCGGACATCGTCGGGATGGGGCTGGATGGGATCGTCGCTCTCTCTTCCCGCCAGCCGGGTCAGGGTATGGAGTTGCAGTTTCCACAAGTCCGACGACAGGCGCGCGATTCGCTCGGCAAGCTCCTGGGGATGCACCAGCCACGCCAATTGGGCATGGATGATGGGCGCTCCCATGCCCAAGGGGTCGATCGTGCCCTCGACGCCTTCGTGCAATTTGTGGATGGTTTTTTTCAATACCTGTCCGGGGTCGAAAGGCGCTTCGTGCCGCGCGGCACGGTCGCGCGCCTGCCGGTTTTCTCCGGTCGCGCTGTTCCTGGTCATGAGCCGTCCCTCCCTGTTCGCATGCCCGCATGGCACGCACTGGATTTCCACGCATGGATCGTGGATTCCATCACGCCCCGCCCGCCGCCGCCAGCCAACCCGCCGGCGGACAGGGTATTCCCGATATTTCATGATTCGCCGCTCCGGGCGAAAATGCCATGGCGGCGCGGCATATGATACCGCTCGCGGCGATTGCCGTCATAATCATTCTTTCGGAATGTCACACTTTTCGGCAAGTATCGCTCACGGGCATGCGCGCGCGCGATGACGAACTCCCCGCGCGCAATCAGCAGGGTCATCACACTATAATCAGGGATGAAAACAACGCAGCAACACAGCAGGAGGGAAATCACATCATGTTCAAGCATGTTCTCGTACCTACAGACGGATCGCCGCTGTCCG
Organism: Azoarcus sp.; assembly: GCA_031277975.1. GTDB lineage: Bacteria > Pseudomonadota > Gammaproteobacteria > Burkholderiales > Rhodocyclaceae > WRNU01. The sequence goes on from JAITLI010000198.1 coordinate 2,909, forward strand.
ACACCGCCGTGACCCGTTCCATCGCTTTCGCCAGGGAAGTCGGCGCGCGCATCACTTTTTTCTACTCGCAGCCCGACTTCCCGATGCCGATCTATGGCGAAGGCGCGCTGATCGACCCGACCACGCCGGAGCAGTTCGCCCGCTCCGCGCAACAGGAAGCCCAGCGCATTCTCGAACGCGCCAAGGCGGCGGCGGACGCCGAAGGCGTGCCCGCCGATACCGATACGCAGGTCAGCGAAGTCCCCTACGAGTCCATCATCAGCGCCGCGGACCGCCACGGCTGCGACCTGATTTTCATGGCCTCGCACGGGCGCCGCGGTATCGCCGGCCTGCTTCTGGGCAGCGAAACGCAGAAAGTACTTACCCACAGCAAAACCCCGGTGCTCGTTTACCGTTGATAGGGTGCTTTCCGGGCAATACTTTCTCTTTCCCGCCCCTTGAAACGAAAACAGCCCGGAAAGCTCCGGGCCGTTTTCATTTTCCAGGAATCCCGTTACGGATCAACCGGCATTGCGTTCACGCCGCCGGGCAGCCTTGCGCTCATCCTCCTCGATACGGTTTGCAAAGAAGCGAATAAAGAAAACCCCCATGACGATCACGAACACAATGGTAAACAGGCTGAGCCAGCCAAAAGGGGTCGAAAACAGCTCTTGCAGGGCCATGGTGGAACACCTCCTTCAACAGTCTAAGAATCAATCGGACGGTCCAATGAACACCTCTGTCTCTGTCGGGAGGTTAGCGGTTCCGTCCATGCGCCAACTTCGGGATTCATTTTCATTTCTCAATTCGCGTTCGTCTTTCAACTTGTCTTCCAACTGGAAACGCCAGCGGCCGGCGCCCAGCGGCGCGATCTTTCCCGAATACAAACCATCCTCCCTCCTGGGCAACACCACGCGCTGATCGAACCGGCCATGCGCCGGATGGATGATCGCCAGATGAAGCTCCGGGGGTAACTCCGTTTCCCGCGCGGCGGACAGCTCGACACTGATCGCGCCGTCGCGCACCAGTGCGCGCGCCGACAAGCCCATTTCCCGCGCGCGCTTGAGACGACCGACGGTTTTCACGATCGCCTGGCCTTCCTTGTAATAGTCATCGGACACGAGACCATCCCAGTCCCGAAGCGCGAACCACAGTGTGATGCCCCCCGCCACCACGGCAGTCGCGGGCAACGCGATCAGGAACCACGGCCAGCCCTGCCGGTACCACGGGACATTGCTCGCGTCGATCATCGGTGAATTCATGCGTATTTCCAGATTGGTCAGCGCGGGAGCAGGAAGGTCGTCTTTTCCCGCAATTTCAGGGCGGGATCATCTTCGGGAAAAATCTCGAAAAAGATCTCGTGCGCACCGGGCTTGCCAACATTTCGCGGAACATGCACCGGCAAGGTGATTTCACGGATTTGCGCTGCGTCCAACTCGACACGGTGTTCGCCGGCAAGCCGCGCACCATCCAGCCCCGTCACGCCCAGGACGAAAGTCCGCGGCGCTTCGGTCATGTTCAGGATACGAAGCAGGTAAACATTTTCGATCATCCCGTCCGCGACTTCATGTCCGAGCGAGGCTCGGTCACGGATGACGTCGACCCGCAAGGGCATCCGCGTGGCAAGCCCCCACAGGAAGGCCGAACTGATCACGAGCAGCACGGCCCCATAAACCAATGTGCGCGCGCGCAGCACGTGGTGGATGATTTCCGCCTTTTTCCAGCCGCGCTTGATAGCGTTCTCGGTCGTGTAGCGCACCAGTCCGCGCGGCATGCCCATCTTGTCCATGATCTCGTCGCAGCCGTCGATACAGGCCGCACAGCCGATGCATTCGTATTGCAGCCCCTTGCGGATGTCGATGCCGGTCGGGCACACCTGGATACAGACCCCACAGTCGATACAGTCTCCCAGACTCCCGGGCGCCGCGTCTTTTCCCTTGCGGCGCACGCCGCGCGGCTCGCCGCGCGCTTCGTCGTAAGTAACCACCAGCGTGTCGGGGTCGAACATCACCGCCTGGAAACGCGCATATGGACACATATATTTGCACACCTGTTCGCGCATGACTCCGGCAAACAGGAAGGTGAAAGCACCGTAGAACAGTATCCAGAAGGTTTCCCACGGCCCGAAGGCCAAACGCGGCACGGCGGCCAGCAACTCGTTCAGGGGCGAAAAATAGGCGACGAATGTAAAACCCGTCCACAGGGCCACGACGCCCCACGCCGCGTATTTGGCGAACTTGAGCGCGAACTTGCGGCCGTCCAGCGGCGCCTTGTCGAGTCTCGCCTGTTTGTTATGATCGCCTTCGATCTTCCGCTCGATCCACAGGAATATTTCTGTATAGACAGTCTGTGGGCAGGCATAACCACACCATAACCGCCCCGCGATCGCGGTGAAGAAGAACAGGGAATAAGCCGAGATGATCAGCAGGACGGCCAGGAAACGCACATCCTGCGGCCAGAAGACCCAGTCAAAAATATAGAACTTGCGTTGCGTCAGATGAAGCAATACAGCTTGCCGGTCATTCCATGTCAGCCACGGCAAACTGTAGAACACGATCTGGGTCAGCCATACCAGCGCCCAGCGCCATTTGGCGAAGATGCCGTTGACTGCGCGTACATAAATTTTCTTGCGATTCGCGTACAGCCCTCCTTGCCTTGGCAGGGGAGCGGAATCCGGAGGAGGAACATGCGGAGACGGAGGAATTTCCGGGTTTGCAGAATCATTCATGAACGACACCTCCAACAACGAAAATCAGAATATTCTAATTCTATCACGCAAAAGAAAAGCGCCCCGGGAGCGGAACTCCCGGGGCGGCCTTTCTCCGCATTTACTTGTTGCTCAGGCTATACACATACGCCGCCAAGACGTGCACCTTGGCTTCGCCCAGGAAATCCTTCCAGGCTGGCATATTGTTGGTCAGGCTGCCGGGACCCGAGTTGCGCCCCTTGGTAATTCCCTCGATGATGGCCTCTTCCGAATTGTCATACAGCCACACACTGTCGGTGAGGTTGGGCGCGCCGAGCAGACCCATCGCGGGAACGCCCATGGCGATCCCCATGGCAACAGCGCCCTTGCCATCCGCGCCGTGGCAGGTGAGGCAGGTGCCCTTGCCGGTAAATATCTCCCTGCCGCGCGCCGCGCGCGCCGCATCATGCGACAGATTGGAAAGGGAACGCACATAGTTGGCCGCGTCCCTGATCTCCTCCGGGTTCAATATCCCGCCCAAGGGTGTCATCGCCCCGGCGCGGCCTTCGGAGATGGATCCCTTGATGGTCTCCGGATCGCCGCCATACAGCCAGTCGCCATCGGTCAGGTTCGGAAAGCCCCTCGCGCCCGTGCCCAACGACCCATGGCATTGCGCGCAATAGGTCAGGAACAGGCGCTGGCCCGTGGCGACCGCTTCCGGATCCTTCGCCAGAGTCGCCAAGGGCGTCCCCTGGTATCTCGCAAAGAGCGGGCCATATTCCTTGTCGGCGTTGTAAACCTCCAGCGCATACTCCGCGCGCAGTCCGCGATCCCTGTTGGGATCGGCCGGATTGCTGTACCGGTTGCCGAAGCCCGGGAACAGGTAAAGATAGGCGATCGCAAAAATGACTGTCGCCCAGAACAGGTACAACCACCAGCGCGGCAACGGATTGTTGTACTCCCTCAGGTTTTCGTCCCAGACGTGCCCCTGCAACTTGGGCTCGCCGGACTCCTTCGACGTCATGTTGGTCACCAGCACGACGAGACAGAACAGCAGGCCAAAGGCAATAAGGCCCGACACGTACAGGTCCCAGAAACTGTTGATAAAATCAGCCATTTGTCATCCCTTCCTTTTCAGCCGGACGCGCCGGCAGATCGTCATCGGCCAGAGGCAATTGCGCCGCCTCGTCGAACCCGGTCCGCGCCTGCCTGCCGTAGGCCCAGAAGCAGATGCCCACGAAACACAGCAATCCCACCAGAAGGAGGATGCTTCTCAGGCTATTGACCAGTTGTCCATCCATGGCGGCGCGATGCCTCCTCTTACCTTACGTTACGAAGCGCCAAGCCCAATCCCTGGAGATAGGCGACTATGGCGTCAAGCTCGGTCTTGTCGGCAACCGCCGCGGGGGCCTGGGCAATATCCTCGTCGGTATAGGGCACGCCGACGATGCGCAGCGCCGCCATGCGAGCCCCGATGTCATCCGCCCTGAGCGGACGGTCGAGCCATGGAAACGCCGGCATGTTCGACTCCGGCACGACATCGCGCGGATTGATGAGGTGCACACGCTGCCATTCGTCCGAATAGCGGGCGCCGACACGCGCCAGATCCGGCCCGGTGCGCTTCGAACCCCACTGGAAGGGGTGGTCGTAGATGAATTCGCCCGCCACGGAATAGTGGCCGTAACGTTCGGTCTCGGCCCGGAACGGACGGATCATCTGCGAGTGGCAGTTGTAACAGCCTTCGCGGATGTAGATGTCGCGGCCCGCGAGGCGGAGCGCGTCGTAGGGTTTCACGTCGTAGGGTTTCACGTCGAGGGTGTTCCCCTTGTCGTCGACCGCGGTCGTCGTGGATTTCTGGAAGAACAGCGGCACGATTTCCACCAGCCCTCCCACGCTGACAGCAAGCAGCGTGAGGACGATCATCAGGAAGACGTTGCGTTCGATCGCGTCGTGTTTTGATTGAGCCATGTCTGATCTCCGCTTAAGCATGGGCAGCGGCCGGAGCCACTATCGGGGCGTTGTAAGCTCTCTCGCCGGCGATGGTCTTGAGCATGTTGTAGAACATGATCAGCATGCCCACCAGGAAGAGCGCGCCGCCTACGAGGCGAATGGTCCAGAGCGGGTAGGTCGCCTTGACGCCTTCGACGAAGGCATAGGTGAGCGTGCCATCCGGGTTGACCGCGCGCCAGTACAGACCTTGCATCACCCCGGCGATCCACATCGAAGCGATGTAGAGCACGATGCCGACGGTGGCTATCCAGAAGTGGGTGTTGACGAGCTTGGTGCTGTACATCTCGGTCTTGCCATACAAGCGTGGCAGCAGGAAATAGACCGAACCGATCGAAATCAGCGCCACCCAGCCCAGCGCGCCGGAATGCACGTGGCCGACCGTCCAGTCGGTGTAGTGCGACAGCGCGTTGACGGTCTTCACCGACATCATCGGCCCTTCGAAGGTCGACATGCCGTAGAACGACAGCGAAGTGACCATGAACTTCAGGATCGGGTCGGTGCGCAGTTTGTGCCAAGCACCGGAGAGCGTCATGATGCCGTTGATCATGCCGCCCCAGGATGGCGCCAGCAGGATGAGCGAAAACAGCATGCCGACGGATTGCGCCCAATCGGGCAGCGCGGTGTAGTGCAGGTGGTGCGGGCCGGCCCACATGTAGGTGAAGATGAGCGCCCAGAAGTGCACCACCGACAGGCGGTAAGAGTAGATGGGGCGGTCGGCCTGCTTCGGCACGAAGTAGTACATCATCCCCAGGAAGCCCGCGGTCAGGAAGAAGCCCACCGCGTTGTGGCCGTACCACCACTGCACCATGGCGTCCTGCACACCGGCATAGGCCGAGTAGGACTTGAGCAGCGATACTGGGATTTCCGCGCTATTGACGATGTGCAGCAGAGCCACGGCGATGATGAAAGCGCCATAGAACCAGTTCGCCACATAGATGTGGCTGACCTTGCGTGTGGCAACGGTGCCGAAGAACACGATGGCGTAGGCCACCCAGACGACGGCGATGGCGATGTCGATCGGCCATTCGAGCTCAGCGTATTCCTTGCCGGTGGTGATGCCGAGAGGAAGGGTGACGGCGGCCGAAACGATGATGAGCTGCC
>JAITLI010000015.1 GCA_031277975.1 Azoarcus sp.
TCGTCCCGGGCGCGTTTTCCCTTTCCTCCGCCGAGATTTCCATGTCCGAACCGCAAAAACCCGCCGGCCCCGCCCAGAACGATTACGACGAATCCAGCATCCAGCAACTCGAAGGACTGGAGGCGGTCAGGAAGCGCCCCGGCATGTACATCGGTGACACTTCCGACGGCACCGGCCTGCATCACATGGTGTTCGAGGTGGTCGACAACGCCATCGACGAGGCGCTGGCCGGGCACTGCGACGACATCGTTGTGACGATCCACAGCGACAACTCCATCTCCGTCACCGACAACGGACGCGGCATCCCCGTCGGCGTCAAGATGGACGACAAGCATGAACCCAGGCGCAGCGCGGCGGAAATCGTCATGTGCGTGCTGCACGCGGGCGGCAAGTTCAACCAGAACAGCTACAAGGTCTCCGGCGGCCTGCACGGCGTGGGCGTGTCCTGCGTCAATGCCCTGTCGAAATGGCTGCAACTGACCATCGCCCGCGACGGCAAGCGCCACTTCCTAGAATTCCATCGCGGCGCGGCGCAGGATCGCATCATCGAAAAGGTCGACGGCATCGAAGTCTCGCCGATGAAGGTCATCGGCGAAACCTCGAAACGCGGCACCAAGGTGCATTACCTCGCTGACGAAGAAATCTTCGGCAACATCGAATATCACTACGACATCCTCGCCAAGCGCCTGCGCGAACTCTCCTTCCTCAACAACGGCGTGAAAATCCGCCTCGTCGACCAGCAGACCGGCAAGGAAGAAGACTTCGCCTTCGCGGGCGGCGTCAAGGGCTTCGTCGAATACATCAACCGCGCCAAGACCGTGCTGCACCCCACGGCCTTCCATGCCACCGGCTCCAGCCGCATCCCCGTCGGCGCGGGCGAAGGCATGGCCGATCTCGATGTCGAAGTCGCCATGCAATGGAACGACAGCTACCAGGAACAGGTGCTGTGCTACACCAACAATATTCCGCAGGCCGACGGCGGCACCCACCTCACCGGCCTGCGCGCGGCAATGACGCGGGTCATCAACAAATACATCGAAGAAAACGAAATCGCCAAGAAGGCCAAGGTCGACGTGACCGGCGACGACATGCGCGAGGGGCTGGCCTGCGTGCTCTCGGTGAAGATGCCCGACCCCAAGTTCGCCAGCCAGACCAAGATGAAACTGGTGTCTTCCGAAGCCCGCCCGGCGGTGGAAGAAGTCGTGGCGGCGCGGCTGGGCGACTTCCTGCTCGAAAACCCGATCGACGCCAAGACCATCTGCGGCAAGATCGTCGAAGCCGCGCGAGCACGCGAGGCCGCCCGCAAGGCGCGCGAAATGACGCGCCGCAAGGGCGTGCTCGACGGCGCGGGCCTGCCCGGCAAGCTCGCCGACTGCCAGGAAAAAGACCCGGCGCTGTGCGAGGTCTACATCGTCGAGGGCGACTCCGCCGGCGGTTCGGCCAAGCAGGGGCGCGACCGCAAATTCCAGGCCATCCTGCCCCTGCGTGGCAAAGTGCTCAACGTCGAAAAAGCCCGCTTCGAGAAGCTCATCGGCTCGGAAGCCATCGTCACCCTGATTACCGCGCTCGGCACCGGCATCGGCAAGGACGACTACAAGCCCGAAAAACTGCGCTACCACCGCGTCATCCTCATGACCGACGCCGACGTCGACGGCGCGCACATCCGCACCCTGCTGCTCACCTTCTTCTACCGGCAGATGCCCGAACTCGTCGAACGCGGCCACATCTACATCGCCCAGCCGCCGCTCTACAAACTGAAGCACGGCAAGACCGAGATCTACATCAAGGACGATCACGAGCTGAACAACCACTTGCTCAAGCTCGCGCTCGACGGCGCCTCGCTCCTGCCGCGCGAAGACGCCGCGCCCATCGCCGACGAAACCCTTGGCGGGCTGGCGCGCAGCTACCTGCTGGCCGAAGCCATCATCAAGCGTCTTGCCAGTTTCATCGACCCCGAAGTATTGCAGACCATCCTCGCGCACAATCTCGCCCTGGATCTCGCCGACGAGACCGCCGCCCGCGCTGCCGCGGGAGCGTTGCAAGCCCTCCTGCCGCACGGCTTGCGGATCCATGCCGAGTTCCATGACGAGACGGAAGCCTGGCGTCTCGCCATCGAGCGCATGCACCACGGCAACCGGCGGCTTGGCTGGATCGAGGCCGATTTTCTCGCCTCTGGCGACTACCGCGGCATCCGCACCGCCGCCGAATCCATCGCCGGGCTGATCGGCCCCGGCGCCGAAATCCGCCGCGGCGACAAACGGCAAGCGGTCGCCCGTTTCTCCGACGCCATCGCCTGGCTACTCGCGGAAGTCGAACGCGGCCTGAGCAAGCAGCGTTACAAAGGGCTGGGCGAAATGAACCCCGAACAACTCTGGGAAACCACGATGGACCCGGCGGTGCGCCGCCTGCTGCGCGTGCAGATCGACGACGCCATCGCCGCCGACGAAATCTTCACCACCCTGATGGGCGACGAGGTCGAACCGCGCCGCGCCTTCATCGAGTCGAACGCATTGCGGGCGCAGAACATCGACGTGTGAAGGCGCTCGCCGGAGGGGAGCGCGGCGTATGGCTGCCGGGCGCCGCGCTTGTCAGCGGCGGAAAGCATCGTGGCAGGACTTGCAACTGGCGCGAACCTCGTCGTAGGCGGCCTGTGCCGTTTCACGGCTGCCGGCGGCCATGAGCGCATCGGTCGCGGCGAAAAACCGCAGGCGTTCAGCCTCGAATTTTTCCGCCTGGGTCCACACTTCCGGGCGCGACTTGCTCGGGGGATAGTTGGTGTCGGGGCCGAAATAGGCCCACGGCGCTTCGCGCGTTCGCGCCAGCACCTCGCCCAGCTTGCCCAAATGCTCGACGCTGAACTCCTCGCCGCTCAACATGATTCCGACTGGCTCGGATGCCCGCAGCAAAGCCTTGAACGCTTCCTGGCGATGTTTGACCGGCTGCCCGGGGCGATCGTCCTCGACCCTTGAATTACAGGCGGAAAGGGCCATGGCGGCCAAAAAGAGGAAAGCAGCAAAACGTGGCATGGTTTTTCGGGCGGAAGACGAAAAGCCCGCATTATAAGACAGCGGCCGGAGCGGAAAATCGTTCTTTTCCGCCTGTCCGGACTATCGTCCGAACAGCGCATGGTCAATACATGCCGCGTTCCGCCGAGCACAGGTTGTCGTCCATCCAAACCTGTGAGAGACTGTGTTCGTTCAAATAATGTCTTTCTGCAATACATAATACGATGACCACCATGGAGAAAACATGAAGAAAACCATTCCGCTTCTACTGCCCGTCCTTCTCGCGTTGGGCGGTTGCGTTTCCTCGGGGAACACCACGCAGCCGGAAGCCGCTCAAACGAAAACGGCGCAAACGGAAACGGCGCAAATGGAAACTGAAACCGCGCAAACGGAAACCACGCAAACGAAACCTGTGCGGCAAAAAAAGCAACGACAGAAAACCCCGCGGCAAAAGACCGTACAGCCGAACAAGGACGACTCCCGCGAATGCGCCCGCAACTTCACCTATGACGGCAGTTTCATGAGAGGGCGAACATTCAAGACCAATGCCTTCGTCAAGAACGTCAAGCAGGGTCAGGCCATCCAGCGCGCCGCCCGCTATATCGCCAACGACGGCTGGCAGATCAACAACACCGACAGCAATCTCGGCATCATCAGCGCTTCACAGACCGTCAGCTACGGAAACGGAAAGACCGCACCCCTCAATGTGGGGGTCGAACCCGTACAGGGCGGGGTGAAAGTCAGTCTCAGCTATTCCATTTCCGGCGGACTGACAACCCCGGTGGATGCCGTACAAAACTTTTTCTGTTCCGTTGTCCAGACTATTGAAGGCAAATAAGCTACCGCATGGTTTCCGGGCCGCGCGCACCGGGCAAAAGTAGACATGCTCGACAGTTTCCCGGAAAAGACGGTGTTTGGTTGAAGAGGCGGGTCTGCCGCCAATGCGAATATCGTAGGCGGGGACGACCCCAAAAGATGCATCAAGGTAGATATGTCCATGTCTACCTTGATGAGAAATCGGTTGCCGCCGCCGAATCGCTGGGCGGCGGCAACATAAGCGAGGGGATCAGACAAGCGCTGATCTCCACAATGGAAAATTTTGGGGCAATTACCGCGCTGCTGCCGTTTCACGGAGATCGATAATGACAATCGGGAAGTATCTGTACTTCGTCGACATTCATTACGGACGTAGAGATCACGTCACGAAAAATCGAATCGACCGCGGCGAGCAGAATGAAATCGTCTCACGGGTGCTGCTCCCGCTGCTAAACGTCGAGACCGGCGACGAGACCGTCGGCGCGATCCGCGTCACGGGCAACTACACCGTGACGGGGAAAGTCGCCCGCCGCCGCGCGACGCTCGTATTGTCGAACAATGACGTACAGGTTGCCGTCATCGGTATCTGCACACACAACCGCACTGCTGCGTCGCTGTGGCGATGGCTGCGCGCGAACGCGAAGAATCCCGCCGCGCTGCCGATTGTCGAATGTCCCGCCGCGCCGTGGGTGGTGCTGCGCCGTGACGCGGATCGTAAAGACATGCCGAACTGGATAGAACAGTGGGCGAAGACCGCCGGATGGGCGCTCATGCGCCGGAAAGAATGGAAATGCCAGCAGCACTCGATCTGACGGGCAGGCGTTTTGGGAAACTCCTCGTAAACAGGGATCAGGTCTGTTTGGAGGGACTCGCCATTACGCCCCCCGCCCCTCGCCATCACGAGAAGCCTCCCACCATGCGCAGGGGCGGATGGCAATCCGCCCGCCTCTCGTCATTAAGAAAGCCTCCCCCTCGTCATTGCGAAAGCCTCCCCCTCCCGCGGGCTTGCGGGGGGCGGCGCGCCCACAGCCTTCACCAGATTGGCCGCTTCCAGCATGGCATCCGTCCAGGGTTCCAGTTGCTAAAAAAGGGAGGGAAGAACGGGGCGCCTGTCCATTCTCCGCCGCAGGGAAATCAGCGGCGCTTTGCGCCGGATGGAACGAACCGGATTGTCCACGGCGTTTCGCTTCTCGCAATGATGGGGCGATGTGGCGCTTGGCGTGTCCGCGAACTCACCGGGGGCCACATTCCCCGATTTTGCCTATATCATTGCGCCTCGTTGTCCGGCCCTTCAGAGAAATGCAAATCCACACCACCATCGCCAGCCTGCGCACGGCGCGCGCCCAGGTCGGGCGGGTCGCTTTCGTGCCCACGATGGGCAATCTGCACGACGGCCACATCGCGCTCGCGCGCGAAGCCGCCCGCTACGCCGATACCGTCATCGCCAGCGTTTTCGTCAACCGCCTGCAATTCGGCCCACGCGAGGATTTCGACAGGTATCCGCGCACGTTCGAGGCCGACCGCGAAAAACTCGCCGCCGCCGGGGTCGCGCACTTGTTCGCGCCCACCGAGGCGGCGATGTATCCGCAGCCGCAGAGCTACCATGTCGATCCCGCCCCCGGGCAGGCTTCCATCCTCGAAGGCGCATGCCGCCCTGGCCATTTTCGCGGCGTGGCCACGGTGGTGCTCAAGCTGTTCAACATCGTCGCGCCCGAGGTCGCCCTGTTCGGCAAGAAGGATTATCAGCAGTTCATGGTGTTGCGAAACATGGCACGCGAATTGGCGCTGCCCATCGAAATCATCGCCGGGGAAACCATCCGCGCCGCCGACGGCCTCGCCCTTTCCTCGCGCAATGGCTATCTCACCGCCGCCGAGCGCGCCGAAGCGCCCCGCCTGTACCGGCAGCTTGCCGCCATCGCCGCAGCCGTGCGCCAGGGCGCGCGCAACCATGCCGAACTCGAAGCCGCCGCCATCGCCGAACTGGAGCGTCACGGCTGGCGGCCCGATTACCTGTGCGTGCGCCGGCGCGTCGACCTGCAAGCGCCGCGGCAGCCGGACGAAGCATTGGTCGTCCTCGCCGCCGCCCGTCTGGGAACGACGCGGCTGATCGACAATATCGAAATTTGAGCGGATGACTGGGGACGGAGAATAGTCCGCGGGGCGATTATCCGATGCGCCGTGTTTCAGTGTCGCGTTCCGGCCGATTGACGGCCATGCCGGAAAATCGGGAATTCGGCTTCCCGAATTTCCGAAATAAAATGGCGCCGCGCTGAATGCGCGCTCAAAGTCATTTGAAAATAAGGGAATGGCGGCCGCTGAATTCCGAGGCCGCCAAGCGACAAGAATTTCCGCGTTCCGACAGGCAAAATAGGGAAGCATCCTGAAACGGGAAAACAGCACAGTGGACGGATATTCGATCTTGACACGGGCGGCGACAAAATCGTATCGCGACAGGAGGCCGCCGCCACACAGGTTCCTCAGTTCGTAATTATACTGATCGACATCGTATTGGTAACGCTATATAGTTCAATAATCATAGAACAGGAACGCTCTGGATAACATGATCGCCGTTTCCATCTCCGTCCGGAAAGAAGCCGCCACCGTATTTCCCGGCGCGGATATACTTCGTGGAAATATTTGCTCAACGCAAACAATCCGATACAATTCGTGCTTTTTTCCGCATTATCAAAGCAATCACATTCCGGACCGCTGGCAGGCATGAAAAATCGCACGTGCGCCACGGAGTCGGGCGCGGATGTCCCCGGGCAGGATTCGATATATCATGGCTTTCATTTGCATTCCTCTTCTTCCGCCGCGCACTCCCGCGCTGGCTCCGCGAAGAGAGGCTCCATGATGTTCAGTCGGCATTCCTTCCGGGCGCGCGTGATTGGCTGGGGCATCCTGACGGGCGCGATCGTGCTGGCGTTGATGCTTACTATCAATCTGCATTCGGTCGATGCGCAGATCGAACTCCAGATCAGGGCGCGCATCGAGTCCACGACAGTCGCTTACCAAGCGGTGCTCGCCGTGCCATTGGCCGAACACGATTACGCAACGCTGCACGATATTCTCGATATCTGGAAACAAAACAACGACGTCACCTATATCGCGATCATGGACGCCAATGGCAAGCGCCTGGCCACAATAGGGATGGAAAACGATGCGCCGCTGCCGTCCGCCGACCCCGCGATTCGCCATATCCGTTTCGACGTGAATTACCTCGGCCAGCATTACGGCACGGTGCAATACGGGTTATCAGCTCAATCTTTCATCCTCGCCCGCGGCAAGCTGATTTTGTACAACTCAATCATCGCGCTCGTGGGCATCGCATTGTTTTGCGTATTGCTGGTGCTCATTTCGAGCCATATCGTCAAACCTTTGTTGCGCTTGGGCAAGGCGGCGGAGCGTATCAGTTCGGGGGATTACGACGTTAAATTGCAGACGACCGGGCTTGCCGAGATCGACCGTTTATCGACGCTCTTCAGCACCATGGCGCTGACGGTAAGCAGCAAGATTTCCATGCTCGAATGGCAGGCGAACCACGACGCGCTCACCGATGTGTTCAACCGGCGGGCTTTCGAGATACGCATGGCGGAATTGCTCGCCGATCCGACGGTGGTCGACGTCAGCATGCTGTATATCGACCTCGATCAGTTCAAGGCCATCAACGACAGTTGCGGTCACGCCGCCGGGGACGCCCTGCTCACCCGCATCGCGCATTTGCTTGAATCCTTGCTTGGCGATGCTTTCATCGCCCGCATCGGGGGCGATGAGTTCGGCGCGATCGTCACTCTCGCCAGCGAGCAGGATGTCGATATCCTGGCGCAAGGCATCATCGAAAGTATCGCCAATATCCATTTTGTCTGGGAGGGCCAGACTTACCGTTTGGGGGCGAGCGTCGGCGTGGCTTCGAGTTGCGCCCTCGGCACCCGCTCGCTCAAGGATCTGATGATCGCCGCTGACACGGCCTGTTTCGGCGCCAAGGAGCTTGGGCGCAACCGCCTGCAAATCTACCGCCCCAACGACGACTATTTCTGCCAGCGCCGCGCGGAGCTTCTCAGCGTGACGCAACTCGACAGTGTGCTGGCACAGGATCGGTTCGTGCTCTACCACCAACGCTTCATGTCGCTGGAAAATGTGCCGTCGCACGCCGAAATCCTCTTGCGCGTGCGCAACGCGGAAGGCGGTATCGAAACGCCGGCGCATTTCATCCGCGCCGCCGAACGCTATAACCTCATGCCGCACATCGATCGCTGGGTGGTCGAAAACGCCTGCCGCCAGATCGCGCACTGGGAAAAGGAGCAATGCGATGTCGGCATCGAACGTTTCGGTATCAATATCTCGGGCGCGAGTCTTTCCGACGAGCGTTTTCCCGATTTCGTCCTCGGGCAGATAAATGCCAGCGGCGTCGATCCGAAACGTCTGTGTTTCGAGATCACGGAAAGCGCCGCCGTCGCCAATCTCAAGCTGGCGATCAGTTTCATCGAGAGGGTGCGCCGCACGGGCGTTTCCGTGGCGCTCGACGATTTCGGCAGCGGTTTGTCGTCATTCGCTTATCTCAGGCGGTTCCACGCCGATTATTTGAAGGTGGATGGTGCGTTCATCAGCAATATCGACACTGATCCTACCAATCTCGCCACGGTCAAGGCCATCGTGACGCTCGCGCGCGCCTACCACTTGCATACGGTGGCCGAATTCGTACACAAGAGAAGCATCCTCGATATCATCCACGATATCGGCATTGATTACGCGCAAGGCTTCCACTGCCACGAACCGGAACCTCTGGCCGTTCTGGGAAAGGCGGCTTGAGCGGCGGGGACTCTCGCACGCCATCTACCCGGCCGTTTCCGCCGCGTCACCCCAGCAGGATCGCCATCCAGACCGCCGCCACCATCGCCAGGGCGACAGCCTGCGCCGCGCTTCCCATGTCCTTGGCGTTTTTCGAGAGCGGATGCCGCTCCGCCGAAATGCGGTCGACCACGGCTTCGATGGCCGAATTGAACAGTTCGACGATGAGCGACAACAGACTCACGGCGACCAGCAAGGCGCGCTCGCCCCGGCTCGCCGGACAAAAGAAGGCGAGTGGAATCAGCACGGCATGCAACGCGACAAGCTGGCGAAACGCCGCTTCGCCCATGAACGCGGCCTTGAGGCCATCGCGGGAATATCCGATAGCGGCAACGATGCGGGCGAAGCCGCCGCGGCCCTTGGAAGGTACGGAACTCATGGATGAAAGTCGAAACCCGGGTCGAAAGTATTCACATGGAAGCGTGCGCAACCGCTTCGGCGGCGCACGCGCGCACAACGAGGCGCCGCCGGATTCGCCTTGTCCCTTGTCTGGCACGCGCCTTGCTCACACAAACATGGAACACATGTAACGAGGGCAAGGCCATGGCAACTCCAGTCCCGGGCGGTTCGCTGGATTTCATTGCTTCCAGCACGGCGGCGACGGCGTCGAACGCCGATTCTATCCGTAATGGTGGTGACGGCGCGCGCGATGCCAGCTTTTCCAGCCTCTTGCGCGGACAGTTGCAGGGCGGCGCGAATAGCAGCGCACACACGTTTTCCACTTTTTCCCGGAGCGCGGCAAATTCCGGCCCGGCGCGCCCGCCTTCCGCGCCGCGCGAGCCGTTGCGCGAACCCGCGCCCAACAGCGACGCGCATCGCACCGGCAAGGACGAGCATGCCTCCGCGACCGGACACGGTGTACAGGACGCCGCCGCTACCCCGCCGGAGGCGGCCGCCGCCGGAACGGATCAAGCCGAAGACACCCTGCGGGAAATGCCGCGGGCGCCGGAAATCGACGCCAGCGCCAACGCTGATACCGGTACCGATACCGATACCGGCGTTGATGCCGCTCTGGATGAATCGCAGCCCCCGGCTGTCGGCGACGCCGGTATCGCTCCGGAACTGGCGGCAACGATTGCCGCCCTGTTGGGCGGGATTGCCGCTGAAACAAACAATGGCGAAAGCACGGATGCCGTCGCGGACAGCGGCAGCGGCAACGGTGTGAAAGGCGGCGTCATCGCTGTGGATGGCACCGCCGCGGCGGGGACGGGTATCGCCAACGGCGCCGCTGGCGACGATGCCATGGAGAGCGATGCCAGCGCGCGGGACTCCACTCGCAATGCGTTCGCGGAGCATTCCCGGAAACTGTTTACAACAACGGGCGGTTCTGCGTCCGATCCCGGAACCACCGGAACCGCCGGCACGGCGGGCAAAGGCGGCGGGCAAGTTTTTTCTTCGCACGCGGCAAGCGCCACAGCCGCCGGCCCGGCCATGAATATCGCCGCGCTCGCCCAGCGCGCGGATATGCTCGTGGCTCGCGCCGGAGCGCAAAGCGCCACGGCGGCGCTCGCCGCCACGCCCGATGCCGCCGCCGCGCCGCTCCTGAACGCGCTGCGGGCGCCAGCGCAGGCAAGCGCCACCGCCTGCCAGTTTTCCATCCCCGCCGGCGCGGGGCAGCGCGCCTGGGCCGAAGAAGTCGGCAACCGGGTGATGTGGATGCTCGGGCGCGCGGAAAGCCGCGCCGAACTCGTTCTCACGCCCCCGCATCTCGGCAAGGTGGAAGTGTCGATCAACCTCAACGGCGACCAGACCACGGCTCAGTTCATGGCATCAAGCCAGGCCGCGCGCGACGCGCTGGAACAGGCCATGCCGCGGCTGCGGGAATTGCTCTCGCAAGCCGGTATCAACCTTGGCGACGCCAGCGTCGGCACTTCCGCCGAGGGCAAGACGCAGGACGGCGGCGAGGCGCGCGGCGGCAAGAACGCGGCGGCGCGCGGCACGGGCGACGGCGGCAGCGACGAAGCGCCCGCCGCCATCGTTTCCAACTGGGTGAAACTGGACAGCGGAAGGATCAACACTTTTGCCTGAAGCGTGTGAATAAGGGGCGCTCCCTCCCACTTTTCCGCGCTTGGCGGACAGTGCCGGCAAGCGATAATGCTGGCGTGAAAAAGGAGAACCCAAATGGCGCAGGCAGCCAAGGCACCCGCGAAACCAGAAACTCCGGCGGCACCCCCCAGACGCAGCGGCAAATTGCTGCTGATCATCCTGTTGATCGCGCTGCTCATACTCATCCTCGCGGTCATGGGCGTCGTCGCATTGCTGCTTCTCAAAAAAGGCGGAAGCGCCGGCGGACACGATGTCGCCTCGGAAAACGCCGCGCCAGTCCCCGTCATCACGGTGGTC
Organism: Azoarcus sp.; assembly: GCA_031277975.1. Taxonomy (GTDB): domain Bacteria; phylum Pseudomonadota; class Gammaproteobacteria; order Burkholderiales; family Rhodocyclaceae; genus WRNU01. The sequence goes on from JAITLI010000015.1 coordinate 11,013, forward strand.
GACCTCAACAAACCGCCGGTATTCGCCATGCTCGATCCCTTCACCGTCAACCTGAGCGGCAAGGATGGCGACGAGGGCCGTTATCTGCAAGCAGTCATCGCCCTGCGCGTGGCCGACCAGGGCACCGCCGACGCGCTCAAGGGCTGGATGCCCGAAATCCGTCACAGCATCATCATGCTCCTGTCCTCGAAACTGCCTTCCGAAGTCCAGGACGCGCAGGGCCGCGAAACACTGGCGGGCGAAATCCAGGCGCAAATCAACACCCGCCTCGGCGCGCCGCCGCCATCGGGCGCGCCGGGGCCGGTACAGGCTGTGCTGTTCAACTCGTTCATCATCCAGTGACGGGGCCAGATCATGTCCTCGGATTTTCTCTCCCAGGAAGAAGTCGACGCCCTCCTGCGCGGCGTCAACGGGGAGAGCGACGAAGCGCCTTCCCAGGAAGAAGAGAAAGGCGGCGTCCGCTCCTACAACATGGCCACCCAGGAGCGCATCGTGCGTGGGCGCATGCCCACCATGGAGCTGATCAATGAACGTTTCGCGCGCTACCTGCGCATTGCCCTGTTCAATTACATGCACCGCAACGTCGAAGTCTCGGCGGGCCCGATCAAGGTGCAGAAATACGCCGAATTCGTGCGCAACCTGGTCGTGCCCACCAACCTCAACCTCGTGCTCGCCAAGCCGCTGCGGGGCACCGGACTGGTCGTGTTCAACCCCACGCTGGTCTTTCTCGTCATCGACAACATGTTCGGTGGCGATGGCCGTTTCCACACCCGGGTCGAAGGGCGGGATTTCACCCCCACGGAACAGCGCATCATCCAGGGGCTGCTCAACGTAGTCTTCACCGAATACCAAAAATCCTGGGCGCCGGTATTCGGCCTCGACCTCGAATACGTGCGTTCGGAGATGAATTCGCAATTCGCCAACATCGCCACTCCTTCCGAAATCGTGGTCGCCACCGCCTTTTCGCTGGAAATGGGCGATGCCCAGTCCGAGATGCATATCTGCTTTCCCTATTCGATGCTGGAGCCGATCCGCGATCTGCTCTATTCGACGATGCAAAGCGACCATCTCACCCAGGACAAACGCTGGATCACCATGCTGTCGCAGGAATTGCAGGGCGCGGAAATCGAACTCGTCTGCAACCTCGGCACGGCCAGGGCGACCCTGCGCGACATTGTCAACATGCGCGCCGGAGACGTCATCCCGCTCAACGTCCCGCCGCTCCTGAAAGCCGAAATAGATGGCGTCCCCGTACTCGAATGCCGCTCCGGCACCCGGAACCAACAATACGCGCTCATGGTCGAGCGCATGATCGGCAGCAGTGAACCCCTCAACAAGTTAACGGGAGGCCCGGGCCATGGCTGACGACGGCACCAACGAAACCCCGATCAGCGAAGACGACTGGGCAGCGGCCATGCAGGAACAAGCCGCCAGCGAAGGCGAAGCGGCGCCGGGCGGCGCGGCGGAGGACGACTGGGCGGCGGCCATGCAGGAGCAGGCCGCCAGCGAAAGCAAGGCCGACCCCGAAGCCGCCCGGGTCGCGGCGGATCTTGCCTCCGCCGCGGGCGAATCGCCCTACCAGGCCAAACCGGCGAGCCAGCTTTTCGAAGACCTCGGCGGCGGAGCGAAACCCGGTTCGCTCAACGACTTCGACATGATCCTCGACATCCCCGTGCAGATCACCGTCGAACTGGGCCGCACCAAGATTTCGATCCGCAACCTGCTGCAACTGGCGCACGGCTCGGTGGTGGAACTCGATGGACTGGCGGGCGAACCGATGGACGTGCTGGTCAACGGCACCCTGATCGCGCAGGGCGAAGTCGTCGTCGTCAACGACAAATTCGGCATCCGCCTCACCGACATCATCACCCCCGCCGAACGCATGCGCAAAATCCACCACTGAAACCCCATGTATCCGTCGCCGCGCTTTGCAGGGTTGCGCCCCCCTCTCCCGGCCTCCGGCCACTCTCTCCCCCCAAGGGGAGGGAGGGGAACGTACTTTTCCCTCCCCCGTTTCATGGGTATCTGCACACTCCGAAACGGCGGCGCTTCGCGCCGGACAGAACGAACTGGATTGCCACGGGCCTGCGGCCCTCGCAATGACGAGGCGGGGGAGACTTTCGCTTTCGACGAGTCCGCCCGCACCGCGCCCCATGCATGCCGTGGCGTGCAAAGCACCTGGAGTGGGGAGCGAAACGCCCGGAGTGCGAAGCAAGGCGCCCGGAGCGCATCGAAAGCGCGGTGCAAACAGCCGTGGACATCCCGCTTCGAACGGAACCAGACATGTCCCTGATGAGAGGGATATGCACAAGCCGGGTTTTCCGGCTACGATCATCTTCCGTTCCGCTCGTCTCTTCATCTCATGGATCCCCGTCCTTCCCCCCGGCTCCTGCGCCATCCCGTACATCTGGTCTCGCTTGGCTTTGGCTCCGGTCTGTCGCCGGTCGCGCCCGGCACTGCCGGCACATTGGCGGCGTGGTTGCTGTATGCGCCATTGCGCGCGCCGTTTTCGGAGACGGTTTTCCCGCTCCTGCTCCTTGCCGGTTTCCTGGCCGGCATCCCCGCGGCGCAATACACTGGCCGCGTTCTCGGCGTTCCCGACCATGGCGCAATCGTCTGGGACGAAATGGTCGCCACCTGGCTGGTATTGTTTTTCGTCCCGGCAACGCTCGTCTGGCAAGCGATCGCGGTCGCGCTTTTCCGCTTGTTCGACATTCTCAAACCGCCGCCGATTCGCCAGGCCGACCGCTACTTCAAGAACGGTTTCGGCGTGATGTTCGACGATCTGCTTGCCGCCGTTTATACGCTGTTGACATTGGCGGTATTCGTCCACCTCTGTTCTCTTTTGCCCGGAGCCTGAACATGGACCTTGAACTTGCCACTCTTTCCGCGCATTTGGGCAAGACGCTGGCCGCGCGCGGCTGGATGCTCGCCACGGCGGAATCCTGCACCGGCGGCTGGATCGCTGAAGCCGTCACCGCCACAGCCGGCAGCTCGGCCTGGTTCGACCGCGGTTTCGTCACCTATTCCAACGAGGCCAAGGTCGAATTGCTTGATGTGTCGCCAGCGACACTGTCCCGGCACGGCGCGGTCAGCGAAAACACGGTGCATGAAATGACCGCCGGCGCGCTCACCCACAGTCATGCCGATGTCGCTGTTGCGATTTCCGGCATCGCCGGCCCCGGCGGAGGCAGCGCCGATAAACCCGTGGGCACGGTATGCCTCGCCTGGCGCCAGCGCCATGGCGACGCGATCGCTGAAACCCGCTTTTTCTCCGGCGAGCGCGAGAGTATTCGCCGCCAGATCGTCGTCGCGGCGCTCGAAGGTATCATCGCACTGGCGGCATCCAGGCCGGAAACGCAGGCGGGGCAAGGAGGCGCGTCGAAATAGCCGCCCTCGCAAATCAGGTATTGAATAGCCTGGCGAGCTTGAGGAAGTGGTTCGAGAATCGGCGGGGATGAAAGTCCCCGCCGGATACAAGGGTATGAACGCAAATAGTTGCTGGCTCGGGTCCTGCCATGCCGGCCAGGAAAATGGGCGCGGCAGACCCAAAACAAAACCTGAAAGGAGAACGACATGAGCAAACCCATCGACCATGAAATCATCGGCATCGAACACGCTGCGCCCATCCGGCTGTGGACGCAGGGCGTACCGGTGGAAGAAGACGCCCGTCGGCAATTGATCGACACCGCGAAGATGCCCTTCATCTTCAAGCATCTGGCGGTGATGCCGGATGTGCATCTGGGAAAAGGCTCGACGATCGGCAGCGTGATCCCCACCAGAGGCGCGATCATTCCCGCCTCGGTCGGCGTCGATATCGGCTGCGGGATGATGGCTGTCCGCACCACTCTTGCCGCCGGCGACCTGCCGGACAGCCTGCATGGCCTGCGCGCGGCGATCGAGCGCTCCGTACCGCATGGATTCGAGCCAAAGCGCGGCGGACGCGATCCCGGTTCGTGGGACGAGCCGCCCAAACTCGTCGATCACATGTGGGCGACACTCTTGCCGGAATTCGAGCGCATCACCGCCAAATACCCCGCGCTTGCCAGGACCAACAACCGCAATCACCTGGGAACCCTGGGCACGGGCAATCATTTCATCGAAGTCTGTCTCGATGAAGAAAACCGCGTATGGTTCATGCTGCACTCCGGTTCGCGCGGCGTCGGCAATGCCATCGGCAGGCTCTTCATCGAAATGGCGCAGAAAGACATGGAGCGGTATTTCATCCATCTGCCCAATCGCGATCTCGCTTATTTTCCGGAAGGCAGCGAACATTTCGACGATTACATCGAAGCCGTCGGCTGGGCGCAGGATTTCGCGCGCAAGAACCGCGACGTGATGATGGCAAACCTGATCGCCGCCGCGCGCACGGTGATCGAAAAGCCTTTTTCCGCCGATGTGGAAGCCGTGAATTGCCACCACAACTACGTGGCGCGCGAAACCCATTTCGGCGAAGAAGTGCTGGTGACGCGAAAAGGCGCGGTATCGGCAAAGAAAGGCGAGCTTGGCATCATTCCCGGCTCGATGGGCGCGAAAAGCTACATCGTTCGCGGCCTGGGCAATGAGGAAGCGTTTTGTTCGTGCAGCCACGGCGCGGGCCGCGTCATGAGCCGTGGAGAAGCCAAGCGCCGTTTCACGGTGGAAGACCAGGAACGCGCCACCGCGCACGTGGAATGCCGCAAGGATGCCAGCGTGATCGACGAGATCCCGATGGCCTACAAGGACATCGACGCGGTCATGCGCGCGCAGCGGACGCTGGTGGAGATCGTGCATACCCTGCGGCAGGTGGTGTGCGTGAAAGGCTGACAGGCATGCGCGGCAGGATGGCTTTCGCCGCGATGCCGCACGGCCTGCGGCAAACCTCATCCCTTTGCCTTCAACGCCTCCGCCAGCCTTTCGCACACCGTCTCCAGTACCTTCACGCGCGCGAAATTCTTGTCGTTGGCTTCCACCAATGTCCATGGAATCAGCCCCGTGCTGGTACGTTCCACCATGTCGCAAACGGCCTGATGATAAGCATCCCATTTCTCGCGGTTGCGCCAATCCTCATCGGTGATCTTGTAACGCTTGAAGGCGGTGTTCTCGCGCTCCTTGAAACGTTGCAATTGCTCTTCCCCGGAGATTTGCAGCCAGAATTTGAGGATGATCGCACCGTCGGCCCGCAATTCGTGCTCGAAATCGTTGATTTCAGAATACGCGCGCAGCCAGTCGGCTTCGGAACAAAACCCTTCGACCCGCTCGACCAATACGCGGCCATACCATGAGCGGTCGAAAATAGTGATGCGCCCGACCTTGGGCATGTGCCGCCAGAAACGCCAGAGATAGGGCTGCGCCAATTCTTCCTGCGTGGGGGCGGCGATGGGAACGATCTGGTATTGGCGGGCATCGAGCGCGGCGACGAGGCGGCGGATGCTGCCGCCCTTGCCGGCGGCGTCCGCCCCTTCGAAGACGAGAATCAGGGAACGCCTCTTGAATTCCGGCGCGCGCACAAGTTCAGCCAGTTTTCCCTGCGCCTGGGCAAGACGCAATTGATAAGCGCCGCGTTCCAGCTTTTGTTCGAGATCGAGCGCCGTGAGCACATCGAGCGCGTCGGTTCGCGGCGAGATCGGCGGCGCGACCGGGTACTCCCGTTCCTGCGGACTGGCGAGCCGTTTTTGCAGAGCATCGAGGATCATCTTGCCGACCGTGAGCGAGCGGTAGCGGTCGTCGGCGCTTTCGACCACGCTCCATGGCGCCCAGGGCGTATTGGTCAGGCGCAGGAGATGGGAAGCGACTTCCTGAAGCCTGTCGTGCGTCTTCAGGCTCTCCCAGCTCGCCTTGGTGACGCGCCAGGCGGTGCGGGGGTCTTTTTCCAGCACCTTGAAGCGTTTCTTCTGGCCTTCCTTGGTGAGATGAAACCAGAATTTCAGGATGAGCGCGCCTTCATTGGCCAGCATGGCCTCGAAACGGTTGATCAAGTCGATGCGCTGGTCGAAAAGCGCTTGGTCGATCTCCCCCTCGATGCGGCGGCGGATCGGCATCGAATACCACGACCCGGAAAAAATCCCGATGCGCCCCTTGGGCGGCAACACCTGCCAGAAACGCCACATGAACGGATGCGCCGCCTCCTCGTCGGTCGGCGCAGCGAAGGCGGGCGTGGAAAGATAGCGCGGGTCCATCCAGCCGTAGAGTTCATTGATCGTCTCGCCCTTGCCCGCGCCATCGACGCCGCTCACCAGGATGAGCACCTGGAATCCGCCCCTTTCCCGCAACTCGAACTGTGCCTCCAGCAAGGCTTCGCGCAATTTCTGCACTTCCGCCTTGAACGTTTTCTTGTCGATCGCATGACCGAGTTCCGCCGATTCAAACATGATGATGCCCCTGATGTGCCGACATGGCGTCCGAGCGACAGTTGACCACAAAAACCGGCGGTTTTCGAGAGTGGAGAATGGAATGCGCCCGCGCCATCCGAAGCTTCCACGTCCGCAAGTCGTGAGCCACCTTCGGAACAAGCATAAATCTCGGCACATTCCGAAATAGCTGGAGGATGAGATCGGAAATCCGCGCCGAATCCTCTCCCCCCAAAAAAATCCCCCCTCCCTTCTGGAGGGAGAGGGGATCGCCGGGGGAGGCCGGGGTCAGAAGTTGTAGTTCAGCCGCACGCCGCCCGTGCCTCCTTTGCGCTTGCCTGCGTAGCCTTGCGCGTTGATGTCCAGCGTCAGCGGGCTTCCCGGCGAGGGCGAGAAGCTCAGGCCCACGTCGAGTACGCCGGAGCTGCCCGTCGTCTCCGGCGTGTCGAGCCGGTAGCCGTGGATGCTCGCCTTGGCCTTGCCGTCGAACTCATGTTCCCAGGCCAGTCCGGCGTGGAACTTCGCGCTCTGGCTCAGGTCGCGCCGCAAGGTCGCGCCCACGCGCGCGCGGTGCGAATTCACGTCCTTGAACTTCACCGGCTCGCCCGTCGTCAGCCGCACCGAGTCCGCCCCCTGCTGGCTCCACAGGTATTGCCCGTAGGCTTGCAGGGAGGTGCGCGCGTTCAGCTTCCACAGGTAGCCCAGTCCGGCGTGCGCGCCCACGTAGGTCGATTCGCTCTTGTAGGCCGCCAGCCGCCCCTGGCTGTCGGCCAGGTTGCGCGTCTTGTAGTCGAGTTCGATCCGGCCCGCGCGCACGCTGGCTTCGCCGTAGAAGAGTCCGCCCGCCGTTTCGCTGAACTTCAGATGCGCCAGGAGGCCGCCGCCGTTGTAGGTGGCGTCGCCCGAGCCGCGGACGCTGGCCGCATTGGCGAAGCTGTTGTAGGTGCTGTAGTCGCCCTGGCCGTGCTCGAAGAAGCCGCCCAGCGTCACGGAGCCGAGCGCGACGCCCGCGCCCGCCAGCAGCGTGTAGCCGTCGACTTCGATGTGCGAGCCGGTCTCGTGGCGCAGGCTGCCGCCGCCCACGACGACAAAGCCCTTGCCCCTGCCGCCGTCCTTGAGCGCGGCGGAGACGCCTTGCCGCGTCAGGAAGTCCGTCCCCTGCCCGAGGAAGGTCGTGCCCGCGAGGAAGCCTTCGGAGAGCGCCTTGGTGCGCGGATTGAGGGTGACGCCGCCGCCGCCGCCGTCGCCGCCGGTGTTGTCGTCGCCGCCGTTGTCGCCGTCGTCGCCGCCGGTGTTGTCGTCGCCGCCGCCGCCGCCGCCGCCGCCCGCGCCGGTACTGCTGACGGTCGCCAACAGCTTGTTGCCCGCGGTGCTGAGGTCGAACGTGTATTGCAGGCTGACGCCGTACAGGCCGATGCCGTGCGTGGCCGTGTTCGACGGCGCGCCGATGAGCGTGCCGCCCGCCGCCAGCAGGGTCACGCTGTCGCCCGCTTTCAGCGGGGAGCCAGTGCCGTCGATGCCGACGTTGACCGTGCTGTTGGTGATGGTGGCGTTGTTGCTCACGCTCAACAAGGTGTCGCCCGCGGCCAGCGTGACGGGCAGGTAGAAGTTGAGATTCGCTTCGCCCGCCTCCAGGCTGCCGCTGATCTCGCCGCCCGCGTAGACATTGAGCGTCGCCTTCGGATCGAGGGTCACGCCCTGCCCGGCGCGCGCGCGCAGCGTCAACGTGCCGTTCTCGCCGACGCTGACCACGCTGTTCGGCAGCGCCCCGGCCAGGCTCAACGTGCCGCCGTTGACCTGGGTGGGGCCGGAGTAGGTGTTCTCGCTGGCCAGCGTCAGCGTGCCCGTGTTCACCTTGGTCAACCCGCCGCTGCCCTTGATCGGGCCGCCGCTGAAGGTGTAGTCGTGACCGCTGCTGTTATCGACCGTCACCGCCCCCGGCGTGACGCCGCCCGCGGCGATCGTCACCGCGCCCGCGCCCGTGTTCCCGAAGGTCACCTTGGCGCCATCGTCGTACACGCCGCCGC
>JAITLI010000079.1 GCA_031277975.1 Azoarcus sp.
GTGGTGGCGCGTATTGCTGTTGTCGCGTTCGATGCTGATGGTATGGCTCTTGCCGACGATGTGGCGTTCTGGAGGCAAGACCTTGGCGAAGGCCTCCCACGCGTCAGTGTAATAAACGCACTGTTTCAGGTGCCTCCCCGAGTCCATCCCATTACATACAAGTCAAACCAGGACCATTCCCCGATGATCCGCATGTGCCGCGAGATGGAAAACGGCCAAGGTATGGATGGGGCGAACCGTACCCGGCGATGAAGGGGGCGCGATTGTCTTCGATGGCGAAGCGCTGCGAGGCTCGGCCCGGCGCAAGCGCGGCGGTCAGGTCTTGGATAAGCATTGCCGCGGGCCTGCGGCCCTCGCAATGACGAAGGGGGACGTCATTGCGAGGCGCGAAGCGCCGTGGCAATCCAGCGTGATCTATCCGGCGCGTAGCGCCGCTGATTACCGTCCCGAGCGCATCGCGTCGAAAAATTCCGCGTTGTTCTTGGTGGCCCGCACCTTGTCGAGCAGGAATTCCATCGCGTCGATTTCGTCCATGCCGTAGAGGAGCTTGCGCAGGATCCACACTTTTTGCAGGATGTCCGGCTTCATCAGCAGTTCTTCGCGGCGGGTGCCGGAGCGGTTGACGTTGATCGCCGGGTAGACCCGCTTTTCCGCCATGCGGCGGTCGAGGTGCAGTTCCATGTTGCCGGTGCCCTTGAACTCTTCGTAGATCACGTCGTCCATGCGGCTGCCGGTGTCGATCAGCGTGGTGGCGAGGATGGTGAGCGAGCCGCCTTCCTCGATGTTGCGCGCCGCGCCGAAGAAACGCTTGGGCTTTTGCAGGGCGTTGGCGTCCACGCCGCCGGTGAGCACCTTGCCGGAGGCGGGCACCACGGTGTTGTAGGCGCGCGCCAGGCGGGTGAGCGAGTCGAGCAGGATGACGACATCTTTCTTGTGCTCGGTCAGGCGCTTGGCCTTTTCGATCACCATTTCCGCCACCTGGGTGTGGCGCAGGGGCGGTTCGTCGAAGGTGGAGGCCACGACTTCGCCCTTGACCGAACGCTGCATTTCGGTGACTTCTTCCGGGCGCTCGTCGATCAGCAGCACGATGAGTTCGACATCGGGGTGGTTGGCGGTGATCGCGTGCGCGATGTGTTGCAGCATCACGGTCTTGCCGCTTTTGGGCGGGGAGACGATGAGGCCGCGCTGGCCCTTGCCGATGGGCGCGATCATGTCGATGATGCGGCTGGTGACGTTTTCCTCGCCGCGGATGTCGCGTTCGAGCCGCAGGCACTCGTCGGGGTGCAGCGGGGTGAGGTTCTCGAACAGGATCTTGTTCTTGCACTCTTCCGGCGGACGGCCGTTGATCTTGTCGAACTTGGTGAGGGCGAGGTAGCGCTCGCCATCCTTCGGCGTGCGGATCTCGCCCTCGATGTTGTCGCCGGTGCGCAGATTGAAGCGCCGTATCTGCGAGGGCGAAACGTAGATGTCCTCGGTGCCCGCCAGGTAGGACGTATCGGGCGAGCGCAGGAAGCCGTAGCCGTCGGACAAGACTTCGAGCGCGCCATAGGCACAGATCGGCTCGCCCTTGCGGGCGCGGTTCTTCAGCAGGGCGAAGACCAGCTCCTGCTTGCGCAGCCGGTTGGCGCCCTCGATATTGTTGGCGACCGCCATCTCCAGCAGGGCGCTGACATGCAGCGCCTTGAGTTCCGCGAGATGCAACGCCGGAACGGTCGACGTGGTGGAAGAACCCGTGTCGTCGAGCGATTCATCGAAATCGTCGTCGACCGGGAGACCTGTATGCGGGGGGGGATTACCGTCGCGGTGCCGGGGACCCCGGCGGCGGGCGCGCTGCGCACCGCGAGAACGGGCCGAAGCGGAGTCCGGCTTAGATGTTGCTGTCAATGAAGGAGATCAGTTGGGATTTTGGAAGGAGTCCGACCTTGGTGGCGGCGAGGCCGCCATTCTTGAACAGCATCAGGGTCGGGATACTGCGGATACCGAACGAGGCGGTCACGCGCGGATTTTCGTCGATGTTGAGCTTGGCGATCCTGAGACGGCCGCTGTAGCCGCCGGCGATTTCATCGAGGATGGGGGCAAGCGCCTTGCACGGGGCGCACCAGTCGGCCCAATAGTCGACCAGCACGGGAAGAGAAGACCCCAGCACTTCGGCGTCGAAAGTGTCGTCGGTCACATAATGAATATGCTCGCTCATGAATGTCTCGCAAGGAGAAAAAAAAGTTGGAGAACTGCTCGGAGGGGAAATGTGTCCGGCAAGGCGGGCCCGTGCTCGTGCGCCGCGCCGTACTCACTGAATCGGGCGCGGGAACCGCGCCCGGAAATGATTTCCGCGAAGGTATGCGATGGCGCCCCCGCCGTCAACCCGGTTTTGCCCGCATCGCGGAGAAAAAATCCCGCCGCGCCGCCACGCGAAGCCCCTGCGGGGGACGCCTCGCGCCTGCCGCCCGCATCGCGGCGCCCGTTCAGTCACGCAAACCACGCAGGAAATTCGTGACGAGCATCGTCGCCATATCCCCGGCGCTCTGTCCGCCCATGAGGTTCAAACGGCGGCGAATCCGCAGCGTGCAAATCCCGTATATCCCCGCCCAGAGAACATGCGCGGCGTGCGCGGCCCTGGTTTCATCGGGTTCAAATGCGCGCAGGGCCGGCGCGCCCAGGGCAAGAATACGATTCACCTTGTGCTGGTACCATTCCGGCACGACATCGCCTTTTCTGATGGAAGCCTCCAGAAGCATATTCCACCGCGACGCCTCGGTTTCCGCATACGCGATGTAAGCGTGCGCCAGCGCCTGCAAAGTTTCCTCCGGAGCATCTTGTGGATTTCCCGGATACGCCGCCTTGAGGTAATCGTAGAGTTTGTCCAGTGTACGACCGTTGACTTGCAGAATCAGATCGTCGAGATTCCTGAACACCAGATAAAGCGTACCGACCGTATAACCGATGGCGGAAGCCACCCTCCTGGCCGAAAGCTCATCGTAACCCTCTGAAGCAACGATATTTTCTGCCGCGTCCAGCGCCATGAGGCGGATTTCATCGCGGCTGTGTTCTCCCTTGCGCGCCATTATGGTTTTCCGTAACAGATAACGAAGTCCGCAGCATATGGATGCTGAACGGTCTTTATGATCGTACTACAGATTCGCGCCAATGTAAGTCAAATTCTTTCCCCGGGAAAATTGAAGGACACCCCGTTTGGCCGGGAAGGAAGGACGATTTTTACTGGCGGGGATTTCCGGAAATATTATGAGCAGCGTTCAAAAACAAAAAGCCCCCTTTTATTGCTCGGCATTTCCCACACTTTCACGTAAAACAGCCGCTTTTCAGGGATCGGGGATCAGGAATCAGGCCCCGGATACCCGGCGCCTGCTCCCCGATCAAAAACATTCCAATCATGTATATGATCGTCCCGACGGGAAAACCTATCGCCGAATCAGGAAGCCAGGATGACCCAACCGTTGTCCGGAATGGCGCGGCCGTTGGCAAAGTCAACGTGACTGTCGGCAAAGTCAACGTGGCTGTTGGCAAAGTCAACGCGGCTGTTGGCAAAGCCGGCGCGGCTGTTGGCAAAGTCAACCTGTCCGTTGGCGAGACGATCTCAACCGGGGGCGCGAACATCCCCAATAACAAAGGAAACACCGCAATGACAAAAACGACCGATTGGCTGCCGCCGGGGCGGGACGCGATTCTATCCATGGCGCAGGACTGGCGGGTCGTCGCCGCGGCCAAGGCGACCGCATGGAACATTCCCGCCGATGTCCTGAAGATTTTGGGAGCACTCGTCGACGCGGCGGCCCTGGCGCTGGCCACCTCCCGCAACGAAACCACCCGCACCCCCGTGACAACCGCGCAATGCCGGGAAGCCTTCACCGCGCTGACCACCCAAATGCGCGACACCAAGCGCCGATACTTCCTGACGCCGCCATTGGCAGACAGCGACTACATCGCCCTCGGCCTGAAACCGCACGACAACAAACCCACCCCCAGCGGCCCGCCCACGGCGCAAGTCATAGTGGAAACCACCCTGCTCGGCCGCCACGAACTGGGCCTCAAGATCATCTACATCACCGGCGTCCCCACCGACCCGGCCAACAAAGGCTACCGCATCTGGTACACCCTCCTTCCCCAAGACGCCCCCCCGCCCGCCAGCCCCGAAGACCTGCACAAATCTTTCTACACCAGACGGCACAAGGACCGCATCGAATTCGACTTCGGCGACAGCGGCAAGACCGCCTACTTCGCCGTGCAAATCGAAAACGACGGCAAGAAAGGCCCCTGGGGGCCGATCGTATCGGCGCTGATTCCCTGACGAAGATCGGATTCGACAGCGGCGCTTCGCGCCGTTTGGTTGAACCCCCCCTCTCCCTGGCCCTCTCCCCCCTGCGGGGGGCGAGGGGAATCCTTTGGTGAGACTCATCATTGCGAGGAACGGTGCTCCCCCCCCTCATCATCACGAAAACCGCCCCCTCGTCATCACGAAAGCCTCCCCCCTCGTCATTGCGAAAGCCTCCCCCCTCGTCATTGCGAGGGCCGCAGGCCCGTGGCAATCCACATGGCCTTGCAGGCTGTCGGGGCGTTTCGGATGGTTGAGGCGCTGTGTGGATTGCCACGTCGAACGCTCATCCAGACCGTAACTCTTTGATTAAAAAAGAGAGCTGCGCCATTCCCGCATTGAGAACGGACTCAATCGTGGACTGTTTCCTGCTCCTTGGCAAGCGGGTCTCTTGCCTGCAATCCGCCTGAATCCATTGCCTTCCCGCGAGAAGGGAACAGTGTAATCCCGAAGCGATACACCCGTCCGGCGAGCTTGCCTGCTCTTGAAAATCGTTCGCTGCAACAAAAAAGTGCCGGTGTCAAGCCTTTTGCGCAAATCACGCAGGGCTTGAAACCGTATATGGGGCAGTAGGTTAGCTCTTTTCGGGGCCGCTTTGCAGAGTCACGGCCTCGACGGCTA
>JAITLI010000118.1 GCA_031277975.1 Azoarcus sp.
ATCCGCCCGGAAGACGTGGAAGTCTCTTATTCCGACAAGAATCTCGTGCTGCGGATCAAGGGCACGGAAGACCAGATCACGGTGGGAGGACAGTTCGTGGCAAACAATCCTTCTTACCAATTATCCGCCTTTCCTTTCACGATATGATAGTGGGAGGACAGTTCGTGGCAAACAATCCTTCTTACCACACAGAAGAGATTCACTTCGCCGACGGCACCGTGTGGAATGAAGACGATCTGCTCGAACTGGTCGGTCTCGACGCCGCTTCATGAAAAAAGCCCGCCCTCTTACCGTTGCCGGTAAGAGGGCGAGCCTCGGCGCGTAAAGATATATCATACGTCCGGCCAATGAAGAGGAGGCTGATGTCGCGTTCCGCCGATTCTTTGCCGCATCCGCTTGCCGGCATGGCCATGCCGATCATCCACAGACCGATCGGCGCATGAAAACATTTGTACTGAAAACTCCCGCCCGTTCTGAATGCGAGAAGAACATCACGGTTTTTGTGCGGTATCGCTCGTGTGGAGAACCAGTCCTTGCCGTTGCTGGAGCAACGCTTCCGTGCGGGCAAGATTGCGCCGGACGCCCTGCGCGTAGTAGGGGGCGTTTTCTGTGTAGACTTGCAGCGCCCTGCGGTAGGCTTCGAGGGCTTCTTCCAGTTTTTCGGTGCCGCTTCGCCGTTCGCCCAGCGCGTGCAGGGCGGAACCGAGGCTGCTCTGGGTGCCGGCCCACAGGAAAGGAACGCGCTCGCGGGTGCGCTCCTTGAGCGCTTCCTGATAGGCGGCAATGGCTTCTTCCAGCTTTTCGGCGCTGTTCTCCCGTTCGCCCAGGGTTTGCAGGGCGGTGCCGATATTGTTCCAGGTCTCGGCCCATTGCAGGGGCATGCGTCCGCGCGCGCGTTCCCGGAGCGCTTCGCGGTAGGCGGCCAGGGCTTCTTCCAGCCGCATGACGCCTGTTTCCCGTTTGCCCAGGTTCAGCAGGACATTGCCAAGGTTGTTCTGGGTGACGGACCAGTCCATCGGCATTTTTTCGCGAGTGCATTCCTTGAGCGCCTCACGGAAGGCCGTCGCGGCCTGGCGCAATTTTTCCGTGCCGTCTTCCTGCTGGCCCAGCGTTGCCAGCGCCGCGCCGAGACTGTTCTGGGTCATGGCCCAGTCCAGCGGAACCCGCTTGCGGGTGCGTTCCGTGAGTGCTTCGCGGTAGGCGGCGACGGCTTCTTCTGTCCTGGCCGCGTCGCTTTCCCGTTCGCCCAGGGTCTGCAAGGCCGCACCGAGATTGTTCTGGATGAGCGCCCAATCGAGCGGTGTTTTTTCGCGGCCGCATCCTTTGAGCGCCTCGCGGTAGGCGGTGACGGCCTCTTCCAGCTTCACCGTGCCGTTTTCCCGTTCGCCCAGGAGTGCGAGGGCTTTGCCGAGATTGCCCTGGATGCCGGCCCATTGCTCCAGCGCTTTTTCCCGGGTGAATTCCTTGAGCGCTTCGCCATAGGCGGCCACGGCCTTTGTCAGCCGGGTCGTGCCGTTGTCCCGCTGTCCGAGGGTGCACAGGGCGTTGCCGAGGTTGTATTGGGCCATGGCCCATTGCAGCGGCGCGCGTTCGCGGGTGTATTCCGCGAGCGCTTCGTGGCAGGCGGCGATGGCTTCTTCCAACGCGCGCGCGTCGCTTTCCCGCTCGCCCAGGATCTGCAAGGTCTTTCCGAGGCTGCTCTGGGCTTGCGCCCATTGCAGCGGCGCATGTTTGCGGGTGTGTTCGTCGAGCGCGGCATGGAAGGCGGCGACGGCTTCTTCCAGGCGCGCCAGACTGTTTTCCCGCTGGCCCAGAGTCGTGAGGATGTCGCCGAGTTTGTCCTGCGCCGCGGCCCAGGTTTCCGCGTCACGGATTTTGTCCAGGCTGGAGAGGATCTGCCGGTAGCAGTTTTCGGCTTGTTGCAGCGCCGTGTCGTCACCGAATTCGTTTCCGAGGTCGTGAAGCACAGCGGCTTCCTTTTGCCGGTATTGGCGGACGAACGCGGTATCGGCGGGGATGATTTCGGCGGCGCGGGCGAATTCGGCGGCGGCTTTGCGGTAAGCGGCGCGGTTGAATTGCAACTTGGCGAGCGTGGCCAGTTCCGCCGTTGTCGCCGCGGCGGAAAGCCGCCGTTCGCGGGCGGCGCTTTCCAGTTCGCTCATGATGCGAAGGTCGTATTCCCGCGCGCTGCCCAGGACATCGGAGGTTTGTTGGAATTGTCCCTGTTGCAGGGACTGGCGGGCCTCTTCGCGCAGAAGGCGGATTTCCGGATCGTCGCTTTCGCGCTCGCGCAGGAGGAAAAGCAGGTTCCGGTATTCTCCCGCCTTGGCCGCGAGCCGTTTTTTCACTTCGTCCAGTCCGGCTTCTTCGATTTCCGCTTCGCCGATGCTGTCCAGAATGCTGGACAGGACTTTGGCGGGAATGTCCTCATCCTGGGAAAGTTGCAAGAGGATACCGTAGCGGTCATTGCCGGAATCCGACGGAAAGCCGTTCGCATCCGCCATTTCACCGGAGATGTCATTGTCGGTATTCTCGCCGGCGTCTTCTTGCCGGCGCGCGAACATTTTCGTGGCGCGCCTGTCGCTGCATGCAACGGCCACGATGAATCCGACGATGCCGAGAATTACGATGGCGGCTTCGAGCACGGGTTGCTCCCATATTTCGGATGCATTCGATTCGCATCCCGCCAAGGGTAGCGCCAATATTATCGCTATCAGGCAAGAATGGTATACGTGTTTCATGACCGCGAGAATAGTAAGAAAAGCACGGACTTTTGCGGCGGGGCGAATCGTTCCAATCCGCCTGGCCAGAACGGTCATTACTCTATCATCCGGTCTCATGATGCGCGGCAAAAAGACAAAAAACAGCAAGATCGCGTTGCGCAAATAGCGCAACAACTTTTCTTTTCGCGGTTGGCACTTGGAGAAGACGGGATGGAACGGATAGAATCTACCCGCTTTATTGCCTCGGTGGTGAAACTGGTAGACACGCTTGACTTAGGATCAAGTGCCGCAAGGCGTGGAGGTTCGAGTCCTCTCCGGGGCACCAATAGAGCATGCGATGTAGTCCGATGAAGTCCGGAAACTCCAGCAACGGCAAGGGTTTCCGGATTTTTTCGTCTGATGTGGTACGGCAAAACCGATTGAGACCGGCGGTTTCAGCGGGTATACTTGCGGGCATCCCCGCTTTATGCCAGATGAAATGCCCGCACTGGAGCTGCTGTCATGCCCGCCTTGACCGATCCCGCGATCCGCGCCGCCAAACCCGCCGACAAGCCGCGCAAACCAAGCCAGTAACACGGATATGCTCTATCCAAACGGCATCGAATCCAAATCTGATCCCCGATCCCCGATCCCCGACGTCAGACGCCCTGCTTGAGGCTGGCAGCGATGAAATCGTCGAGGTCGCCGTCGAGCACCGCTTGGGTGTTGCCGGTCTCGTGGCCGGTGCGCAAGTCCTTGATCCGCGACTGGTCGAGCACGTAGGAGCGAATCTGATGCCCCCAGCCGATATCGGACTTGGCGTCTTCGAGTTTTTGCTGCTCGGCCTGGCGCTTGCGCAATTCCAGTTCATAGAGGCGAGCCTTGAGCATTTTCATGGCATCGTCCCTGTTGCGATGCTGGGAGCGGTCGTTCTGGCACTGCACCACGGTATTGGTCGGGATATGGGTGATGCGCACCGCCGAGTCGGTCTTGTTGATGTGCTGCCCCCCCGCTCCAGAGGCGCGAAAGGTGTCGATGCGCAGGTCGGCGGGATTGATCTCGACTTCGATCGAATCGTCGACTTCCGGATAGACGAACACCGAGCTGAAACTGGTGTGGCGCCGCGCGTTGGAGTCGAACGGCGATTTGCGCACCAGGCGATGGATGCCGGTTTCGGTGCGCAGGTGGCCGTAGGCGTACTCGCCGCTCACCTTGATCGTGCAGTTCTTGATGCCGGCGACTTCGCCCTCGCTTTCTTCGAGCAGTTCGACGGTGAAGCCTTTTCGCTCGGTGTAGCGCAAGTACATGCGCTCCAGCATCCCGGCCCAGTCCTGCGCTTCGGTTCCGCCGGCGCCAGCCTGGATTTCGACGAAGCAGTTCGCCGGGTCCATCGGATGCGAGAACATGCGGCGGAATTCGAGTTTTTCGATCGTTGCCGCCAAGTCGAGGAGATCGGTTTCGACAGCCTCGAAAGTCGCGTCATCCTCTTCGTCCCGCGCGAGACTGAACAAATCCTTCAGGTTGCGCGCTTCGCCATCGACGGCCCGAAGGGTCAGGACGATGTCCTCGATCTGGCGCTTTTCCCGCCCAAGTTCCTGCGCGCGCGCGGCAACGCTCCATGCCGCCGGGTCTTCAAGGGCGCGGTTGATTTCTTCGAGTCTGGACGCCTTGGTTTCGTAGTCAAAGATACCTCCGCAACTCGCGCGCGCGCGCGGCAAGGTCGGAGAGGCGTTCGGCAATAGCGTTCTGGCGTTCTGCTTCCATGGAAAACTCCGGTCTGAATGGGAAAGTTTCGTATTGTACAGGTAAACGATGTTCGGAGCCGGGCGAAAAAACAGGCGCCCGTGATGAGGTCATCGCCGGTATCGGATGCGCGGATCATCTCCTATCGCGGAGGATTCAGGGACAGACGGCGATGGAGCAAATACCCGGCAAGTCCCGCCTGCAACAAGGCGGCGAAAAGCGGGCTGATTGAAAACGTCGGCATCGTGAAGGAAAAATCCGTTGAGAACAGCAATTTCATGTAATCCCTGGACAGGAAAGGCGGCAGGAAGAGATTCCCGAAAAAGGATGGCAGAACGCAGTAAGCCACCAGTAGATATAGCACCGCCGTAACATCCGGGCGGCGTGCGGCGACGAGATTGATCCACAGGATGAAGACGATATCCCGCACGACAAACGAGAGGCCGCTTGCGAAAAAGACAAACAGGGCGCCTTCTTGTTTTCCCGCGGCAAACAGCGCGCACACGCACAAAACGACGAGGACGGCGAAGCTGATGAGCCAGCCTGGAGCGAGATGTTGCAGGAGGCGAATATCCCGGCGGCGGAAGGCCGTGAGCAGGCGCAACCATGCCATCTGATCCTTGCGCCCGGAAAAAAGGAAGAGATATATGCTCACCCAGACGACGAGCACTGCGGAGAGGAAAAAAACAAACCAGTTTTTCTCGACGAATCCAGCGCCCCACAGAAGCCAGAATGTATAAAAGGCGAGCCACCATCCAAGGTGATTGCGCAGGAGGAATTCCGCGCGCATGACTTGCCACAGGGCGATGAAAACCCAGGCGATCAGCAGGAAAAGAAAGAGCGCGAACAAATCCCGCAAATCCTGCAAATCCCAGACTTGGTGCCGCCAGGCGATCGTCTCGAATTTATCCGAGTCGTATACCACTATGCCACAGATCATACCCCACATAAGGAAAACAAACAAAAAGACGACCAATATACCGATCATCGTCTGTTTGGTCTGGCGATTCATACGCCAAGCGCAAAGCGTCGACAACATGGCGGAACATTGCAGGAAAAGCGCCACTTCCACGAAAATGACGCCGGTAAGCGCGATATTCTCGATGCGCGCGCCTTCGCCATGGGCCGCGAACGCGGCGACGCCCAGAAGAATCACGCCGCCATACCAGACGTAAAGCGTGCTGCCGAACAATTTTCCCCAAACCATCTGCCAAGGGGTAAGGCTGGACATGCGCTGGGAATCCCAGGTACCGCAGGAAAACTCTTCCCGCAAGGCACCGGAGGCTTCTTTCGCGCCCCCAAGTGCGGTCATGGCCAGAAACCCCAGGCAGGCGAGCATGCGGATCGTCTGCCCGCCGCCATCGCCCGCCTTGATCGCCATGATGACCAGCAGGATCACAACCGGCATGAGTGCGAGCCGGATTGGCGATAGTTTCAGCCAGCAATTGCGCCTGAATTCCGGATTGTCGAAAAAGCTCATTCTTTTTCCCTGCCGTTTTTCTGCCGGGCCAGCATTTCCAGATAGGTCTCCTGCAAATTGCGTGTTTCCCGGGCGAATTCCACAAGCGGCCATCCCTCGCCAACCAGTGCGCACAACAAGACACCCTGGCTTGCCGCATCGAATCTTCCTTCCACCAGCAGGGCATGAGCGGCCTTTTCGCTTTTCATGACCCGCAATCCCCTTTTTTCCAGGGATTCCCGCAAAGCGGCCAATGTGTCGTCCGTCGACTTTTCAAGCTGGATACGCAAAAGACGCGGGCTGTCGTCAAGCGCCGCTTCCGTCTTCTCTTTCCCCGCACCGGCGGCGGACGCGAGCAGCTGATGCGCGATCAGGCGGCCATTTTCCAGCGCAAGCATGGCGGACGAATAACTTTCCAGTTCCGCCAGGATATGCGAGGAGACCACCAGGGTCATGCCACCCACGGCAAGGGATTTCATCAGCCGGGACAATTCCAGGCGCGCCTGTGGATCCAGCCCGGAAGCCGGTTCGTCCAGCAACAGTACCTGCGGACGATGCACGATCGCCTGCGCCAGGGCCAGACGTTGCCGCTGCCCGCGCGAAAGCGTGCTGGCGCGCGCATCGAGCCGGGGAAGCAAGTCTACTTCCTTCGCCGCCCAGAGCGCGGCGCTTTCCGCCGCTTCCCGGCCCAGGCCCCGCGCATGGGCGGCATACAGCAGGCATTGACGGGCGCGCAAATCCTGATAGAGACCGAAATGATCGGGCAGATAGCCCATCAGGCGATGCGCCTCGCGCGGCGCTTCCCGGACATCCAGTCCATCAATGAAAACCTGCCCGTACATGGGAGCGTCGAGCGCCGCCATGATGCGCAGGAGCGTGGTTTTCCCCGCCCCGTTCGGTCCGATCAGGGCAGTCACGGAAGCGGGCGGCAAAGCGAAACTGACATTATCCAAAGCGCGATGCCCCGGATAATCGTAAGTGACGCCCTCGACCCGGATCATGGGCGTAAAAGAAGGAGGCGCGGCGGAAACCGCGGGGGAAGAGGGCAATGGATTCATATCCGGATTCATATCCGCATGGTAGCAGACAGGAGGAAACGTCCGGGTCATCCCGACATTTTCGACCGGGCCATTGCCCACGCGAATGCCGTCATCCGGCACCCTGCTCCTAGGCAGGAACAGCACGGCCCGCAACCAGGGCGGCGGCCTCGCGCCGCGTCATCGCCCCGGTTGCAAAACCCGCGTCACACGCGAAACTTGTGGCTCCGAATCCGGCTGCGCATCCGTTGATGCGACAGGCGCACGTTTTCCCGCGCCTTCTTGATGATCATCGCCCTGCGGTGCAAAAGCACATCCGTATTGGCGCGATTGCCCTGCAATATCCCGGCTGTTTCCATGTTCATGGCCTTGTACTCCTGTGAAGTGAAAGACACTGCTTTTATTGCAGTGCACAAACGTGATTCTCCACAGACAGGAATCCAAGTCAACGAAAGGAGCTACAGGTTTTCCCAATTGTTGCTGCAATGCAACAACTCCTGTATGGACTAACTGGAAATTTACGGAAATTCATGGCATTGCGCGCATCGCGCCATGCGGGCCGCCATGTCCGCCAAGCCGTGCCGCATGAAGGCAGGGATAACGAAACCTCTTGCTGCATAGCAATAAAGCAACAACCGCCGCGCACCGGGTCAATGATCCGCGCCGCCGTCTCTTTTATCCTCCCGCTCCGCCGCATCCTGTTCCGGCGAAGCGCTGGAGAACACCGACGGCGCACACGTCATCGCCATCTTTCCGTCTCCTTCCCGCTTGTCCTCCCGGACATCGTGCGCATTGTTGTGGGCATTGCGTGCATTATGGACATTGGCATTGATGCGCCGGGATTCGATTTGCCCGGCCAGCCGCTCCAACCGGGCCATGGTTTCCCCGACCAGGCTCCTGAGCTGCCCGGCCATGCCTCGGGCATCATCGGACAACTGGCTGGAGCGCCCGGCAAGCGTCCTCATCTCATTGGCGATCACCGCAAAACCATCGTGTCCGTCATGGGTACGCACAGTCTCGATCGCGGCCTGGAGCGCAGAAAGATTGCTCTGGTCAGCCGCGATCTGCCGCACGCTGTCCACCAGCATCTCCACGTCATGCTCGATTTCCCGCAATCCGGACTGGATGGCGCGCAAGGATTCTTGCAGAGCCTCCAGCATGGCATCACGCATCTCGCTCACTCCGGCTTCCGCGGAGGAAGCGCTCTCGCGCGCGGCGTCCATCGACAGGCCGCATGCTTTTCCGGCGGCCGGCGCGCCCTTCCCCGCCCTGCCCGCGTACACAATAAATACCAGCGCCACGAACGCCAGCGCACCGAAAGCGGCGGCGGCGACGGCGACGGCGACGGCGAACGCAGCAACACCGCCATCGGCTTTTCCCACCGCGGGATTTTCGCCGATGTCCTGGCCGCCGCCAAAACTGGCGAGGGAAAATTCATGGACGGCGCGCGCCAGATTCGCGCTCAGGTTGTGGTGCTCGTCGCTTGCCGCCACGATATACCGGTAAAACGCCTCTACGGTTTCCGAAGAAGGCTGTGCAAGTACATCGTCCAAACGGAGGAAAAACTCTCGCTCATGGGCATACCACGCATGCCATGCATCCATGAATACATCTTGCGTCCGCTTGTCCCCTTCTGCGGCAAAGCGCGCCACGCCGGTTTGAATACGCGATAGCACCGTATCACTCAAATACGGCGATTTATTCCGCACTTGCCGAAGCGCCTCGATTTGCCGATCATAAGGCGCCGGCGACCCGGAGGTGATTTCATGGAAGCAGCGTATCCAGTCGGTAACGCCGATTACCAGAGGAAGAATGCTGTCCACCTCTTCCGCCTGTTCTTTCTGGGTACAGCAAGCCTTCCCGCCGGAAGGAAACATGCTCCAAAGGCCCATTCCGCCAGTCAGCGCTATTCCGGCAAGCGCCACGCCGATGAATAAACAACGCTTGTTCCTGACACACATGCTGTTTATCTTCAAGAAACTTCAAAACGATAAAATCCGCCGACATCCAGAAAACAATGGCGCAAAACCATGATGTCCGTAGTTTCCACAACATTCATTCCATTCGACAATCGCCAGGAAACTTCACGACGCTGGCTTTCAATTGCCAATACAATATCAGCGGCGTTGTAATATATTCATTGACAACGCGAATTCGCGCAATTACGGAAAACACCTATTTGTGGAGTGCGATACGAAATTGGCCGATTGGCGGCAAGACTTACACCCATTGTCAATTGGCCGGAAAAGCAAAATAGTCGCAATTTCCCTGTCTTCAGGCAGAATGAACGCCTCCACCCGACTTCTCCCGCGCCATGGCCTCTTCCACGCCCACGACCGAAATCCAGCCCGGACAATCTGCCGAACTGCTCAAGGCGCTGCACATCCTCACCCGCGACGGCAAGCTCAACCAGGACAGCAGGCGCAAGCTCAAGCAAGTTCACCACCTCTGCCGCTTCATCGCGCCGCTGCTCGATACCGCCTTTGCCGCCTGCGCCGATCCTGCGCTCGTCGACCACGGCGCGGGCAAGTCCTACCTCGGCTTCATTCTTTACGACCGGTTTTTCAAGGCGCGCCCCACAGGCCGGATTTTCGGAATCGAAAGCCGCGCCGAACTGGTGCGGGCATCACGGCAACTCGCGGACAAGCTGGGTTTCCGCAGGATGCGTTTCTACGATTTCACCGTCGCGGCGGCGATCGCCTCGGCGGAAATACCCGCCAGGGTCGAGCTTGTCACCGCACTGCACGCCTGCGATACCGCTACCGACGACGCGATCCGCTTCGCGCTCGCCCGCGAGGCCGGCGCCATTGTGTTGGCCCCCTGCTGCCAGGCCGAAGTCGCCGCAGCGCTGCGCCAGGGCAAGAACGACGCGCTCGCCCGCGCGCCGCTCGCGGAACTATGGCGTCATCCCCTCCACACCCGCGAATTCGGCAGCCACATCACCAACGTCCTGCGCTGCCTGCTGCTGCAAGCGCACGGCTATCACGTCACCGTGACCGAACTCGTGGGCTGGGAACACGCCCTCAAGAACGAACTCATCCTCGCCCGCCGCACGGGCGCAGCGCATGGCAACGCCCGCGAACGTGCCGCCGCGATCCTCGCGGAACTGGGACTCGACACACTACGCGAACGCTTCCTCTACTGATGACGCGGTCTCAATCCGGACATTGCCGCCGCGTCTTCACCACCAGCCACGCCCCCAGTACGCTCTGCGCCAGATAAATCGCGCTCGACATCCCGTGCAGCACGGCGAAGCGTTCGCGCACCGCGCTCTCCATCACATCCATCGCCCCCACACCCGCCTTGAGCGCGGCCATTTCCGCCTGGATACCGAAATACCCCACCGCCACGCAGGCCAGCATCACCGCCGTCACCCGGAACAACCTGTCGCGCAACACCGCCCTGCCGCGCCGCGCGCTCATGAAAACAAGCAGATACAGCGCGGCGCCCATGCCAATCCACGCGATGAAAGTAAAGAGCCGTCCGGCGATGTTGCCCGCCAGCATCCGGTCGTCGAGCATATCGAACAGCACGGGCGCGGCGATGTAACCGACCGTCCACATGCCACCAACCCACAGCACGACCAGCAGCCGCGCAAACGCGCCCGCGACGCGGGCCAATAAGGAAACAGCGATTTCATCAGACATGGTTTTGCCCTCGAAGCCGAAAAGACACGCATTATGGCGGATGAAGGGCAAACTTCCCGCCCTCGCGCGCGGCGCCCGCGAACATCCGCGCCAGGCGCGAAGGTAGAATCGCCCCTCCATTACCACAATCCGAACGAAAAAGGAGACACGCCCATGACCATCATCCGCGAAGAAGACTTGATCCAGACCATCGCCGATGCCTTCCAATTCATCAGCTATTACCACCCCATCGACTTCATCCAGGCCCTCGGCGAAGCCTGGGCGCGCGAAGAAAGCCCCGCCGCCAGGGACGCCATCGCCCAAATCCTCACCAACTCGCGCATGAGCGCCGAAGGGCGCCGCCCGATCTGCCAGGACACAGGCATTGCCGTCGTCTTCCTCAAGGTCGGCATGGAGGTGCGCTGGCAGGCCACGCGCAGCGTGCAGGAGATGATCGACGAAGGCGTGCGCCGCGCTTACACCTGTCCGGACAACACCTTGCGCGCTTCCGTCCTGCGCGACCCCGCCGGCAAGCGCATCAATACCCGCGACAACACCCCGGCGGTCGTCCACTACGAAATCGTCCCCGGCGACAAGCTGGAAATCATCTGCGCGGCCAAGGGCGGCGGCTCGGAGAACAAGACCAAGGTGGCGATGCTGAACCCCTCCGACGACATCGTCGACTGGGTGCTGAAAACCGTGCCGACCATGGGTTCCGGCTGGTGTCCGCCGGGCATCCTCGGCATCGGCATCGGCGGCACGCCCGAAAAGGCCGTGCTGCTCGCCAAGGAATCCCTGATGGCCCCGGTCGACATCCACCTGCTGCGCGACAGGGCCGCCCGTGGCGAGTCCCTCGCCCGCGCCGAAGAGCTTCGCCTCGAACTGATGGAAAAGGTCAACGCCTTGGGGATCGGCGCGCAGGGCCTCGGGGGACTCTCCACCGTGCTCGACGTGAAAGTGCTCGACTATCCGACGCATGCCGCCTCCAAGCCCGTGGCGATGATCCCCAACTGTGCCGCCACCCGCCACATCCATCTTTGCCTCGACGGCAACGGCCCCGCCGTGCCGACGCCCCCCCGGCTCGAAGACTGGCCGCAAGTCACCTGGAAGCCCGATACCCAATCCGCCGTCCGCGTCAACCTCGACACCCTGACGCCAGAAGAAGTCGCCGCCTGGAAGCCTGGCCAGGCCCTGCTCTTGAACGGCAAGATTCTCACCGGGCGCGACGCCGCCCACAAGCGCATCCAGGACATGCTCGCCAGGGGTGAAAAGCTGCCGGTCGATTTCACCCGCCGCGTCATCTACTACGTCGGCCCGGTCGACCCCGTGCGCGATGAAGTCGTCGGCCCCGCCGGCCCCACCACGGCGACGCGCATGGACAAATTCACCCGCATGATGCTGGAACAGACCGGGCTCATCGCCATGATCGGCAAATCCGAACGCGGCCCGGCGGCCATCGAGGCCATCCGCGACAACCGTTCCGCCTATCTCATGGCCGTCGGCGGCGCGGCCTATCTCGTCTCCAAAGCCATCAAGGCCGCGAAAGTCGTCGCCTTCGCCGACCTCGGCATGGAAGCCATCTACGAATTCACCGTCGAGGATATGCCGGTAACTGTCGCGGTCGACGCCGCCGGCATCAGCGTACACCAGACCGGACCGAAGGAATGGCGGGCGAAGATCGGCAAGATTCCGGTCGCCGCTGATTGAGCCGGAATCGGGCGGAACGCGGCACGCAGACACCTATGCCCGCCAAGCGGGGGAGGGGGCGACAGGCGGCTGTGATTGAGCGATGGTCATGTCGTGCAGGAATGGCAAAGCAACATCATTGCGAGCGCGGATCAGCGGCGTTGCGCGCCGGAAGCCCGGGGCTGTCCGGCGCGCAGCAGGCGGTTACTTTGCCGGATTCGGCTTCGCCACCGGGCCGGCGGGAAATGGCGCGGCGCCGGCAGGCTGCACGAGCGTGAGCGTCGTCACATAGTTGATGCTGTCGTATTTCTCGCCCTTGCGCTCGCCCGGTGCGCGCTCGATGTGGCTCACTTCGACCACGTACTGTCCTTGCCAGGGAAGATCGAATTCGACCAGCCCTTCGGCATTGGTGCGGGCCTTTTTGCGCCAGCCGGATTGAACGAGAATCTGGACTTCCGCTTTCGGCAGCGGTTTTTCCTTGAACATGACTTTGAACGCGCCCGTTTTTTCGGCTGGAACAATATCGAGCGCGAGGCTGGGCAATTGGGCGGAAAAATCCGTAATGAGGCGCGCGGCGGGCCAGTACCAGGTACGGATTTCCCCGGGAGCTTCGTGCCCTTCCCGGCTTTCGCGCCCGCCACCCCGGGCGTCCCGTCCTTCTCCGCTCCGGGCGTTCCGCCCTTCTTGTCCTTCACGCCTGAAAACGCGAATCGGGAAAAGGGCGTCTTCGGCGATCAGACTTTCACCGGGCGCGAGCCGGACAGGCAGGGTGAAGCCCGTCGCGCCCTTGGCGGGCGTCAGCGCCCTGGTTTTGCTTTTCGTGAATAGTTTTGCCGTGGGCGAGCCGAAATTGTCCAGCAGGCCGGGAGAAGTTTCCCGCAGGTTTTCCCCGAATTCGCCAAAGCGAATAACGGCGTTTTCGCCTTCCGGCTGTTCCAGCCAGACTTGATGCGCTTGCGCCGTGGCGCAAAGGCCAAGCAGGGCGATTCCCGCGCAGAGGATTTGTGAGCGTGCTTTCTGCTTCATGTCGTTTCCTTTCATCGTGGTGTAAAAAATCGGTACCGCAGCGGCACGTGGCCGTCAGACAACGCGGCGCGCGGGCGGTGAGCGCTCATTACAATCCGCGCTCCGCGGCCTGAAGTGGATGTGGAGATCGAATTCCCGCCCCGTGAGATCCAGTCCCGCCCGCTCGGCGGCGGAAAGGATGCGGGTGTGGAGTTCCGGATCGGAGAACGTCGCTTTTTCGCGGTTGCCATGGCAGATGATAGAGAACGCCGACGCTCCGGACTTGAGGCGGTAATGCGCCGAACGTTGCGCATCCCCCCGGATGCACAGCAGCATGCCCGCTTCGCGCATCTCCCGCAGCATGCGGTAAACAGCGGAGATGCCAATCGGTGTGCCGCGCTCCTTCAGATCCCGGTAGATCGCCTCCGCGTCACGAAAGCCGGACGATTCGCACAAGACGTTCAGCAGCAGAAGCCGCACGGCGGTGGGCCGCAACCCGGCGGCCCGCAAGTTGTGAATGAGTTGATCTTCCTGCATGACTTTCACTCCATGAAAGGATTTATGTTTCCGCCAGGCGCGGGCGCGGCGAAGCCAACCGGAGGGCGCATGCGCCTGGGCAATCGCACTCCCCCCCTTTGGGCAAGGCGCGGCGCCGTTCCGTCCGGAGCGGAACGGTGCTGGTTACGACATCCGCGCACGATGTTCCATGCGTCTTTCAGAAGGAGACTCTCAGGTTGGTATAGAACTGGCGCCCGCGCGGGTCGCTGTAGAGGCTCAGGTAGGTCGTCTGGGACATGTCCCGGACATGTTTGTCGAACAGGTTCTTGATGCCGAAGGTCAGCTCCAGTTCCGTTCCGCCCTGACGGCTGAAGAACCTGGGCAACACATAGCGCGCGAAAACGTCGTGGTAGTCCTGGGCCTTGACCTTGCCGCTGCCCTGCTGCTTGATCGCGGTGGTCGAGGAGGGATTGATGCGATAGGTGCCGTAGTACTGCATGCCCCAGCCCGCGCTCCATTGTCTGTTGATCTTCAGGTAGGCGGAGGCGTTGAAGCGGTGCCGTAGCGGGCCGCTCGTGGGAAGATCGAGGTAGCTGACGGGGGCCGCGCCGAAGGCGAGTTGCTGTTTGTATTTTTCGACGTAGGTGTACCCCAGATTGAGGGTCAATTCGCCGATGGGGGTGCCGGTGAAATAGTTGAAGTTGGTGTCGAGGCCGCTGGTCTCCAGCCACAGGCCGTTGAAGGGGCCGGTGTAGATCTGGGTGATATCGCCTGTCAGCGGATCGCGTGTGACGCGGTCGCCGAACAGGGCCTCGTTGTCGAGGATGGCTTGCGCGCTCAAGGTGGTGATGTTGTTGTTTTTCTTGATCTTGTAGTAGTCGACAGACAGGTGCAGGTCGGGGACGGGCATCAGCACGACGCCGAAGTTGACGCTCTTGGACTCTTCCGGCTCGATGTCGGGATTGCCGCCGCCCAGCGTCGGGATGTCATAGGTCGAGCCATTGCGCGGGTCGGTGATGTTGGTCAGGCTCGCGCCGATGGTCGGCGGCGTGAGTTGGGAGACCGTGGGCACCAGGAAACCCTTGCCCCAGGAAGCGCGCAGCATCACCGCCTGATGGGGCGCGAAGCGCAAGCCGACGGTCGGCATGGTGGCGCTGAATTCGGTGTCGACGGTGGTGTTGTTGAAACGCTCGTGCCGCCCGGCGACCTGCATTTCCAGCAGCCGCGCCCAGGGCAGTTTCATCGCGGGCGAGATGAAGGGCACGGTCAGTTCGGCGTAAAGGCTGCTGGCGTTCTGCTTGCGGATGGTCGTCGGCGCGTTCGGATTGCTCATGACGCTATATTCGGCCCGCCCCTCGCTCCAGAAGCGGTTATAGCCGGCGCCCGTCGCCAGCCGGATGTCTCCCGCGTACCATGAGGCCAATGTTCCCGCCGCGCGCAGGTTGGTGTCATGCAATTTCTGTTCGGTGAAGTTCGGCGCTTCCGTCCAGTACGGCGCAATGTTCGTGGGGTAGGTGGTGACGTCGCGTAGCAGGTCCAATGTACCGTCGTTGATTGCTTGGGTCAGGCAATCCCGGACGCCATTGACCGGCGGGCAACCACTCGAACTCGACGACGGGCGGCGCGGGTATTTCATGTCGTTGCGCGTGACGCTGTAGGAGTAGTCGGCGCCGAGTTGCCACCTGGGCGTGATTTTCCAGTTGAATCCCAGCGACAGACGTGTGGACTGGTTCGTGACAGTACGGTTTTTCAGCCCGATACCATCCTCGTAGTTGGCCGGGTAGGCCACCAGTATATCCTTGCCGAAGGGATTGTTGGGTGCGCTGCCGGGTACCGTGACCACGCCGAAGCCATGGTAGTTAGCGGCGGTTTCACTCCGGTTGTAGTCGTAGCTCACATCCAGGAAGGCATCGAAGGTCTTGCTGAAATCGCGGGAGAGGCTCAGCGTGAAAGCATCGGTTTTCGATTTACCGACGTAGTTCGTCAGTCCGGAATGGCTGCCAATGCCGTTGGAAAGCCCTAGCGCGTATTGCCCCCGGTTGTCGAGCAAGGGCTGGATGCCATCGATGGCCACGCCCTGGTAGCCGAGGGGAATGTAGGTGAAATTGGCGGGGTTGCCGTCGTTGTAGAGGGGTGAGCCATCTTTTGTCTTGATGTTGACGAGGTTGCCGTAGGGCGGGTTTGCGGCGCCATAGATGGCGGACGGGTCCCGCTCCAGTATCCGGCTGCGTCCGTGCTCGGCGAAATCGCGGTCTTTCCAGCGCAGCGGGTCTTGCCGCTGCGTTTGCGCGGTGATCAGGAGGCGGGTGCGGCCCTCTTCAAAAGTATGGCCGGACACGAAGTTGAGGCTGCCGGCGGATGCGCCACCCTCGAAGGTGTCGCCGTAGCGGGCGTTGATTTCGGCGCCGACGTAATCGCGCCGCAGGACGACGTTGACCACGCCGCCAATGGCGCTGGCTCCGTAGATGGCGGAGGCCGAGGTCGGCAAGACTTCGATGCGCTCGATGGCGGCGAGCGGGATGTTGTTGATGTTTTGCTGGTCGGTGACCTCGGAGGTGCCGCGGCTGCCCACGCCCGCGCCGCGGCGACCATTGATGAGCACCAGGGTGTGCGACGTCCCCAGGCCGCGCAGATTGATCTGGCTGCTGCTGCCCGTCCAGCCGCTGCCCGAGTCATTGGCGGGCGTGGTGTTCATCGACAGGACGCTGCGCAACAGTTCTTCGACCGTGGTCGCGCCCGAGTTCTCGATTTCCTTCCGTTCGACGATGATGTAGGGCTGGGCGTCGGTTTCCGAACGGACGATGTCCGTGTTGCCCGGGGAGTAATAGGTGTTCGCGCCCGTCGTATCGGTGACGGAAACAGGCGGCAGGACGAATTCTTCGTCAGGGGAAGACGCGGACGGCGAAGCGGTACTCTGGGCGTGTGCTGCGCCTTCGCCGAAAATGCCCAGGAAGGCCGCTAGACCGAGTGCGGAAAGGCTTTTTCGGGGAGGGAAATGTGCTTTCATGATCATCTGCTCCTTAGGGTAACATTGAGAATTATAAAAAGAATAGTTCTCAACTGGGCGCAGTTTATCTCAACACAAGTTCCCGTGGCGAAAAATCTTGCAGCCCTCCCCGCCGAACCACAGGGATCTGCACACTCCGAAATAGCTGACGATAAGAACAGCGGCGCTGCGTGCCGGATGGAACGCACTGGATTGCCACGGCGCTGCGCGCCTCGCAATGACGGGTTCTTCCGATGAACGCCCCTCTCCTGCTTGCGGAAGCGCGGCAAAACAACATACAACAAAATATTTTCATAATGTATTGCGCGCCAGCGCCCATGCCGGTAAAGTAACGCGCAATTTCTTCCGCATAGCGCACGCTTTCCGGCAAAAGACCTTCCCATGCCCCGCGTCCCGCTCGACGCCCTGCCGCAGGCGGAGGGCTTCGCCACCTACAATACGCACATGTCCGGCATCAACACCTACCACTGGGACGCGCGCACCACCGCCCGCCACGGGACGGGCGACTACGCGCGGGCGCACATCACGCACTGGCTGGTGACGGCCGAGGACAGCCACCGCACCTCGGGCGAGATCGGCAGCATCAAGCGTCCGCTGGAGAGCCGCGTGTGG
>JAITLI010000130.1 GCA_031277975.1 Azoarcus sp.
TCCTGCTTTCCAGGCTGGACTTTTCCCCCCTCGCATCAGAGGAAATGGGAAAGGCGTAGTCTATGGAGAGAAATGTCTTTCTTCGCGTTCGTGGTGAAAAGTAACACCGTTTCTCTGAGACAGGTCGCTCACTGTTTCACCAGGATAAGTAGGCTGTTCTTGATCGAAAAACGTCTTGAAGCAAGGAATTTGCAATTATATTGCGCTGCAAGGTAATGTTAGGTTAGTGCATATGGGCGATGCCCCGCCGCCTGGCCCAAGAGCGCAAGTCCCAGGCGCGGAGGAACGCGAAACGGATACGGGTCTTGCCATCCCGTCGCCAGTAGCGCGTCACCCCGTCCTTTACCGATGGCCCGGCAAGCGCCATAGCATCAGCACGGTTGAAATGGGTGTCGTAGTCATCAGTGGAATACTCAGGACGAAAAGCAAAAAAACGTTCCAGCCATTTATTTTCGGAGGTATCGGGATCGGGGGTATCTTTTCCGGCGGGCAGGGCACATGCTTTCAGGCTCGCGTCCAGAAAGTCCAGGTAGCGCGCGGGCATCTGCTCGGCAGGCGACACGGCCTCATCGGATAACGAGCCGTAGTCGTCGAAGAACAACTCATGATTCCACAACCATTCGTTGTATGCGCATCCATCCGCGCCGGGCCTTTCCAGTTCCTGACGCGCCCATCTTTCGGCTTCTTCGGGATGCTCCGCCCGCGCCGGAACGCTCATCGCAAGCGCCCACATGTCATAGTATCCGGCGACGCGCAGGAACCCGCCCGGATTTCCATTGAAAACGGCATGATGAGGCTGGTCGCGCGAGGACGAACAGCGGCTGATTGATCGGCAGGCGCGCCAGCGCCGCCGCGTCGGCGCGCGCCGCAGGGTGAGTTCCGTGTCGTGGCTGTAATGACGTGCCGCCGCGTCTTCTGCGCGCGCGGAAGACGCCCGCCAGGGCGAGCGCCAAAATCATGCCCAAAGGAATGAGGCGAGGTTTCATCGTGGAATTGCTTCGGGTCGTGCTTTCCGTGGCTGTGGCGCCACAAACGTCCGGGCAAACCCCGCCATGGCGCGCCATGGCGGGCATTATGCCGTAATGGCGGCAAGCGCGGGAATGCGCGGCGCGGCCGCCCGTACTGTTTTCGAGGAGCCGCAATGCCGGAATTGCCTGAAGTCGAGATCACTTGCCGTGGTATCCGCCCCCATGTCGAGGGGCAGACGCTGTCGGCGGTCACGGTGCGCGAGGCGCGCTTGCGCCAGCCCGTGCCGCCCGGCTTGGGCGTGGCGTTGGCCGGGCGCACGCTCGTGCGGGTGGGGCGGCGGGCCAAGTATCTGTTGTTCGATTTCGCGCCCGGGGGCGGTATGATCCTGCACTTGGGCATGTCGGGCAGCCTGCGGCTGGTCGCCGCGGGCGAAGCGCCCGGCCGCCACGATCATGTCGATTTCGTGTTCGGTGAATGCGCGCTGCGTTTACGCGACCCGCGCCGTTTCGGGCTGGTGGCGTGGCATCCAGGCGGGGCGGCCGCGCATCCGGCGCTGGTGCGGCTCGGGCCAGAACCGCTGGAAGACGGCTTCGACGGTGCGTGGCTGTACCGCGCCGGGCGGGGATCGCGCGCACCGGTCAAGCATCTGTTGATGGACGCCCGCCGCGTGGCCGGAATCGGTAATATCTATGCCTCGGAGAGTCTTTTCCGCGCCCGGATCCATCCGCTGGAAATGGCCGGGCGGCTTGATGCCGCGCGTTGCGCGGATCTGGCGCGCGCGCTCAGGGAAACGCTCGCCGCGGCGATTGCCGCCGGAGGAAGCACGCTGCGCGATTTTGTCGGGGGAGATGGCAGGCCCGGTTATTTCCAGCAGCAATATTTTGTGTATGGTCGCGACGGCGAACCTTGCCGGTTATGCGGTACAATTATCGCGCGCACCGTGAGCGCGGGGCGCGCAAGTTTTTTTTGCCCAGTGTGTCAGAAACACGAATGATGGACAAATTTGCATGCCTCCGCATGCATTCACAATGGAACGCGTTTGTATTCAGCGCTAGACTTTAGTCGTCTTTTGGATCGACCAGACCCGACGGGTGAATCGACATGACTTTGGCCGAACAATTTTCCGCCTACAGCCGCTGGCGCGGCGAAACCATCGAAGCAATACTGCGCTTGCGAAACTGGCTGAATCGCAACGATGTGGGTGACGTCCAGGCCGATCAGCGCTTGCAGTACCTGATCGAGCGCCTGCGCGCGGACAAGCTCACGGTTGCGTTCGTCGCCGAGTTCTCGCGCGGCAAATCCGAGCTCATCAATGCCATCTTCTTCTCCGAATATGGCGACCGGATCCTGCCGTCGAGCGCCGGGCGCACGACGATGTGTCCGACCGAATTGCAATGGTCGCCGGGAGCGAAACCGGAATTGCGCCTGCTGCCGATCGGCACCCGTGTACGCACGGAGCCGGTGAGCGAACTCAAGAACATGACGGAACAATGGATCGTGGCGCCGCTCGAAGCCGATTCGGTGGTCAGGCTCCAGACGGCGCTGGCGCGGGTGGGCGAAGTCACGCGCGTACCGGAAGAGGAAGCCGTGCGGCTGGGGTTCAAGATCGACCCCGTGGGCGCGGATGGCCTCAAGCCGGGCAACGACGGCATGGTCGAGATTCCAAGCTGGCGGCACGCGGTGATCCAGCTCCCCCACCCGCTGCTCGAACAGGGGCTGGTGGTGCTCGACACGCCAGGACTCAACGCGATCGGCGCGGAGCCTGAATTGACGCTTTCGCTGCTTCCCAATGCGCACGCCGTGCTTTTCATCCTTGCCGCCGACACAGGCGTGACCCTCAGCGACATGACGGTCTGGCGCGAATACGTCAATACCGGCACGCGCCAGAAAGGCCGCATGGTCGTGCTCAACAAGATCGACGGCCTGTGGGACGGATTGCGCGACGAAGAAAGCATCAGCGCCGAAATCGGGCGCCAGGTGTGTTCCGTGGCCGAAACGCTCGATATCGACATGAAACTGGTCTTCCCGGTCTCGGCGCAAAAAGGGCTGGTGGCGCGGGTCAATGGCGACAGGGAACTCCTCGAAAAAAGCCGCCTGCCATCGCTGGAACGGGCGCTTTCCGAAGATTTGCTGCCGGCCAGCCAGGAAATCGTCCGCGACAACACGCTGGGAGAAACCCGCGACCTGATCCACCAGGCGGAGGTATTGTTGCAGGCGCGGCTTGAAGGCGTGCGCGAACAACTGCGGGAGCTTGCCAGCTTGCACGGCAAGAATCGCGGCGTCGTCGAATACATGATGTACAAGATTCGCGTCGAAAAGGACGAATTCGAGCAGGGACTCAAAAAATACTACGCGGTGCGTTCGGTATTTTCCGGCCTCTCCAACCAGTTGCTCGCGCACCTCGGGCTGGACACCCTGCGCGCCGAAACCCACAAGGTGCGCGAAGCCATGACTGAAGCGCGCTTCTCCTCAGGGCTGCGCGAAGCGATGCAGGATTTCTTTGTCCGCATGCGCACCAACCTCGGCCTGGCCGAATCGGACATCGGCGAGATCTACCGCATGCTCGACACCATGTACAAACGCTTCAGCATTGAGCACGGACTCAAGCTGACCGCGCCCGAAACCTTCTCGACCCGGAATTGCGAAGCCGAGATCAATCGCCTGGAGAACGCCTTCAACCGCCAGATCAACACCACGCTGACGCTGGTGACCACCGAAAAAGGCGTGCTCATGCAAAAATTCTTTGAAACCGTGGCGGCACAGGCGCGGCGCATTTTCGAAGTCGTCAATCGTGACGTCGAGCAATGGTTGCGCGCCGTGATGGCGCCGCTCGAAATACAGGTGCGCGAATACCAATTGCAGCTCAAGCGCCGCCTGGAGAGCGCCAAGCGCATCCACCAGGCGACGGACACCCTGGAAAACCGGGTCGAAGAACTGAAGCAATCCGAACTCGCCTCCGCCGCCCTGATCGAAGAACTGGCGGATTTACAGAGCGGCATCCGGCGCGCGCTGGAAGGTGCGGTCGTCAAGAGCGAAAAAAACAACAACAGGCGTCTTGTCGTCGTTGCCTGACACGGGCTTTGCGATTGAAGCGCTCGTCCATCGGGCGTTTACCGCCCCCCGCCGCCATCCCGCCGAAGATGTGACGAAGAGACAGCGCCTGTACAGCGGGGCGAGGGGAATTCTTTGGCGGAACCCGTCATCGCGAAGAGCGCCGCGCCGCGCGCCCCTCGTCCCTCGTCCCTCTCATCCCCCTCATCCCCCTCATCCCCCTCGTCATTGCGAGGGCCGCAGGCACGCGGCAATCCAGGCAGCCTTGCAGGTTGCCGGGACGCCTGTCCACTCTCCGCCGCCAGGAAATCAGCGCCGCTGCGCTCCGTTTGGTTGAACCCCCCTCTCCCGGCCTTCGGCCACCCTCTCCCCCCTGCGGGGGGCGAGGGGAATTCATCAGCGGCGCTTCGCGCCGGATGAAATGAACTGGATTGCCACGGCGCTGCGCGCCTCGCAATGACGAGGCGGAGGGCGTGATGACGAGGCGGGCGGCTTTCGTGGTGGCGAGGACGCGCGCGCCCGCGCCATGACGAAGGGCGAAGATCGGCAGGGCGAGATCGGCACTTCCGCCATCGAAGCGCCGCGCGCGCGGGCTGGCCAGGACAGGTAGCGGCTCAGCCTTCTTCAACATTGAGGAAGCCTGAACGGATGGCGGTTCAGCCCTCCTCAACGTCGAGGAAGCCTGAACGGGTGGCGGTTCAACCCTCCTCAACGTCGAGGAAGCCTGAACGGGTGGCGGTTCAGCCCTTCTCAACATTGAGGAAGCCTGAACGGGTGGCGGTTCAGCCCTTCTCAACATTGAGGAAGCCTGAACGGGTGGCGGTTCAGCCCTTCTCAACATTGAGGAAGCCTGAACGGATGGCG
>JAITLI010000058.1 GCA_031277975.1 Azoarcus sp.
ATCCGCGGATGGTATGGCGCTTTTCCTCCGTTGTCAAAGCATTCCGCCGCGGCACGGGGATCAGGGATCGGAACCCCCCGCCCGCCAGCATCCCCACCCGTCCATTCAAAAAAAGTCCCTCCGCGTAAAAAAACCGGGTAACATACGCGCCAGGCAAGACCGGAACGCCGCACGTAACGACCGGAACGGAAAATATAACGACCGGAACGCCGTGCGTAACACCCGGAAAATCTTTCGTAACACTCGGAAAGATTTTCGTAACACCTGGAAAGATTTTCGTAACACCCGGAAAGTTTTTCGTAACACCCGGAAAGTTTTTCGTAACACCTGGAAAATCTTTCGTAACACTCGGAAAGTTTTTCGTAACACCCGGAACGCGGCGCGCAACGACCTTGAACCTTCGACAAATCAACAACTTGACGCAAAGGAGACCCTGAAATGGCTCACAACCAGGATTGGATACCCACCACTGAAACCGGCCTCACCGACCTCATGGCCGTCTGGGCGACAAAACTCGCCAACACCAGCCTGCAAACCGCCTACGGCTGGATCGCGGCCGAATGCACCGCCACCACCGCCACCTTCACCGCCTTCAACACCGCCTACGCCGCCTACCACGCAGCCCCCACGCAGCCCAACCGCCTGGCCAAGGACACCGCCAGGAAAACCGCCATCGCCGCCATGCGCAAATTCGCCGCCGAGCGCATCCGCAACAACCCCAAAATGACCCCCGCGCAACGGCTGGAACTCAACGTGCGCACCATCGACACCACCCCCACCCCCGTCCCCCCGCCCACGGCGCAAGCGGAAGCCGACATCACCTACCCCGGCCCGCACCAGCTCAAACTCCACCTGCACCCCCTGGCAGACACCCCGCCCGACCCGCATAATAGCGATTATGGGTATCGCGTCTACTTCGGCGTCATGCCCCCGGGCGGCGCGGGCGTCGAAGCGGCCACAAGCGTGAAGCGGGAACTGATGAAACCCCCGGCGAGCGGCAACGAACTCCCGCACTCCCGCTTCACCCGCCGCCAGAGCGACATCTTCGACTTCGAGCAGACCGACAGCGGCAAAACCGCCTACTTCTGCATCCGGTTCGAGAACGCCAAAGGCGAACCGGGGCCATGGGGGCCAATGCTCTCGGCGGTGATCCCATAAAACAGCGGCGCGCGCGCCGGATGCCCCCTTTTTTATCCAGCGGCGCTACGCGCCGTTTAGTACGCCCCCCTCTCCCGGCCCTGCGGGCCACCCTCCCCCGCCAAGCGGGGGAGGGAAATCCATCGGCAGGACACGCCATTGCGAAAGCCCTCCGCCATCGTCATTGGCGAAAGCCGCCCCCCTCGTCATTGCGAGGCGCGCAGCGCCGAAGGAGGATGTCGTCATTGCGAGGCGCGCGGCGCCGAAGGAGGATGTCGTCATTGCGAGGCGCGAAGCGCCGTGGCAATCCATGCGGCGGTTCCACTTTCCGGAATGCCACGGTGGCTTGCGGGGCCATGTGGATTGCCACGGGCCTGCGGCCCTCGCAATGACGAGTTCGCCCAAAGGATTCCCCTCGCCCCCCGCATAAAAAAAAGGGGGGGAAAAGCGCGGCTTTCGTCTTGTTGACGGGGCCTTCCTTCTCGTCATTGCGCGCGGCGGAGTCGTCCAGGAAAGGCATGCGTGCATTTGCCATGGCGAGGCCCGCATGATCCGGGCGGGAACGAGGCGGCTGGTTATAATGGCGTGGTCATCGCGGGCAAGGCGGCGCGCCGTTCCGGCGAGAAGGGGGGATCGTGAAGGGGAACTGGTTTTTTCCGCGTCGGCAATCGAGATTGCCGCGTTTTTCCGTGTGGTGGGCGGCGATGGCTTATGCCGTGTTCTATTTGTTCACCCGCCTGTTTTCGTGGCGCGTCATGAATCCGCTGATGCCGGAAGGCGTGCAGACGGATTTGTTCCTGCTGGCCGTGTTCTTGGGGTTGCTGGGCTTCCACGACGTAACGCAGCGCAAGCACAGTATTTTGCGAAATTATCCGGTCATCGCTCATTTCCGTTATCTGTTTGAAGCCGTGCGCCCGGAAATCCGTCAGTATTTACTGGAAGGCGATGAGGAGTCGGTGCCTTTTTCCCGCGCGCAACGCTCACTGGTCTATCAGCGCGCCAAGAACCTGAGCGCCGACCGCCCTTTCGGCAGCATTCTCGATGTTTACGCCATCGGTCACGAATTCATCGCTCATTCGTTGATTCCCGCGCGGGCGGGCAGCCTGGAAAGCTTTCGTCTGGTCATCGGCAACGCGCAATGCGCGTCACCGTATTCCGCGTCTATCTTCAATATTTCCGCCATGAGTTTCGGTTCCCTGAGTCCGAACGCGATTCGCGCCCTGAATGCCGGGGCGAAACGGGGCGGTTTTTATCACGATACCGGCGAGGGCGGTATCAGCCCCTGCCATCTGGAGAACGGCGGCGATCTGGTCTGGGAAATCGGCAGCGGCTATTTTGGCTGCCGCGACGAGAACGGCCGTTTCGATCCCGCCCGCTTCGTGGAGCAGGCGGCGCTGCCCGGCGTGAAGATGATCGAGATCAAGCTCAGCCAGGGGGCCAAACCCGGCCATGGCGGCATTCTGCCGAAAGAGAAGATCACCGCGCTGATCGCCGGTGTGCGGGGCGTGCCGATGGGGCGGGACTGTGTATCGCCGCCAGCCCATACGGCTTTTCGTACTCCGCTGCAATTGCTGGAATTCGTGCGGACGCTGCGCGAGCTGTCGCGGGGCAAGCCGGTCGGTTTCAAGCTCTGTATCGGCAGGCCGGCGGAATTCATGGCGATCGCCAAAGCCATGCTGCGAACGGGGATTCATCCCGATTTCGTTGTCGTGGATGGCGCCGAGGGCGGTACCGGCGCGGCGCCGGTGGAGTTCTCCGATCATCTGGGTATGCCGTTGCGGGAAGGTCTGCTGCTGGTGCACAACACGCTGGTCGGCGCGGGTTTGCGCGAACGAGTCAAGATCGGCGCGGCGGGAAAGATCATTTCCGCTTTCGACATGGCTCGCACGCTGGCCCTGGGCGCGGATTGGGTGAATTCCGCGCGGGGCTTCCTTTTCGCCCTGGGCTGTGTCCAGTCGCAAAGCTGCCACACCAACAAGTGCCCGACGGGTGTGGCCACGCAGGATGACCAGCGGCAAAAGGCATTGGTCGTGCACGACAAGAGCGAACGGGTATTCCGTTTTCACCGCAACACCCTGTCCAGCCTCGCCGAAATGCTCGCCGCCGCCGGGCTTTCCCATCCCTCTGGTCTTCGCCCCGAACATCTGGTCGTCCGCGTCAGCGAACTGGAGGTCCAGACCTACGCCCAGCGTTATCCTTTTCTGACGCCCGGCGAACTGGCCGGCGGCGCATGCGCGCATCCTTTTTACCGGGAGATGTGGGACAAGGCGGATGCCGGGTGTTTTTGAGGGGATGAGAGCCAACTCCCCGCGGCGCGCGGCGGCGGCAATGCGTGTGGGTTTCCCGTTCGGCGCGATGCGCCATGGTAAAAGGCAAGAGGCGGGCAAAAGGTGATCGCTCCGGTAACAGGCGGCGCCGGCGATCTTCAGCCGGGGAACAGCGCCTCCCACAAGGCGACGCGCACCGCCAGCGCCGCCGTCAGCATGAGGCCGGAGGAAACGTACAGCAGCCGGTTGGCGCGTGCGATGTCTTCCGCTTCGATGGGACGCCGGTCGTCGCCAATCACCGGACGGTCATGCGCCTTGCCGGAATACGACGCGGGGCCGCCGAGCCGGATGCCGAGCGCGCCGGCGCAGACGGACTCCGTTTGCGCCGAATTGGGGCTGGCATGACGGCGACGGTCGCGCCGCCAGACGCGCGCGGCGTTTTTGCCGTCATGGCCCAGGAGATATGCGGCGGCGATCAGCAGCAGCGCGCACAGGCGCGACGGCAAATAGTTGAGTATGTCGTCCAGGCGCGCGGCGGCGCGGCCAAAGTACAGATAGCGCGCGTTTCTGTGGGCGATCATCGAGTCCATCGTGTTGACTGCCTTGTAAAAACATCCCAGCGCTGCGCCGCCCAGCATCAGGTAGAAAAGCGGCGCGACGACGCCGTCGGATGTGTTCTCGGCCACGGTTTCCACCGCCGCGCGGGCGATGCCGTCCCGGTCCAGCGCCGCCGTGTCCCGCCCGACGATCATCGCCACTTGCGCGCGCGCGCGCGCCAGATCGCCCGCGCGCAAGTAATGGCGGACTTTCATGCTTTCCAGCCGCAGCGCGCGCATGGCGAGCAATTGGTAGCAAAGCGCGCTTTCCAGCAAGAAACCGAGGGGCGGCCACAAACGGTAGCCCGCGAACAGCAGCAGGAAAGGAATCCCCGCGCAACTCGCCGCCACGATTCCCGCCAATGCGCCCCCGCCCGCCAGTTCGCCGCGCGGCGAGGCGGGAAAAAGCGGGCGCAGGCGCTTTTCCAGTGCCGCGATCAGACGGCCCGCGAGGCGCACGACATGCGGTAGGCGCGGCGGATCGCCGAACAGCAGGTCGAGAATGAAACCGGCCAGTATCGCGCCAGTGGAAAAGACCCATATTTCGTCCATGGAAGCTGTCCATCGGCGGCGCCAGCGGGAGGCTGGAATCAGGGATTGGAGAGGGTGGCCGGGTGCGGCGCGCCCGTCGTGTCCCGTCCGACTATAAACTTATCCGTCCGACTATAAACTCATGAAACGAAGCGCCGCGCGCGCAATGATGAACTTCTCCCCATCATTGCGAGGCGCGCGGCGTCGCGGATTTTCTTGCGATGGAGAAATGGAGGGCCGCTCCATTTCCCTTTTTCGGACAACCGCCCGGGCTTACTTCACTACGGCCTTGCCGACCAGCGCCTTGATGTGCTCTTCGGCTTTCTCTTGCAGCAGACTTTGTTGCAGTCGCGGTTTTACTTCGTCGAGTGTCGGGATTTTCTCTTGCAGAGGACGCGTATCTTCCAGATAGATGACGTGGTAGCCGTACTCGGTCTTCACCGGGGTCGTGGTGTATTTGCCCTTGCCGAGGCTGGAGAGCGCCTCGGCGAAAGGCGGCACATAAGCGGAAGGATTATTCCAGCCGAGGTCGCCGCCGTTTTCCTTGGAGCCGGGGTCGAGCGAATCCGACTTGGCCAGTTCTTCGAACTTCGTGCCTTTCTTGAGCTTGGCGATGATGCCCTTGGCTTCCGCCTCGGTTTTCACCAGGACGTGGCGGGCGCGATATTCCTTGTCGCCCACGCGCTGCTTGAAGGCCTTGTATTCCTCCTGGTATTCCTTCTTGAAGTCTTCGTATTTCTTCTTGATTTCGTCGTCGCTGGCCGGGTTGTTTTTCACCCAGTTCTGCATGTAGGCGCCAGCCAGTATGCTCTGGCGAATGATGTCCAGCCTGACGACGGTCTCGGGCTGCTTGTCTATGCCTTCCTTGAGTGCGGCCTGTTCGAGCACGGTACGGCGGATGAGTTCGTTGCGTATCGCATCTTTCAGTTCCGCGCCGCCGGCGGGGGCTTCACCGCCTTGGGACCGGGCGCGCTGCTCGACGTCGGCGAGCATGAGTTCGGCGCGTTCGGCCGGGATGGCGACGCCGTTGACCGTGGCGATGGGATCGGCGGCAAGGCTTGTCTGGGAGAGAAGGCCGGCAACGAGGGCAACGGTCAGGCGGCTCGGGAAATGTTTCATCGGGATTCCTTTCGGGTGGATTGTGGCCTTGTCGGGCCGTTGAAAAAAAACTGGGGGAAACTGGGCAGGTCTGGTTCGTGCGTCGCGCCGCCGGTCGCGGAATCATCCACTGGGTTTGTCTTCGATCAGGTGCTTCGACAGGTATGGCGCCTGCGCGAGCGTGAACGCGAATATCAGCCCCGTGCAGCCGAAAATCTTGAAATTCACCCAGGTCGTCTGCGTGAAACCGTAGGCCACATAGAGATTGAGCAACCCCAGCGCGGCGAAGAACAGCGCCCAGAGCAGATTGAGCCGCGCCCAGACCGGATCGGGGAGCTGTATCCGGGCTTTTTCGAGCATGCTCCTGATGAGGTTGCGGCGGAAAAGCAGGTTCGCGCCGATCAGCGCCGCGCCGAACAGCCAATAGAGCACCGTGGGTTTCCATTTGATGAAGGTCGGGTCACGAAAAAACAGTGTCGCGCCGCCGAAAACGCCGATGAGCGCCAGGCTGATCCACAACATGCTCCCGACCTTGCGGGTCTTGAGCCAGACGGCGGCGATTTGCAGCGCCGTGGCGGCAATGGCGGTGGCGGTGGCGATCAGGATCGGCGCCTGGTCGGTGGAGACGCCGCCCAGCCACTCCGAGGCCATGGCCTGCGCGGTTTCCTGGGAAGCGTTGGCAAATGTGTAGGCGAGGAAAAAGACAATGAGCGGAAACAGGTCGAAGAAAAACTTCATCGTGGAACGGACTCCGGTTCGAGGCCTTGCCCTCCACGGCGCGGCCACGCGGCGGACGGGATGTCCGCCGCCGATTGCTTGCAAAGGGAGGATTATACGTTGCGATTAGCAAAGATGACAAAATACCTTGCCGGATCAGTCCGGACTCGCCGGGATGCGCACGATGGCCCGCAAACCGCCGCCGTCGCGCGGCAGCAGATCGAGCCGGCCATCGTGGGCGTGGACGATGCGCTCGACGATGGCCAGCCCCAGTCCGGCGCCGTGGGTGTCGCTGCGCGCGTCCTCCAGGCGGGTGAAAGGCTGGCGCAGGCGCTCGATTTCGGCGGGCGGCATGCCGGGGCCGCGGTCGGCGACTTCGACGCAGGCCATGCCGTCTTCGGTGAAGACGCGAATATCGAGCGGCTGCTTTTCTCCGGCGTAACGCAAGGCGTTGTCGATCAGATTGGTCAGCGCGCGGCACAGCGACAGGTTGTGGGCGAGCACGGGCAGGCGCTCCGGCGCATCGAATCCGACGCGGGCGCCGCGCAAACGGTAAGGCGCGACAATGTTGCCGGCGAGGGCGGCGAGGTCGAGCGTCTGCATGGATTCCCGTGCCGCGCCGCGGCCATAATCGAGAAACTGCCCGACGATGCGATCCATCGCCTGAATGTCCGCGATCATGGCGGCGAGATCGTCGCCGGAGATGCCCGACAGTTCGATTCCCAGGCGCAGCCGGGCCAGCGGAGTGCGCAGATCGTGCGAAACCCCGGCGAGGATGAAGGCGCGATCGGCGGCGGCGCGCGTGAGGCTGTCGGTCATGCGGTTGAAGGCGCGCGCCACGAGGGCGATTTCCTGCGGCCCGCTTTCTTCGAGGTGTTGCGGCATCTGCCCCTTGCTCACCATGCGGGCCGCCTGCGCGAGATGGCGCAACGGTTTCCCGATGCGGGAGACGACCAGGTAGGCTCCGACGATCGCCACTAGCAGGGAGGCGCCGCCCCAGGACAACCATGCCGGCGCGCGCGAACGCTGGATGCGCTCGAACGGCAGCATGATCCAGTATTCCCCGGCATCGCCGGGATCGAGGCGGAAACTGATCCAGAACCCGTCGATCTCTTTCCAGCGGGAGGCGAAGTGCGTGTGCTCCCCCAGATTGCGGCGAATCTCGGCGGTGAGCAGCCGCATGGCCCGGTCGTCCGGCAAGGGCAGGGTTTCCTCTCCAGGCTCGGCGGGGAAAATCTGGATGCCTTCGAGGGCGGTCAATTCGGCCACCAAGTCACCGCGCCGCGCCGCGTCGGCATTGAGCAGCGCGGTGCGGGTGAGATTGACCACGCTCGCCACCATCCGGGCGACGCCGTTGGTATGGGCCGGCTCATCGAAATAACGGCGGAAGATCTGCCCCCACGCGGCAAACGTCAACACCAGCAGCAGGGCGATGAGCAAGAAGGTCTGCCACAGCAGCGCGCGCGGCAACAGGCGGCCCGCGAAGCGCCGCGATCCGGATTCAGCCGCTGGCGACTTTGCCTCCATCCGGTACGAACACATAGCCGAACCCCCATACGGTCTGGATATAACGGGGCTTGCCCGGATCGTCCTCCACCAGCTTGCGCAAGCGCGAAATCTGGACGTCGATGGCGCGGTCGAACACCTCATATTCGCGGCCGCGCGCCAGCTCCATCAGCTTGTCGCGCGACAGCGGCTGGCGCGGATGCTGGAGCAGCACCTTGAGGAGCGAAAACTCCCCCGTGGTGATCGAAACATCCTTGCCGTCGCGCTGGAAGGCGCGCGTACCCAGATTCAGGCAGATGCGGCCAAAGGAGACGATTTTCTCGCTGGCCGTCGGCGCGCCCGGCGGCACGGCGGGCTGGCGGCGCATGATGGCCTGGATGCGGGCGAGCAGTTCGCGCGGATTGAACGGTTTGCCGAGATAATCGTCGCCGCCCATTTCAAGTCCGACGATGCGGTCGACGTCGTCGCCCTTCGCCGTCAACATGATGATGGGAACATCGTTCCCCTCCGCGCGCAGGGCGCGGCAGATCGACAGGCCATCCTTGCCGGGCAGCATCAGATCGAGCACCAGGATGTCGAAATGCTCCCGCCGCATGGCGCGATCCATCCCCGGCCCGTCATGCACGGCCCTGACCACGTACCCCTGCCCCTGAAGGTAACGCGACAACAACTCGCGCAGGCGGGCATCATCGTCAACGATCAACACGCGGTGGTGGGTTCTCTCAGCCATGCTACCTATCCTAACGTGTGTTCGCCGTGCCCGCCATATATACCGCCGCCCGCGATTTCCCCGCTGGTAAGATTTTGTAAGGGTTATCGGGGTGAATAACATTTTTTTGCAAGTCAGGCGTCCAGCGGCGCTCCCGCGCTGGGTGGAACGAAGCCCTC
>JAITLI010000070.1 GCA_031277975.1 Azoarcus sp.
AAGCCGGATCGCCCGTTTTTTTGCAAGCGCTCCATCATCCGCTTCGTTTCCTCCCCTTCTTTTTCAGCCAGCGCCGCTGCGCGCCGCCAATCAGATCCGATCCCTGCCCCCTGATTCCTGTCCCCTGATGCACAATGGCGTTTTTCGGCGGGTTTGGGCAGAAGGCGGAATGAGAGGCTGGTTGCGTGGGGTGAAACGGATCGAGTCGCCCAATTTCGATGCGCGTCCCGAAGGCGCGCGCGTCAGCCTGATCGTGATCCATGCCATCAGCCTGCCGCCGGATGAGTTCGGCGGCCCCGGTGTGATCGAGTTGTTTACCAACCGGCTCGATCCGGCGGCGCATCCTTATTACGCGACGATCCAGCACTTGCGGGTGTCGTCGCATTTTTTCATCCGCCGCGACGGCGAATTGATCCAATTCGTCTC
The DNA here is from genome assembly GCA_031277975.1 of Azoarcus sp. Taxonomy (GTDB): domain Bacteria; phylum Pseudomonadota; class Gammaproteobacteria; order Burkholderiales; family Rhodocyclaceae; genus WRNU01. The sequence continues at coordinate 427 of JAITLI010000070.1, forward strand.
CACTGCGGATCGCGCCTGGCACGCCGGCGCCTCGTCGTGGCGCGCGCGCGGGCGCTGCAACGATTTTTCGCTTGGCATCGAGCTGGAAGGCTGCGATACGCAACCGTTCGACGACCGCCAGTATGCGGCGCTGGCGGCGCTCTTGCGGCGGCTCGCGCGGCGCTATCCGGGCTGCGACATTGCCGGGCATTCCGATATTGCTCCCGGACGCAAGACCGATCCGGGGCCGTTCTTCGACTGGCCGCGGATCGGCGCGCGGCGCGGCGGCTGACGGAGGCCGCCGGGGACTGGCACGGCCGTGAATTTTTTCTTTTGCCGTCCGCCCATGTGGGCGCTCAATCCGGAGGGCCAATATGGCCCGCGGCGCGGCAGGGGTTCATTTTTCGCCGGGGACGGTTTGCTTGCGGAAACGTAAAATGATCGCGGATGCCGGTCAGCGCCGAAAAAGACCAGCCCAAAAAGACCAGCCATATCATCACAACGAGGAAAGAGACATTCATGGACGAACTGATACGCGCCGCGGCGCTCGATTATCACCGCAACCCGAAACCCGGCAAGATCGCGGTGACACCGACCAAGGCGCTGACCAACCAGCGCGATCTGTCGCTGGCTTATTCGCCCGGCGTGGGGGCGGCCTGTGATGCGATCGTGGCCGATCCGGGCGAGGCCGCCAGCCTGACCGCGCGCGGTAATCTGATCGGCGTCGTCACCAATGGCACCGCCGTGCTCGGCCTGGGCAACATCGGCGCGCTGGCCGCCAAGCCGGTGATGGAAGGCAAGGGGGTGCTGTTCAAGAAGTTCGCCGGTATTGATGTGTTCGACCTCGAAATCAACGAGTCCGACCCCGACCGCCTGATCGATATGATCGCCGCGCTCGAACCCACGTTCGGCGGCATCAATCTCGAAGACATCAAGGCGCCCGAATGTTTCTATATTGAACAGAAGCTGCGCGAGCGCATGAAGATCCCGGTGTTCCACGATGACCAGCACGGCACCGCGATCGTGGTCGGCGCGGCGGTGCTCAACGCCCTGCACATGCAGGGCAAGGATCCGGGAAAGGTCAAGCTGGTCACTTCGGGCGCGGGCGCGGCGGCACTGGCCTGCCTCGATCTGCTGGTGATGCTCGGCATTCCGGTGGAGAACATCTGGGTGACCGACATCGAGGGCGTGGTCCATGAAGGGCGCACCGTGCTGATGGACCCGATCAAGACGCGCTACGCCAAGAAAACCGACGCCCGCACGCTCGCCGAGGTGATCGAAGGCGCGGATATTTTCCTCGGGCTGTCGGTCGGCGGCGTGCTCAAGCGCGAAATGGTGGCCAGGATGGCGGCCAATCCGCTGATCCTGGCGCTGGCCAACCCGATCCCGGAAATCCTGCCCGGCGAGGTGCGGGCGGTGCGCGACGACGCCATCATTGCCACCGGACGCTCGGATTATCCGAACCAGGTCAATAACGTATTGTGTTTTCCCTTCATTTTCCGGGGCGCGCTCGATGTGGGGGCGACGACTATCACCGACGAGATGAAACTCGCGGCGGTGCGCGCCATCGCCGAACTGGCCCGGGCCGAGCAAAGCGATGTCGCCGCCGCCGCCTATGGCGAGAAAGTGAGCGGTTTCGGCGCCGAGTACATCATTCCGCGCCCCTTCGATCCGAGGCTCATCGCCAAGATCGCCCCGGCGGTGGCGGAGGCGGCGATGGCCTCGGGCGTGGCGAAGCGTCCGATCGACGACTGGGATGCCTACCGCGCCCAGCTCGACAATTTCGTCTGGCATTCCGGCATGTTGATGAAGCCGGTCTTCGCCGCCGCCCGCGACACTCCGCAGCGCATCATCTTCGCGGAAGGCGAATCCGAGCGGGTGTTGCGCGCGGTGCGCACCGTGATCGACGAGGGCATGGCGTGGCCGATCTTGGTCGGGCGGCCGGAAGTCATCATGGGCAATATCGACCGCCTTGGTTTGCGCATGAACCCCGGCCAGAACTATGAATTGATCGACCCGGAGTACAACCCCCATTTCGGCGAAATGTGCGCGTATTACCACCGCCGCATGGAGCGGCGCGGCGTCTCGGAAGACGACGCGCAAAAGCAGGTGCGCCGCAACACGACCCTGATCGGCGCGCTGCTGCTCGCGCTCGGCTACGGCGACGGCCTCATCTGCGGCACCGCCGGCGTACATCGCAAGCATCTCGCCCATGTCGAGGCCACCGTCGGCCTGCGTCCCGGCGTCAACAATTACTACACGATCAACGTGCTGAGCCTGCCCGGGCGCACGTTGTTCCTCGCCGACACCAACGTCAATTACGATCCGGACACCGAACAGATCGTCGAGATGACCGTGCTGGCCGCCGAAGAAACGCAGCGTTTCGGGATCACGCCGCGCATCGCCCTGCTGTCGCATTCCTCCTTCGGTTCGGCGGACTCGCCAACCGCCCGCAAGATGCGCGCCGCCCTGCGCGTGCTGCAAGAACGCCATCCCGACTTGCAGGTCGAGGGCGAAATGCATGGCGATGCGGCGCTCGACGCCCGCCTGCGCCTGCATGTCTTCCCGAATGCGCGCCTGCACGAGGACGCCAACCTGCTGATCTTCCCCACGCTGGACGCGGCCAATATCGCCTTCAATCTCCTCAAGGTCGCGGCGGGCGGCGGCGTGACGGTGGGGCCGATCCTCCTCGGCGCGGCCAGGCCCGTACATGTGCTGTCGCCCTCGGCAACGGTGCGGCGGATCATCAACATGACCGCGCTCACCGTGGTCGAGGCGGGACACCGGGGCGGATGAGGGGCGGCGCGCGCTTTCGGGCAAAGCGCGCGCCGCGTCACCGCGTCACTTCTTCCGCGATGGCGCGCTGCTGTGCGCATGTCCGACAGCCGCCGCGAACAACAGCGCCGCCAAGACGATTTCGCCGCGCGCCAATGTGGCGACGAGGCCGGGATCGTTGGCGCGCATCATGCCTTCGGCGAAGTAGGGCAGGCTCGCCATCGACAGCCATTGACTGGTGTAGCGCCGCCCGTGCAGGACGCCGGGGACGGCGGGCAGGAGCGGCAGGATTTTGAGCGTGAGCCACGAGCCGCCCGGACGCAGCGGCGCCAGCCAGCCTTCCCACAGCACGCAGAGCGCGATCAGGGCCAGTAGCGCCGCGCACGCCAGGCGCGACCATGATCGGGGCGTCATCGCCGCCGCCCCGCCCGGGACGAGGCGCGCGCGTGCCGAGGCGCGGGGATGCCGATTGCTTGCATGAACCGCCTTTGAAACCGATAGAATCACGCCATTCTACCCGGCACGGCACGCCTCATGTCTCCGCGAACCTTCCCCCAGTCGCTGCGCGATTTCGTCACGCTCTTCCATAGCCGTTTCCGCGCCACCCGCTGCCCGCAGGTCGCGGGATCGCTGGCATTCACCACCCTGCTCGCGCTGGTGCCGTTCATCACCGTGACCATCGCCGCTTTCGGTCATTTGCCGGGAATGGATGCGATCGGTGCGTCACTGAAAACATTCCTGCTCGAAAACATGCTCCCGGACAAGGCCGGGAACATCATCACCACATACGCGCTGGAGTTCTCGGAGAAAGCCGCCGGCCTGACCATGATCGGCAGCGTCATGCTGGCGGTGACTTCATTGATGTTGCTGGCGACCATCGAGCGGGTATTCAACCATATCTGGGGCGTGCGCCAGCCGCGCCCGTTGCTGCTGCGCGTGACCGTGTATTGGTTCGTGCTCACGCTCGGGCCGGCCATCCTCGGCGGCAGCATCGTCGCCACCGGCTATCTGGTGAGCGCTTCGATGCAATGGGCGCCGAACCTGGGCTGGCTTGGCGGGATCACGGCCCGCCTGCTGCCGCCGCTGCTGCTCGGAGCGCTGTTCATCTTCCTGTATTTCGCCGTGCCCAATCACAAGGTGCGTTTCACGCACGCGGCCATCGGCGGCGTGGCCGCGGCGCTAGTGTTTTTCCTTATGCAGCGCGCCTTCGGGATTTTCATCGCGCGCTTTCCGACTTATACGCTGGTGTATGGCGCGTTCGCGGCGCTGCCGATTTTCCTCGTCTGGCTTTATTTATCGTGGATCGTGGTATTGCTCGGGGCGCTGACCGCCGCCACCTTGCCGGCGTTCGCCGAGCGGCGGCGGCTGGTGGCGGCGTTCCCCGGCTGCGAGGCATGGGCGGCGGCGACCATGCTGGTGCAACTGGCGCGCGCCCAGAAAACAGGACGCCCGGTCAGCTTCGCGGGCCTGCGCAACCACGCCCCCTTGTCGGAACATCACGCCGAAGCCGTGCTGGGACGGCTGGCGGAAGCGCACTGGGTCAGCCGCACCGACGACGGCGACTGGGTGCTCACCCGCTCGCCCGCGCAAATTCCGCTCGCCGCGATCATCCGCTGTTTCGCCCTCGACGCGGAGGCATGGAAACAGGCGGCGGGCGCGCCGGAAAAAGAAACGGAAGACCGCTTCGTCCAGCATCTGGAGGACGGCCTGCGTTTCGGTGACGAGACGCTGGCGGATCTCGCCGCCCATCACTTGGCGTAATGGTCGATCTTGTACTGGAAAAGCTCGATCCTGGCCGTTTGCATATCGAGTCCGAGCGCCAGTCCTTGGGCAATGTAGAGATTGCCGCGCTCCTGCACCAGCACGAAGTGATTCGACATGTAAGTGCCCGCCTCGGCGACGAGCGCGTGATTGCCCTGCGCCGCCGCGCCCGGCTGCACCATCAGGGCGGGCGAAAGCGCGTTGTTGCCGTGAAAGCAGATGGATACCGGCGTGAACCCCTCTCCGAGCACCTGCAAGCCCAATTCGATCTGCCGCGGACTGTCGGTGCGCACCCAGCGCACCACGCAAACCGCCCACTCCTGCGAGGACTCGCGCCGCAAGGCGAGCACCATGCCCGCCGACAGCGCGCGGGAGATGCTTCCAACATACAGGATACCGTAGCCGCCCGGACTTTCGTTGTACACCGTCCACTCGTCGGCGCTCATCGGCGGCTCGCGCCCCATGGCCCACACGCTTTTCAGCCCGGCGCAAACCTGCACCGTGTAATGCTGGCGGGAGCGCGCCTCGCCGCGCTCCGGCGCCGCCGCCCAGCGCTGCCGCAGGCGGCGCAGCAACGAGAGGATTTCGAGCGGGGTCAGCCCCACCGGCAAAACGGGAACGCCAGCTTCGAGCAAACTGCTGTCGCCGCTGTTGCGCACATTCGCATCGAGATCGAGCAACCTTTTTTCGAGCCAGAGAATCTGGATGCCGATGCGATGCACGATTTCCGCCGGATTGAGATAGACCGCCTCGTTCCCTTTTCCGGGCGCGCGCCGCACACAAGCCACGGGAGGCATGTCCTGGTTCGGATCGAACCAGTAAGCCGACGTTTCAGGCTGGGGCGGAACGAACGAAAGCAGCAGTTCTCCCGCGATCGACTCCAGATAATCGAACAGCCATTGCTGTTCGCGCGCGGTCAGGCTTTCGGTCTGGCTGATCGCCATCGCCAGCAAACGCTTGTAACGCGAACCGCTTTTCGGCGGCTGCGTCTCCGCATCACTGCGCTTCAGGCGCTCGCCCTGTCCCCCCGAGGCACTCCAGACGGCATGTATCCGCTGCCACAGGCCGAACGGCGCCGCCGCGCCCAGCAAAATACTCAATAGATAGATTTCGCCATGTATTCCATGGGAAAGATCGCACAAATCGGACAGATCGGCCTGCCGCGACCACAGCTTGCGGGCGCGCATGTCGTCGTACAGCAACTGCAATTGCCGGGAGATCGACAACAGGATGTCGATCAGGGTGCTCGCCTTTGCATGCAGCTCGGCGGGAACCGGCAGCGTGCACGTCAACAGCCCCGGGCGGAAACGCCCGCAGGCATCGAAGGCGCGCTGGCAGAACAGGCCGAGCAGATCCTGGCGCTGCGCCGCCGGCAACGACCAGCCGCCAACGTTCTCGACATGGCGGTACAAATCCGCCAGTTCGGCATCGATATCGCCGCTCGGCTCGCTGGAAAGCCAAGCCAGCACGGCTTGCAGGGAATTGGGAGGAGGCTCGGACATCGTGCGCACGTAACAAGCGGGAATCTTCGCATTCTATGCAAACTCGCGTGCCCGATGACCCCCTGAAACAGATTTCAACGTAAAAAAACTTTAACGCTTCCTCCCATTGCGTGCGCCCGCCCCCGCGTCCGCGCGGGCGAAAAGCCCGGCAAGGCCGGGCGGCGCGCGCGCTTCATCCCGCGTGGGACTTGTTGGCCGGGCAAAGGACGGATTAACATGGAAACAATTCTCAATGCCGCTCCCCCGCGCCGCCTCGTCCCGACCGTCCATGCCCTCGCAGGAAATCCACGCCCTCTATCTCGACTACCACGGATGGCTGCAAGACGCATCCTGCTCGAACACGACGCGCTCTGCCTGGACGGCGCCGCGGACGCGCGGCGCCGTCCACGGCGCATCGACTGCGGCGGCGCCATCTTCGAGGCGCAAGACAGGCGCTTCATCGCACGCCGGGAAAACGAAGGCGCCCTGCTGGAAGTCGGCGCGAGCCAAGTCGGCATCCGCCCGCACGGCGTGGCGGCCATTACCGCCTCCTCGCCGCGCGTGCGCAGATGCGCGGTAAAGCCGAACGCCTGGACGATGGCGGGCAGACGTCATAGCGCTTCGCGGGGGGATACACAATTGACATCGCCAGATGGGACGGCGGGATCGCGGGTTGTGCTTCGGCGCCGCAAAGCACTCGGCGGCACGGTGCGCGACGGCATTTTCGTCCATCCATTCAAAAATCCCTCCTTTCCCACTGGAAGATGTGTACGATCCACACGCCGCCTGACCATGATGACCGGGAAGGATGGAAAGGTTGCCTTAAGGATTGGCCTTCACGGTTTAAAACTATGGTTTTACGGTAAGCCTCCGGCGAACCCATCTTCCCCTGACGTCCTAGCTGGCTAACCATAGTGTCCACTAGCCCTAGAAGTGGACACTTCCATGACCGTCACGCAGCCGCCCCGCCGTACTCGTCGCACTCACCCAGAGGAGTTCAAGCGTTCCCTGATCGAAGCCTGCGGCGAGCCCGGCGCGTCGGTCGCCGGGGTGGCGCTGGTCAACGGGATCAACGCCAACCAGCTGCGGCGCTGGATGCGCGAACGGGGCATCGAGCCGCCCGAGTTGTCGTGCCTGCCGTTACGTGTGGCGGCCTCCGAACCGCTGGGCGGCTTCGTCCCGGTGCAGCTTTCCCCCGGGGCCAATCCACCCGTCCGGCTGGAACTGCGCAAGGGCGCCGCCGTGGTCTCGGTGGAATGGCCCGCCTCCTCGGCCGCGGCCTGTGGTGCGTGGCTGCGCGAGTGGCTCGGGTGATCCGGGTCGAGGCGCTGTGGCTGTCGGTGGTGCCGCTCGACATGCGGGCTGGCATGGACACGATCCTTGCCCAGGTGGTGCAGGTCTTCGGCGAGGCGCGCCCGCATCATGCCTACCTCTTCGCCAACCGGCGCGGCACCCGGATGAAGGTGCTGATCCATGACGGCCAGGGGATCTGGCTCGCCTGCCGGCGACTCCACCAGGGGCGCTTGCGCTGGGCCGATGGAACGGGGGCGCTGATGCTCTCACAGGCCCAGTTCGACGCCCTGGTGTTGGGGCTGCCCTGGCAGCAATTGGGCGGTGGCGGGTCGATCCGGATGATTTGACAGCCCACCATCGGGGGAGGCCCCGATGGCTGGATCCGTGCTCCAGCGGCATGATCTGGGGATGGTTCTTCCCGCCAACCTCCACGAACTGGACGCCGACGCCCTGCGTCAGCTGCTCATCGCCCAGAACCGGGAACTCGTCTGGCGCCAGGCGAAGATCGACCAGCTCACCCACGAGCTCTCGCTGCACAAGCGCTGGCGTTTCGGCGTCAAGACCGAGCGCCTGCCGGCGGAGCAGGCCCAACTGTTCGAGGAAACGGTGGAGGCCGACCTCGCCGCGATGACCGAGGAGCTGGCACAACGCTCCGGCAAACCGTCTGCGGCCAAGGGCCAGGCCAAGCGCAAGCCGCTGCCACCTGAACTCCCCCGCACCGTGATCCATCACGAACCCGCCTCCACCACCTGCGCCTGCGGCTGCCAGATGAAACGCATCGGCGAGGATGTGGCCGAAAAGCTCGACTACACCCCCGGCACCTTCAGCGTCGAGCGTCACCTCCGCGGCAAGTGGGTCTGCCAGGCGTGCGAAATCCTGGTGCAGGCCCCAGTGCCGGCCCACGTGATCGACAAGGGCCTCCCGACCGCCGGGCTGCTTGCCCAGGTGCTAGTGGCCAAATATCACGATCATCTGCCGCTTTACCGCCAGGAAGGCATCTTCGGCCGGGCCGGGCTCGCGATTCCCCAATCCACGCTGGCACAATGGGTCGGTCAGATGGGCGTGCAGCTTCAGCCTTTGGTCGATGCGCTGAAGGAAGAACTCCTCGCCTTCCCCGTGTTGCACGCCGACGAGACGCCGGTGGCGATGCTCGACCCAGGGGCCGGCAAGACGCACCGGGCCTATCTGTGGTCCTACAGCATCGGTGCCCACGACCCGGTGCGGGCGGTGATCTACGACTTTGCCGAGAGTCGCGCCGGCAAACACGCGCAGGACTTCCTCGGCGACTGGCGCGGCACGCTCGTCTGCGACGATTACTCGGGTTACAAGGCCCTGATCGCTAAAGGGGTGACGGAGGCCGGCTGCATGGCCCACGCCCGGCGCAAGTTCTTCGAGTTGCAGGAACACGGGCAGAGCCAGATCGCCGGCGAGGCGCTGGAGCGCATCGCTGCGCTCTACGCCATCGAGCAAGAGGTGCGCGAGCGGGACGCCGATGCCCGCCAGGTCTGGCGGGAGAGCAAAGCAAAGCCACTGTTGGAAGACTTCAAGGCCGGGTTGCTGGCCTGCCGGGGGAAGATCCCCAACGGCTCATCCAGTGCCAAGGCCATCGACTACACCCTCAAGCGCTGGGCGGCGCTGACCCACTACCTGACGGATGGGAACGTCCCCATCGACAACAACTGGATCGAAAACCAGATCCGGCCAATTGCCATCGGCCGCAAGAACTGGCTCTTTGCCGGCTCGCTGCGCGCAGGCACGCGAGCGGCGGCGATCATGAGCCTGATCCAGTCGGCGCGACTCAATGGGCATGAGCCATTCGCCTACTTGAAGGATGTCCTCACCCGCTTGCCGACTCTGCCGCAGAGTCGGATCGGAGAGCTATTGCCGCATCGGTGGCGGCCGGAGTCAGCCTGAGGCTCAGTCAAGAGGGGATTGCCGGGGGCTTACGTTTTACGGTCTAAAACCACAGTTTTACGGTCTAAAATTACAGTTTTACAGCTTGAAACTACAGTCTTACGGCGTCAAGGCAGGCGGGATTTTCGTGCGGGCAGGAAATATTTTCCATTGATCAACACTTTATGCTGCTCGATGGGCGCGGGGGAGATGCGGATCAGCGGCGCTGCGCGCTGGGTGGAACGTTCTGGATCGCCACGGCGCTGCGCGCCTCGCAATGACGAAGGGGGAGGCTTTCGTCTGGATTCATTTCCATTTGCTTCACACATCAAGCGAAAAATTCACTCAACGCTAATGCATGGGCCGAATCAACGCAAATCGCAACTTCTCGCAATTCCAGCAATTCCTCGTAGCCATGGCGTTCATGACCGTAGAGCTTGAACATCATCA
>JAITLI010000123.1 GCA_031277975.1 Azoarcus sp.
GCATGGCTCGTGGCTCAACCTGGTCGAGGCCGCTTTCTCCAAGATGGTGCGCACCTTCCTGCGCCATATCCGCGTCAATTCCCTGGACGAGTTGCGCTCGCGCGTCCTTCAGGGTATCGACGAGATGAATGCTCAGCCCGTCTGATTCCAGTGGAAAAACTTTGACTTCCAGATGACTCGATAGTAAATGTTTTGATGAGACGATGTACTAGCAGGTTCAAAACAACTCACGAATCTGTGGGGGGAAATGTGTGTGGGGGGGATTTTCGGAAGCGGCGATCAAAAAGCACTTGGGTCAATCCGGAGATTGGCCCAAGTGCTTGATTCTATTGGTCGGGGCGGCGGGATTCGAACTCGCGACCCCTTGCACCCCATGCAAGTGCGCTACCAGACTGCGCTACGCCCCGACGTGAGGAGGCGATTATAGCAGACCATCCGGAATTTGCCGGGGAAATCCGCCATTTCCCGCCAGGGCCGGGACATCGGATCCCGCGTAACCACCACAGTCACGCATCGTGGCGCGGCAGGGGGGCAGCGCGAGCGTTGCCGCGGCCATCTGTTCATCTTCGAGGAAACCATGTGTTGAGCGGCGGACATGAATACTTGCCGCCAATATATATATAGTTGCGGCGCCGGCCCCACACCTTTCGTGCCGCGTATGACTTCCAATGCCTCTGATGCTGTACGATAGCAAACCACTCAAACGATTCATCGCCGAATTCAGCCCCGTTCACCGAGCAGAAAACATGGATACAGGACGAACCGGAATCGCCCTTTTACTCGCAGGCCTGATCGCCGCCTGCCTGCCTTCCGCCACATTCGCCGCACCGGAAACACATTCCGCCCCTGACACCGCCACGCTTCCGGGCGATCCAGCCCCACCCATGGATGAAATCGACGCCGCGCTCGAACGTAGTGAAGCCGCCAAAAAGGCGTTGCTGGCGCGCATCCATGAACTCGAAAAAGCGCAAGACCACTTGCTGAAGCAAATCGACCAGATCGCCATCGAGGTACAGGCCGCCACCGAAAAAGCCAGCGCCTTTCCTCAATCGGCACCCCGCGCCGCGCCCGCTTCCCCGCCATCTCCCGCGCCTTCCCGGCCAGACGCGCCGATAAAGCCTTCGTTCAACTGGGTTTTCGGTGGGCTTGCCATTTTCGCTCTTGCCCTCAGCGCCATCCTGCTGCTGCGCACACGCCAGCAGCATGGCGCGCCCGATGCGCAGGCCGACGCCACGAGCGAGATTCCGCCGCCCCCCGCCGCGACAGGCGAGGCCAACGACACCAATATGGCGCTCCCGCCATTGATCCATTCCTTCGTTCCGTCCCTGCCCGATTGGGATGTCGCCGCGCCTGCTTTCGATCCGCGCGGCGTGTCGGTCTTCACTCCTGACACGAAAGTTCACGCGCACGAATCCACCATCGAACTGGCCGAGATCATGCTGAGCTTTGGCCGGGTCAACAGTGCCGTCGAGACCCTGACGAACTTCATCGAGAATCATCCGCAGGAAGCCGTCGCGCCGTGGCTCAAATTGCTCGAGGTCTACCGGGAAAGCGGCCAGCGCGCCGAGTTCGACAAGATCGCGCACAAGCTGAACGAGACGTTCAATGTCTGGACCGTCACCTGGGAGAATTTCGACGATGCCCGCAACCCGAGGCATGGGATCGAAGAAACGCGCCACGTCACCGAGCATTTGCAGGAAATATGGGGATCGCGCGAATGCCAGGCTTATTTGCAGTATCTCCTGCGCGACAACAGGGACAAGACGCGGCAAGGCTTCGCGCTTACCGCTATTGATGACATCCTGTGCCTGAGCGCCATTCTCGAATACGATCTCGGCCCCTATACCGGACCAAGCGGCGTTTTCTCCGCCCATTCGCTATCGAAAGCCGGGAAATACGAAGAAGAACAAACCGCCGGATTGCATTCCGCCACGGATGAATGTCCCCGGGACGAAGATCAGGATACGGAAGAAAGGCAACCGGCGGAAGCTTGAACCAAGGATCAGGCCGGGTTGGGCAGGTCGAGAAAATCGGCTTCCAGTTTCAATTCATCGCTCAGGTAGCGGGCAAGCGCCCATGGGCCGTAACGCTCGGTGGCATGATGACCGGCGGCGATGTAGGGCACGCCGGATTCCCGCGCCAGATGCGTGGTGGGTTCCGAGATTTCGCCCGACACGTAAAGGTCGCACCCGGCGGCGATCGCCTGTTCGAACCACCCTTGTCCCCCGCCCGTGCACCAGGCGATGCGCGCCGCCGCGCGCTCGCCATCGCCCACCAGCAAAGGTTCGCGTCCGAGCCTTGCGGCAATCCGCGCCGCGATGTCGCGCGCGCTGAGTCCGGATTCTTCCGGCCTGCCAATCCAGCCAATATCCTGATCGCCGAAACGCGCTTCGCCGCGCCACGCCATGATGCGCGCAAGCTGGGCATTGTTGCCCAGCCGCGGATGTGCGTCGAGCGGCAGGTGATAGGCGAGCAACGAAATATCATTGGCAAGCAGCGTCCCCAGCCTGCGGCGGCGGATGCCGGTGATGCGCCCATCTTCCCCTTTCCAGAAATAGCCATGGTGGACCAGTAGCGCATCATGGCCGCCAGCGACCGCCGCGTCGATCAACGCCTGGCTGGCCGTCACGCCGCACAGCACCCGCCGCACTTCGGGACGCCCTTCCACTTGCAGCCCGTTTGGGCAATAATCGCGCAACCGCGCGGCTTCCAGCAATTCGTCAAGATGATGGCACAACGCAGCGAGCCGCATATCTCCTTTCTCCCGGAACAACAATGCCCGAACATTTCCTTTCCGGCGTTTCCCCATCCCGCAGGCCGCCATTATGCGTCGATTGTGGTTGATCTTCGCACAGGCGGTAACGGTCAGCGTTGCCGTCCTTTTCGTCATCGGCACGTTCCGGCCCGAATGGGTGCGCGGTACCCTGATGGCGCCCCCGGTGGTTCCGACCGTCACCGTCGTTGAAACCCCCTCTTCTGCGAACGTCGTCTCCCACGCCGGCGCCGTGCAGCAGGCCCTGCCGGCGGTCGTATACATTTCCACCCGGCAGGAAGCGCGCGCACCCAGCCACCCGCTCGTGAACGACCCGCTGTTCCGGCGCTTTTTCGGCACGCCGGAACGCACCGGGCTTGGCTCGGGAGTCATCGTCAGCCCGGAAGGTTTCATCCTCACCAATAATCACGTCATCGAAAACGCCGACGAAATCGAGGTCACGCTCATCGACGGGCGCAAGTTCGACGTCTACCTCATCGGCCGCGACCCGGAAACCGACCTCGCCGTGCTCAAACTCGTCACGGGCGGCGCCAGCCTGCCGGCGATTCCCTTCGCTCCGGCGAACAGCCTCGCCGTGGGCGACATCGTGCTGGCCATCGGCAATCCGTTCGGCTTCAGGCAGACCGTCACGATGGGCATCGCCTCGGCGCTTGGCCGCCACCATCTCGGCATCAGTACATTCGAGAATTACATCCAGACCGACGCCGCCATCAATCCCGGCAGTTCGGGCGGCGCGCTGATCGACGGCTCCGGCCGCCTCGTCGGCATCAACACCCTGATCTATTCGGGCACCGGCCAATCGCTCGGCATCGGTTTCGCCATCCCGGTCTCGATCGCGCGCAAGGTGCTCGAACAAATCATCACCAACGGCGAAGTCGTGCGCGGCTGGGTCGGCGTCGAAATGAGCGAGATCACACCGGATGCCGCCGCGCCCGGCATGCCGGCAAACGGCGGTGGCGTGTTGATTTCCGGCGTCCTGGACGGCAGTCCCGCCGATCAGGGCGGCGTCCGGCCCCGCGACATACTGATCGCCGTCAACGAGCAAAGCGTACAAGACTCCCGCGACATGCTCGATCTGGTCGCCGCGCTTTCGCCGGGACAAACCGCGGCTTTCCGCGTCTTGCGCAATGGCAAGGAAATCGAGCTGAAAATCACCGTCGGGCGGCGGCCGCCGCCGCAGCCTGCCCGGCGCTGAAAAACCGGCGGGCGGGGCGCGGATAGCCCCCGGCGGCATAGGGGGCAAGGGGAGTTCTTTGGCGGGACATGTCATTGCGAAGAGCGTAGCCCATGGCGGCCAGCACGGTCTTTCTGGATAGTGATCGTGACGTTTGTCACGTTTCTTTACATATGCCCACCACAATCCCGATTCCCCTCTCCAAACGAACGTCAATGTCTGGGAAATCGCGTATTCATCGCAACATCAATAGACAGCAAGCAAATCCCGCCCCTGCCGTCAAAAAATCGACATGACGATCAAGTTGCCTTTCGGCCTTGAGCGTCAATAAAGTGAAAATGACCTCTTCCTTTCGTGTCGAAATAATTTACATAAATCTCGAAACATATTTCCATTTTCCGCGTTCTCTCATGAGCAACCTGCAACACCAGAAGATGGCATGTTTTATGCTGATACATCTCTCGCTGCTTGGTTTGTATGCTGAACCAATGATGCGAAAAAGTTCGACGAGTGTTCGAGCAGGGTTGATCCGAAGCCATTTCATGCGCATACACCTTGCGCCGCGAAGCGTTTCCCGCGATGTCCTTCGAGTCGGTACTGTAAGAATACTCAGCCCTCTTCAACCACATCTCTTGGAGTTCTCAATGAAAAAAACCATATTGGTCGGCTCTCTGTCCATTGTGGCGTTATTCGGTTCGGGTGGCGCAAACGCCGCTCCGTTCATCATCAATACAACACTCGATAACATCGGAACGGGGTTCGACTCTGTTGTCAACAACGCCGGCTCGACCATTTTCACCCAGCCGGTAGTATCCGGGCAGAATGTTTATCAATACACCGACAATGACGGTAATGCCGCGACGGTTACCGTGACTCATCCCGATGGCTCACCGTTTGCTCCTTCCGGCAGTTACAGTTCCAGAGGCATATCGCTCTCTGGCGCTACATGGAAGATCAATCCTCATACATCGAGCAGTGACCCGATCCCCGGCTATAACTCGGGCCTGACTTTCACGTTCAGCTCGCCAATCAATGCTTTCGGTTTCGAGATTGGCGACTGGGCAACATGTTGCAGATCTGGAACTCGCCCTGACGATATTGTCAGCGCCTACGGCGTGCCCACTACAGGTTCCGGCCTGTGGATCGCTTTCGATGGCGGCGCCGCCACCTTGCCCGCCAATGCGCTATCTGCTTCCGACAACCCCGGATATGCCGCCGCGAACAGTTACACCAACTTCATCGGCGCCATCGACTCGTCCGGCTATTTCTCCTCCATCACGTTCTTCGGCGACGGTTTTGGCGAATATCTGGTTGCTGGCGGTACGCTGCGTTTCGCTTCCGTGCCCTTGGGCTCCGTCGGCCCCGGTGGTAACGTCGGCGTGCCCGAGCCGGCAGTACTGGCATTGCTTGGTTTGGGACTGGCTGGCTTGGGTGCCATCCGGCGCCGCAGGCCATAAGAAACGGGGCTGGACTGGCAACTTTTCAGCGAACTGAACACCCGGCAAGGCGTTGCATGCCTTGCCGGGTGTTTCTCGCCGCCGCGGGCGAACCATCACTTGCCGATATGCGGCTCCACGATACGGCGATAGAACTCGTGGAAATGCTGCATGCCGTCCTCGAAAGGCGACTGGTAGGGGCCGATTTCGTTGCGGCCTTCGCGGAGCAGCGCCAGGCGGCCGCGATCCATGCGCTCGCCGATGTCGTCGTCCTCGATCGCGGTTTCCATGTAGGCGGCCTGCTCGGCTTCGACGAACTCGCGCTCGAACTCGACGATTTCTTCCGGATAATAGAATTCGACTACATTGGTGGTCTTGTGCACATCGACCGGGATCAGCGTGCTCACCACCAGCACGTGCGGATACCACTCGACCATGATGTTCGGATAGTAGGTCAACCAGATCGCCCCACGCGGCGGACGGCGTTCGCCATAAAAGGAAAGCACCGCCTTCTGCCAGCGCTCGTAGACCCGCGAGCCTGAACGGGCCAGTGAAGTGATGCCGACCTGCTGCACCGAATACCATTCGCCGAACTGCCACGAAAGATCGTCGCAAGTGACGAAATTACCCAATCCCGGGTGATAGGGCACGACGTGATAGTCCTCCAGATACACCTCGATGAAGGTCTTCCAGTTGTAGTTGCACTCGTGGATCACAACCTTGTCGAGCTTGAAGCCGGAGAAATCCAGATATTGCGCGGCCTGCATGCCGGCGAGATCCGCCGCTGCCGAGCGCGGTCCGGCAAAGAGAAGGCCATTCCAGCTCTCCAGCCGGTCACGCTTGAGGTTGAGGCAAGGATTGTCCGCAAAATGCGGCGCGCCCAGGAGAGCCCCTTCGGCGTCGTAAGTCCAGCGATGGATCGGACAGACGATGTTATCGGTCTTGCCCGCTCCCTGAAGCATGATCGCCTGGCGGTGGCGGCAGACATTGGCGAGGCGGCGCACCACGCCATCGGCGCCGCGGTACAGAAGTCCGGCGTGATCGAGCCATTCCTGCGAGCGGTAACTGCCGGTTTCGGGCACCATCAGCTCATGACCGGCGTACCCCGGACCGGCATCGAAGAGAAGTCTTTTCTCCAGTTCGAATGTTCTTTCGTCGAAATACCATGACACCGGAAACTGGGAGGCGCCTGGCGCCAGATGTACCGTGGAGGTGATGTCGGACATCCCAAACCCCTTTCAAGTAACAAGAAGCCGGAAAGGGGGTGATTCTAAAGCGGAAGCGGTTTGACCGCCAGATGCGCGATCGGGTATTTTCGCTTCTTCTTGGGGTACTCTGTTTTTCCATCGTTTTTTCTCTATTCCTGATTCCGCCATGACCAAAACGGCGCCCGCCGCCAAAACATTCGACAACGCCATATCCGGACTCGAAACCATCGTCCGGCAACTGGAAGCCGGCAACCTGCCGCTCGAACAGGCGCTTGCATGCTACCAGCGCGGCGTGGCCCTGCTGCGCTGTTGTCAGGACAAACTCGACGCCGCCGAGCAACAGGTGAAGATGCTCGAAGGCGACACGCTTGTCCGTTTCGCGGCAGACGACGCGGACAAGGGCGAACACACCTGAGAGCGAAGCGACATGAATTTCACCGAATGGTTGCCATATATACAGCAACGTACCGAGACAGTCCTGCAAGCGGCGCTCCCCGCCGCCGCCCTGACCCCGAACCGGCTGCACGAAGCCATGCGCTACGCTGTCCTCGGCGGCGGCAAGCGGATACGGGCGCTGCTGGCGCACGCAGCCGGCGCGCTCACGCACGCGGCGCAGAAACAGCTCGACTTCGCCGCCTGTGCCGTGGAACTGATACACGCCTACTCGCTGATCCACGACGACATGCCGTGCATGGACGACGACAAGCTGCGCCGGGGCAAGCCCACTGTCCATGTCGAATACGATGAAGCCACCGCGTTGCTGGCGGGCGATGCCCTGCAAACCCTCGCCTTCCAGGTGCTGGCCGAACATCCGGTGAGCGCGACGGCGGCGGGGCAAATCGAAATCATCCAGGCGCTGGCCCTGGCGGCCGGTTCGCACGGCATGGCTGGCGGCCAGGCCATCGACATCGCCGCCGTCGGGCGCGAAATGACGCGCGAAGAACTCGAACTCATGCACCTGCGCAAGACCGGCGCCCTGATCCGCGCCGCCATCCTCATCGGCGCGCATGCCGGCGAAGGGGTCAACGAAACGCGGCGGCGGCACCTCGACACTTACGCCAAGCGCATTGGATTGCTCTACCAGGTGGTCGACGACATTCTCGATGCCGAAGCCGATACCGCCACCTTGGGCAAAACCGCCGGCAAGGATGCCGACCATGGCAAACCGACCTATGTAAGCCTCCTCGGCGCCGCCGACGCCCGCCGTTTCGCCGAAGATCTGCTTGCCGAGGCATGCGATGCACTCGCGCCGCTGGGGGAACGCGCCATCCGTCTGCGCGACCTGGCCGACTACATCGCGCACCGCGCCTTCTGACCGACCCGCCCGCCCAATGTCCAACCATCCCCTCCTCGACCGCATCGCCTCCCCGGCGGATCTGCGCACGTTCGAGCGCAAGGATCTGCCCGTGCTGGCCGAAGAACTGCGCGCCTTCCTCATCGAATCGGTGGCGCAGACCGGCGGACATCTCTCCTCCAACCTTGGCACGGTCGAACTCACCATCGCGCTCCATTACGTCTTCGACACCCCCGAAGACCGCATCGTATGGGATGTCGGCCACCAGACCTACAGCCACAAGATTCTTACCGGCCGCCGCGAGGCCATGGCCACCCTGCGCCGCCGCGGCGGCATCTCCGGCTTCCCGCGCCGCCCGGAAAGCGAATACGACACCTTCGGCACCGCGCATTCATCAACCTCGATCTCCGCCGCGCTCGGCATGGCAGTGGCGGCGCGCGACCGCGACAAGGCGCGTGCCGCCATCGCCGTGATCGGCGATGGCGCGATGTCGGCGGGCATGGCCTTCGAAGCGCTCAACAACGCCGGCGACATGAAAGGTATCAACCTGCTGGTGATCCTCAACGACAACGACATGTCGATCTCGCCGCCGGTCGGCGCGCTCTCCCACATCCTTGCCCGCCTGATGACCCCCTATGGCGCGGCGCGCCGTCTCGGCAAAAAAGTACTCGGCGTCGCCCCCCCCATGGCAGAACTGGCGCGCAAGGTCGAGGAATACGCCAAAGGCATGATAACGCCCGGTTCGCCCGGCACCCTGTTCGAAGAATTCGGCTTCCATTACTACGGCCCCATCGACGGCCACGATCTCGACACCCTGGTACCGATGCTGCAAAGCCTGCGCCGCCTCGAAGGCGCGCAATTCCTGCATGTCGTCACCCGCAAGGGGCAGGGCTACAAGCTCGCCGAAGCCGACCCCGTCCGCTACCATGGCGTAGCGCGATTCGACCGCCACACCGGCATCCAGGACGCGCCCGCCGACGCCTCCCCCACCTACACACAAGTGTTCGGCGACTGGCTGTGCGATGCCGCCGCGCGCGACCCGCGCATTGTCGGCATCACCCCGGCAATGTGCGAAGGCTCCGGCCTCACGCGCTTCGCGGCGGAATTCCCCGGCCGCTATTACGATGTCGGCATCGCCGAGCAGCATGCGCTGACCTTCGCGGCGGGGCTTGCCTGCGAAGGGTACCGCCCGGTCGTGGCGATCTACTCCACCTTCCTGCAACGCGCCTACGACCAGCTCATCCACGACATCGCCCTGCAAAACCTGCCCGTCATCCTCGCCATCGACCGCGGCGGGCTGGTCGGCGCCGACGGCGCCACCCACCACGGCGCCTTCGACCTGTCCTTCCTCGCCTGCGTGCCCAACCTGCTGGTGATGCTCCCCGCCGACGAAAATGAATGCCGCCAGATGCTCTACACCGCGCTCTGCCACGACGGCCCGAGCGCCGTGCGCTACCCGCGCGGCAAAGGCCCCGGCGCGCCGCCCGCGCCCGAAATGTGCGCCCTGCCCCCGGGCAAGGCCGAAATCCGCCGCCACGGTAAAAAGACCGCGCTGCTCGCCTTTGGCAGCATGGTGTCCCCGGCGCGGGAGGCGGGCGAGGCGCTCGACGCCACAGTAGTCAACATGCGCTTCGTCAAACCACTCGACGAAGCGCTCATCCTGCGCCTCGCGCACGAACACGAACTGCTCGTCACCATCGAAGAAAACGCCGTCATCGGCGGTGCCGGCGCGGAAGTCGCCCGCGTCCTCGACAGCCTGCCCGCGCGCCCCCGGCTCCTGCGCCTCGGCCTGCCCGACCGTTTCATCGACCATGGCGAACAACGGCAACTGCTTGCCGAAGCGGGGCTGGACTCCGCCGGCATCATCGCCGCCGTCCGCCGCCCGCAAACCCCAGACGAAACACAAAACAAACCATGAGCAACGCCCCCCCCACCGCCATCCCCGACGTACAAGGCAGCATCGACCGCCGCCACATCGCCATCGACCGGGTCGGCATCAAGAACATCCGCCACCCCGTGCGCATTCGCGACAAATCCGTCGGCATCCAGCACACCATCGCCGTCTTCAACATGTACGTCGGCCTGCCCCACAACTTCAAGGGCACCCACATGTCGCGCTTCGTCGAAATACTCAACCGCGACGAACGCGAAATTTCCGTGGAGTCGTTCGTGCCCATGCTGCGCGCGATGGTCGAGCGCCTCGAAGCCCGCAGCGGCCACCTGGAAATGCACTTTCCCTACTTCATCGCCAAGACCGCGCCCGTCTCCGGCGTGCACAGCCTGATGGACTACGACGTCACCTTCATCGGCACACTCGCCGAAAATGGCCGCCACGCGTTCACCCTCAAAGTCGTCATCCCCGTCACCAGCCTGTGCCCATGCTCGAAGGAAATCTCCGCCTACGGCGCGCACAACCAGCGCTCGCACGTCACCGTGACCGCCACCCTGAACAGCCACCTGTGGATCGAGGAAATCGTGCAACTCGTCGAAAACCAGGCATCCTGCGAAGTTTACGGCTTGCTCAAGCGCCCCGACGAAAAATACGTCACCGAGCGCGCCTACGACAATCCCAAATTCGTCGAAGACATGGTGCGCGACGTCGCCGCCCTGCTCAATACCGAGGCAAGAATCGACGCCTACGTAGTCGAATCGGAAAACTTCGAATCGATCCACAACCACTCGGCCTATGCCCTGATCGAACGGGACAAGCGTCCATGAACCCGCATCTCACCTGATCCCCGCCCCGCCATGTCCACCATACCTCCATTGCCATCCCCCTTTCCCCCTTCCCGCGCGCCGCGCCCCGTTTCCCTGCTCGCCTGCGCGCTGCTCGCGGGTTGCGCCGTCAATGCGCCCACACCAGCGCCCGCCCCAGTGCAAGACAGCGTCCCCGCCACAACGACCGCCACGACCGCTGCGCCCGTTGCGCGGACGCCTCCCCCTCCCGCGGAGACACCCCGCTGGCCCGCCACGGACTGGGCCGCGCTGCAACATGATCTGGAGACCGCCCTGCTCAATACCCCGGGCACACACATCAACCACCTTGCCCCGGGACTGCGCCTGTCCCTGCCCGCCGCGGACGGCTTCGCTTCCGGCAACGCCATCATCCAGCCCCCCCTCGCCGCGCAACTCCGGCGCATCGCGCCCGTATTTGCCCGCCATCAGGGCGCCAGAATCCACATCATCGGCCACACCGACGGCGCCGGCAGCGAGATGTACAACCTGCGCCTGTCGATCCAGCGGGCCGAAACCGTCATGGAACATCTGCGCCGCCTCGGGGTCGCGCTGGAGCGCATGAGCGCCGATGGCCGCGGCGAATCCGAACCTGTCGCCGACAACCGGACCGCGCAAGGACGCACCCGCAACCGGCGAGTTGAAATTCTCCTGGAGCCGCGCGGATAACAGCGGCGCTCGCGCGCCGGATGGAACGAACTGGATTGCCACGTCGCTGCGCGCCTCGCAATGACGAAATGGGGGGATTAGCGCGCCACCGCGCGCCTCGCAATGACGAGTTCTCCCGATGACCTGCAGGCGATCCTGCTTTCCTGTGCGATTCCCGTAATTCAGATCAGAGAAGATCAGCACACAGCCTGGCCGCCGCCAATGCGCCAGGCTTTTTGATTTTCCGGTACGGGTTTGCCAGCAAAACGAGGATAAGGCGCGAGCGCGTATCCATTGACTGTATTTCGGCCGGGGCAATTGCAATTACCATTGCATTCCACGGTGTTGCGCCACGCGCAGCATTATCCGATTTCCAACACGTTTCTGGTGCATGCGCAACAGCCTGGGTATTCGGGTGTCGCAACGCATTGTTTCAATAGAAGTCTTTCATGTGGCACGCCGCTTGCTGGCAGGATGCGCGGCCATTTCCTCTTGTCTTTCCGCCCGCGCCTTTCCATCCATCATCCATCCAGGGAGTCATGCGATGAGCACTGTCACCGACGCCTTCATTACCCGCAAAAGAGCTTTATCCCGTTCAGCCAAGGTGCGGGACCTGCTGAATCATCCGGTCATCGATACCGATATTCACACCAATGAATTCAGTCCCTTGCTTGAAGACTACATCGACAAATACGGGGGCCCCAGGCTCGTGGATATCTTCCGCGAACACGAAAAAATCGGCCTGAACACCCTCGCCCACCAGTGGTACCAGCTCTCGCCGCAGGGGCGGCTCGACCATCGCATCAACCGTCCACCTTTCTGGACGCTGCCGGCGCGCAATACCTACGATCTCGGCACCGCGGCCTTCCCGAAACTGCTGTATGAACGCCTGGGAGAACTGGGCAGCGACTTCGGGGTGATCTATCCCAATATCACCTTGTTCGCTGCGGTGACGGGGCATCAGGAATTGCGCCGCGTCCTGGCGCGCGCCCTCAATCACTATAATGCCGACCTCTATCGCCCTTACGCCGACCGCCTGACCCCGGTGGCGGTGATTCCGCTGCATACGCCGCAAGAGGGCATCGAGGAACTCGAATTCGCGGTCAATGACCTCGGCCTGAAAACCGCGATCATCCCCGGCGCGGTGCGCCGCCCGATCAAGGCGCTGGCCGAGAAATTCCCGCGCGAACTGTACCCGGAACTCGCCCGCCACATCGAGTATCTCGATTTCTTCGGCATCGACAGCGAATACGATTACGACCCTTTCTGGGCCAGGACCATTGAACTCGGGGTCAATCCGACCACCCATTCGGGCAGCCAGGGCTGGGATTCGCGCAATTCTCCGTCCAACTATATGTTCAACCATATCGGCCACTTCGCCGACGCTTCGGAAGGTCTCGCCAAGGCGCTGTTTTTCGGCGGCGTCACGCGGCGCTTTCCGAAACTGCGCATCGGCCTGATCGAAGGCGGCGCGGGATGGGGCGCGGACGTGTTTACCCACCTCGTCGACCGCTGGCTCAAGCGCGGGCGCAATGCGGTGCAAAAATACAATCCGTCCGGCGTCGACAAGGATTTCCTGTACAGCCTGTACGAGAAATACGGTGAAGACCTGAACAAGAACGGACGGACGTTCGGCAAGGATGAACTCGCCCATCTGGCTTTCGGCGCGCGCGGCAAGTATTACGCGGCGCAAGGTGCCGCCGAGGCGGAGTTCGACGATTTCGCCCTCGCGGGAATCGAAAGCGTCGAGGACATCCGTGATCGCTACATCCCGAATTTCTATTTCGGCACCGAAGCAGATGACCGCACCCTGGCTTACGCCTTCAACACCAAGGCGACGCCGCTCAACGCCCAGGTCAACATGTTCTACTCTTCCGATATCGGCCATTGGGACGTACCCGAAATCAACAGCATCCTGGCCGATACTTTCCAATTGGTCGAAGAGGGCATCATCAGCGCCGAAAACTTCAAGCAACTGGTATTTAAAGGCCCATACGATTTCTATACCGCCAACAACCCCGCTTTCTTTACTGGAACGGCGGTGGAAGCCTTGCTGCCGAGGGATCAATCGCAAAAATCAGTCGCCTGAGACGTCCGTCGGCCGGGCAAGAGACGCCGCCGGCCGCGAGGCTGGCGGCGTTTTCCCGTTTACGAATAAATATAAAACCGCATTCTTAAGCAATTCTTTTCACAACGATTCGCCAGCAGCGATCCTTATTGCGATTGCTGCACCGCAACCATTTTTCACCATTTGCAACAGTCGATTGTTGATCCCATAGCAATGCGGCGGCACTCTCAACGCGGCATAACGCAAGTCATTGTTTTGCTTTGTAAAATTTACTGGCATGCCGTTTGCTGATGATCCTTGCGGCGCTTTGTTTCGTCACGCTTTTCCGCTTCCAAACACTTCCATTTGTCCGGAGCCTACGATGAGCATCGTCAACGACGTTTTTCTCTCGCAAAAGAACAAATCGAAATCAGCCAAGGTTCGTTCCCTGCTGAATTACCCCGTGATCGACACCGATATCCACACGATCGACTTCGCCCCCCTGCTCGAAGACTATATCGCCAAATACGGCGGCGTGAAGCTCGTCGATCAGGTGCGCGCCCACCTCAAGGACGGCCTGACAGTGGCGGCGAGCGAATGGTATGGCTACTCGCCGGACGAGCGCCGCAACCATCGCCTCAGCCGCCCGCCGTTCTGGGCGCTGCCGGCGCGCAATACCAAGGATCTCGCCACCGCGCTCCTGCCGAAGCTCTTGTATGAACGCCTCCAGGAACAGGGGAGCGATTATGCCATCCTCTATCCCAATATCACGCTGTTTCCGATCCATTCGCACCGCGACGACCTGCGCCGCGTGCTGGCGCGCGCCATCAACCATTACAACGCCGACGTCTACCGACCCTATGCCGATCGCTTGGCTCCGGTGGCCGTGATCCCGCTCCATACGCCACAGGAAGGCATTGAGGAGCTGGAATTCGCTGTGCGCGAACTGGGGTTGAAAACGGCGATCATTCCGGGCGCGGTACGCAGGCCGATCAAGGCGCTGGCAGTCAAGTATCCGCTGGATAAATACCCGGAACTGGCGCGGCATCTCCAGTATCTCGATTTCCTCGCGCTCGACAGCGAATACGACTACGACCCGTTCTGGGCCAAGACTATCGAACTCGGGGTCAATCCCACGACCCATTCCGCCGGTATGGGCTGGTCGGCGCGCAACTCGGTGTCGAATTACATGTTCAACCACATCGGCCATTTCGCCGATGCTTCCGAGGCGCTCGCCAAGGCGCTCTTTTTCGGCGGCGTCACGCGCCGCTTCCCGCAATTCCGCATTGCGCTGCTCGAAGGCGGCGCGGCATGGGGAGCGAATGTCTACACCCACCTCGTCGACCGTTGGCTCAAGCGCGGGCGCGACGCGGTGCAGAAATACAACCCGGACAACATCGACATCGAGACTCTGCGCGGTTACTTCACCCGCTACGGCGGCGATCTGACGCGCGGCAAGGATTACAGCAAGGAAGAACTGCTGCGCTGGGTCTACGGCATCGCTTTCGGCCAGACAGGCCGCAAGCAAAACCCGCTGGAGACCGACGATTTCGCCTTGGCCGGGATCGAAAGGGTGGAGGACATCCGCGACCGCTACATCCCGAATTTCTATTTCGGCAACGAAGCGGACGACCGCACGGTGGCGCACGCCTTCAACACCCGGGCGGCGCCCCTGCGGGCGCAAGTCAACGTCATCTACTCCTCCGACGCCGGGCATTGGGACGTACCCGAGTTCAATACCACGCTCGCCGATACCTGGCAACTGGTCGAGGACGGCGCGATTTCCGCCGGCAACTTCAAGCAACTGGTGTTCAAGGGGCCTTATGACTTCTATACCGCCAACAATCCCGGTTTCTTCCAGGGCACTGCGGTGGAAGCACAGTTACAGCAACAAAAGGCCGTCCGGAAGTCGGCGGCCTGAATGCCATCCCGCAAGCCGCCGGACGTGGGCCGGCGGCGATTTTTCTCCCGAACCACGCAGCCTCAACCCCCAGAAGGAATGAATGTGGCAAACAAAACAAAACTGGCCCTGACGATCTCCGGCCTGCTGACGGCCATGGCGATCGCCTCGCCGCCCGTGTTCGCCGAAACGAACAGTCCACGCGCCTCCACCGAGGATCTGAAACGGCAGATCGAAACCTTGCAGCAATCCATCAATGCCTTGCAAAAGCAGGTGGAAACGCTCCAGCAAGAAAACATCGGCAGAGCCACGAC
>JAITLI010000162.1 GCA_031277975.1 Azoarcus sp.
TCGGCCAGATTCATATAGCCCGGCACCAGCGCGGGATGGCTGTGGGCGTATTCGTGGGCCTTGCGAACGAAGGCAAGGCTTTTGTCGCCCATTTTCAGAATGTCGCGGCGCTCCTGCGCGGTGAGGATGATGGCGTGGGGGGCGATCTGGGCGGAAATGGCGTCGAGTTGGGTGTTGATTTGGGTGATGGTTTCTTGTGGAATGGCGGTTTGGTGGCGGTTGGTTTTCATGGAATTGGCTCCTGTGGAAAAGGGGAAATGCGTTGCGGGATTGTACGGCTTTGTCGAGCCTTTTACAAAACTCAGAAACAAGAACTGCGCAATTTATACAAATAATACAAATCAATGTCTTGCACACGATAAAACAGCAAAAACCACGAGATTCCCGGAGTTTTACAAAAGGCTCTTTAAGAACTTGTTCATTGTCTCTGGCACGCCCCCGCCGATTGCCCTTGCAGCGGTCCTGAACACGTTCTGAAAGGCGGGGAATTCGTTTTGATATTCCCGATTCCGCTGATTGCGGCTGCGGTTTACCGCCATTCCCGGAGAGAATGAACAGGTTCTAAAGCAAGGCGGGAACAGGGCGCGAGGCCGGGGACAACGCCAATGCGCGGCAGGGGCGGCTCGATGATCGCCGCGAAGCCACAACTCTCCATGCGATAATGCGCCCTTCGTTTCCGCCTCTTCCCATCGCCGATGTCTGTCCAGTGGTTTCCCGGTCACATGAATTCCGCGCGCCGCAAGCTTGCCGAAACGCTCGCGGTGATCGACGTTGTCATCGAAGTGACCGACGCCCGCCTGCCCGGAGCCAGCAGCAACCCGCTGATCGAGGAGTTGCGCCGTTTCCGTAACCGGCCCTGTCTCAAACTTCTCAATAAAGCCGATCTCGCCGACCCCGAGGCGACACGCGCATGGATCGCGTATTACAACGCCCGCCCGGGCGTGCATGCGGCGGCAATCTCGGTCAGGAAGCCGGGGGCGGCGGCCCGCATTCCGGCGCTCGCCCGCCAGCTCGCGCCGCATCGCACCGGCGGCGACAAACCGCTGCGCATGATCCTGACCGGCATTCCCAACGTGGGGAAATCCACCCTGATGAATGCGCTCCTCAAGCGCCGCGTGGCCAAAGTCGGCGACGAACCGGCGGTAACGAAAAGCCAGCAGACCCTCGATCTCGGGCCGGGCATGACGTTGACCGACACCCCGGGGTTGATGTGGCCGAAAATCAGCCACGACAGCGACGGTTTCATGCTCGCCGCCAGTCATGCCATTGGCCGCAACGCCATGATCGACGAAGAAGTCGCCGCGCGCCTGGGCGACATCGTGCTGGCGCGTTACCCCGCGTCCATCGCCGCCCGCTACCGCATCGACCCCGCCGGGATGGACGGCGAGGCGCTGCTCGAAGCCATTGCCCGCCAGCGCGCCTGCGTGCAAAAGGGCGGTACGTCCGATCTGGAAAAAGCGGCGAACATCTTTCTTACCGACTACCGCAATGGCGCGCTCGGGCGCATCAGCCTGGAGACGCCGGAAAGCCGGGAAGAGATGTTGGCGGCGAGTACAGCAATACCGCCCGCCCAGGCCGCGAACGACGAGAGCGAGGCGCGATGAGCGACACGGACGAACGCCTGGAGCGCCTCGAATCCCGCCTGATGCTGGCGGAAGATCAAATCGACGCGCTCAACAGCACCGTTTATCGCCAGCAACGCCTGATCGACCGCTTGCAGGCGCAAATGGCGCAACTGGCGCGGCAACTCAAGGACGCGCGGGCGGCGGTACATCCGCGTCCGGAAGACGAGGTTCCGCCGCACTGGTAATCGGAAATCGGGAACCGGGAACCGGATTTGATTTGACCGGGAACCGGGCAAGACATGGTTTCGAATAAGTTCTGCTTGGATACTTGGCCGTTTTCCCAGAGTTCAGTTCGCAGTTATTGGCCGATCCAGTCCAGTTTTTACAGGAAGGCGCCGTTTTGGAAGCGCCTGAAACGGGAATCCTGAACAACCCGCTATTTGTCAATATCATGCAAGCGGGTGGCGGCCATCGGGAAAATGGCTCGAAAGAGAATTCCGCGGGGGATGTTCTCATGACTACCGGCGCTCGCAACATCTTCCTCGACCGCCAGTGTAGCCCGACAGGGTAAAGCGCGCGCTGCCGCCCGTCCACGCCTGCCCTCGCCGCGCCCAGGCGGGGGAATTCTTCGGGGAAGAATCAGGCGCCCGCCGTGGCCGCGGGAATGCAGGAATCGTAGATAGGTTCTTATCTTCTCCGGACCTGTCCGGCGCGGCGAAGATGATGCCGCGGGCGTCTCCGGGGACTTCCGGGACATGCCCGGGGGTGTTCGAAGCGTCGACAAGTCGATGTTCCGGGCGCCCTCGAAGACGCGCCCATGCGTACCCCCGGCGTGATTTTCTCCCACTTTTTCCCACCGCTTCGCAATGGTTGCCAATACTGATGTCCAGTCTCAAGAAATCGTTATATTTTATTGATTTCTATATATTTATACTGTTTGCGTGAAGAATGCATGGATGCCGGGGCCAAAAATAGTTTCCATTTTCCCCAAATATGGTCGACAATTGGGGTTCTGACGGGTCAGACAGTAGGTTTTGATGGGTTTTAGTGGTGCAAAGTGCACCGGGTGCGGGCGGGAAAAACAATGCTCCAGAATGTCCAGGGAAGCACAGCGCTTAATCTCGATGCCAAGGGACGCCTTGCGATCCCGGCCAGGCATCGCGACAGCGCGGGCGATGGGCGCGTGGTCATCACCGCCCATCCGCACGGCTGCCTGGTCATTTATTCCGTGCCGGAATGGGAGCCGATCCGCGATCAAATCCTGCGCGCCCCCAGCCTCGATTCCCGTTCGGCGTCGTTGAAGCGTCTGTTCATCGGTTATGCCCAGGAGGAGACGCTCGACAGCGTGGGCCGGGTGCTGATCGCCCCGTCGCAACGGCAATTCGCCAAACTCGAAAAAAAAGTCTGGCTGATCGGCCAGGTGACGCATTTCGAGTTGTGGTCCGACGCGGGCTGGGAACAGCAGTTGAAGGCCATGGAGAAGCTGGCCCGGCCGGAAGAGGAAGGCGGCGGCGTGCCTCCCGGCTTCGAGAACCTTGTCCTGTGAGGAGGGGCCGTGCATATCACCGTGCTACTCCAAGAAGCGGCCAACGCACTGGCGATCAGGAGCGGGGGGATTTATGTCGACGGCACCTTCGGGCGCGGCGGTCACAGCCGCGAGGTGCTCGGCAGGCTGGACGCGACGGGCCGCCTCATCGCGCTCGACCGCGATCCGCGGGCGATCGCCGCCGGGCGCGCCATCGGCGACCCGCGATTCACGCTCGTCCATGCGCCGTTCAGCGCATTGGCCGAAGTGCTCGACCGCCTCGGCGTGAGCGAGATCGACGGCGCGCTCTTCGATCTCGGGGTGTCTTCGCCCCAACTCGACGATGCGGCGCGGGGAATGAGTTTTCGTTTCGATGCGCCGCTCGACATGCGCATGGATACCAGCCGCGGCCAGACCGCGGCGCAATGGCTGGCGGATGCTTCCGTCGCCCAGATTACCGAGGTGCTCAGGGAATATGGAGAAGAACGGTTTGCTCATGCGATTGCAAAGGCGGTTGCAACTGCTCGGACAAGGGGAACTGTTGCGACCACAGGACAATTTGCCGCGCTCGTGGAAAAGGCGGTCCGTACACGCGAGCCGGGGCGGCACCCGGCGACGCGCAGCTTCCAGGCTCTACGGATTTTCATTAACCAGGAACTCGAAGAACTGAAACAGGTTTTGCCGATATGCGCGCAGCGGCTGCGGGCCGGAGGGCGGCTGGTGGTCATCAGCTTTCACTCGCTCGAAGATCGCATCGTCAAACGCTTCATGCGCGGTGAGGCGGCGCCGGCGCGCCTGCCCGCGCGCCTGCCCGTGCGCGCGGCGGAATTGCCGCCGCCGCGGTTCGCCCTCGTCGGGCGGGCGCGGCGTCCCGGCGCGGACGAAGTGGCGGCCAATCCGCGCGCGCGCAGCGCGGTGATGCGGGTGGCCGAACGGCTCGGGCCGTCATGCGCGGGAGCGGCGGCATGATCCGCGTCGATGCTTTTCTCATCGCCCTGCTCTTCGTGCTCGCCGCGGCCAGCGCCCTCGGCGTCATCTCGTCGCAGCATCGCGCCCGCAAACTGTACACCGCGCTCGAATACGAGCAGCGCCGCGTCGCCAATCTGGAAGAAGACTGGCGGCGCCTGCAACTCGAACAAGGCGTCCTGACCGAATATCGCCATGTGGAAAGGATCGCCCGCGAACGCTTGCGGATGGCGCCGCCCGGCGCCGGGCAGATCGTGGCGCTGGAGGACAGGCCATGAGCCGGACGCCCAAAGCGGTCACGTTCAACCACAACCCGCTGCTCCAGCTCGGGTTGTCGCGTTGGCGCGCGCGCCTGGTGCTGCTCGCGCTGCTCGCGGGCATGGCCATGCTGGCGGGACGTTCGCTCTACCTGCAATGCTTCGACAACGAGCACAAGGCCAAGGGCAAGGATATTTACGTGCGGGTGCGCGACGTGCCGGCGGCGCGGGGGCGCATCATCGACCGCAACGGGAACATGCTGGCGGCCAGCACTTCGGTAAAGTCGATCTGGGCAATTCCGTCCGACGCCAGCCAGTTGAAACCGGAACAACTGCGGCAACTGGCCCAGTTGCTGGGCATGAACGCCGCCGAACTGAACGCCCGTCTCGCCGCCGGGAGCGGTTTCGCCTTTCTCAAGCGCCATGTTTCGCCCGAACTCGCCGGCGAGGTCGCCGCGCTCGATCTGCCCGGCATTTACCAGCAGGACGAATACCGCCGCTTTTATCCAAATGGCGAAGTCATGGCGCACATGCTTGGCTATACCAGTGTCGATGACCGCGGCCAGGCGGGGATCGAACTCGGCTTCGAGCGCACGCTCGCCGGGAAGATGGGCAAACGGCGGATCGTCAGGGATTTGCACGGGCGGGTGGTGGAGGATGTGGAATACATCGACCAGCCGAGCGAAGGCGGAGATGTGGCACTGGCGATGGACGCCAACATCCAGTACCTCGCCTACACGGCGCTGCGCGAAGCGATGCGGCAGCATCGCGCCAAGGCGGGTTCGATCGTGGTGATCGACGTACACACCGGGGAAGTGCTGGCGCTGGTCAATGCTCCGACCTTCAACCCCAACAACCGCGCCCAGCTTACCGGCGCGCACCTGCGCAACCGGGTCTTCACCGATGTTTTCGAGCCGGGTTCGATCATGAAGCCCTTCGTTGCCGCGATGGCGCTCGAAAGCGGCAGGTTCACCGCCGCGACGCCGGTCGACACCAATTCCGGGCGCATGAGCATCGGCAACCGCGCCATCCACGACACGCACGCCTACCGCACGCTCACCGTGGCCGAAATCATCCAGAAATCGTCCAACATCGGCGCGGCGAAGATCGCGCTGGAATTCCCTCCCGAGCATATGTGGTCGTTCTACAAGCAGCTTGGCTTTGGTTCGCCGCTCCGGCTCGGCTTCCCCGGCGAGGCCAGCGGCAACCTGCGCCCGCCCCAAAGCTGGAAGCCGGTCGAACAGGCGACGATGGCCTACGGACATGGCGTCTCCGTCACCCTGATCCAAGTGGCACGCGCCTATCTCGCATTTGCCCGCGACGGCGAACTGTTGCCCTTGTCGCTGACCCGCGTCGATGCCCCGCCGCGCGGGACGCGGGTATTTTCGCCGCAGGTCGCCCGCGAAGTGCGCAAGATGCTGGAAACCGTGGTCGATACGGGCGGCACGGCCACGCGCGCCCAGGTCGCAGGCTACCGGGTGGCGGGCAAGACCGGCACCGCCAATAAAATCGAGAACAAGCGTTACGTCAACAAGTACGTGTCATCCTTCGTCGGCCTCGCGCCGGTCTCGAATCCGCGCCTCGTCGTGGCGGTGGCGATCGACGAACCGTCCGCCGGACAGCATTTCGGCGGCACGGTGGCGGCGCCCGTGTTTGCGAAAGTGGCCGAAGGCGCGTTGCGCTCGCTCGGCATCGCCCCCGATGCGCGGCCCGCGCCTCCGCAACTGACGGCGATGGCCGATGGACGGCAATCCCGCAAACAAGCGCGGAGGGATATGTAATGACAAGTCGCGCCGCCAATATGCTTGCCCGGCTTGCCCAGGCCGGAGTGCGGCCGCGCGGCATCACCGCCGATTCGCGCCGGGTTGGCGCAGGTGATGTTTTCGCCGCCTGGCCGGGCGCGGCGCACGACGGGCGGCGCTATATCGGCGAGGCGGTTTCCCGTGGCGCGGCGGCGGTGCTTTTTGAGGCCGGCGGCGGTTTCCAGCCGTCCGAAAGCGGCGGATGTCCGCTGATCGCGGTCGATGGCCTGCGCGCGCTGGCCGGACATCTGGCGCACGAGATTTACGGGCGGCCTTCGGAAAAGTTGTGGCTGGCCGGAGTGACCGGTACCAACGGTAAAACTTCCGTCAGCCAATGGCTGGCGAAGGCGCTCGAAACTTTCAATGTGCGTTGCGGCGTGATCGGCACGCTGGGCAACGGTTTTCCCGATGCCCTGGCCGCCGGGGTCAACACCACCCCGGATGCACTCGAACTGCACCGGCTGTTGGCCGGATTCGCGGCGGACGGGGCGCGCGCCGCGGCGATGGAAGTCTCCTCGATCGGACTCGACCAAGGACGGGTCGATGGCGCGCGTTTCAATGTAGCGATTTTCACCAACCTCACGCGCGATCACCTCGATTATCACGGCTCGATGCAGGCCTATGCCGAAGCCAAGGCGCGCTTGTTCGACTCGCCCGGCCTCGATGTGGTGGTCATCAATCTCGACGACGATTTCGGCCTCGGCGAAGCAAGACGCCTGACGGCGCGCGGCATGAACGTGACCGGCTATGCCACGGCGGCGGAACGCGCCGCGCCCGGGGCGCGCACGCTCCTCGGGGAGCGCGTGCGCGCCAGCGCCGGAGGGCTGTGTTTCGATCTGTCGTGGGAAGGACAGCGCGTGGAACTGGAAATCCGTCTCGCGGGCGCGTTCAACGTTTCCAATCTGCTCGCGGTTATCGGCGCGCTGCTCGCGCGCGGCGTGGAACTGGACGATGCGCTGCGGGCGGTGAAAACACTCGCGCCGCCGCCCGGACGCATGCAACTCGTGGGAGGCGACGGCGAGCCGCTCGTGGTCGTCGACTACGCCCACACGCCGGACGCGCTCGCCAAGGTACTCGAAGCCGGGCGCGATACGGCGCGCGCGCGCGGCGGCCATCTGATTTGCGTATTCGGCTGCGGCGGCGAACGCGACGCCGGCAAGCGCCCATTGATGGGCGAAACCGCCAGCCGCCTCGCCGACCGGGTCATCGTCACCAGCGACAACCCGCGCGGCGAGCCGCCGCAAAAGATCATCGACGCCATTCTCGCAGGCGCGGGCGCGGCGGCGGAAGCCGTGCCTGGACGCGCGGAAGCGATTCGCGCCGCGGTCGATAGCGCCGATGCGCGCGATGTCATCGTGCTTGCCGGCAAGGGGCATGAACCCTATCAGGAGATACTTGGTGAGCGGCGGCCATTTTCCGATTGCGACCAGGCGGCGCGGGCGCTCGCGGCGCGGCGGGGGAGGGCGGCGGCATGATGACGCTTGCCGAAGCCGCCGCCTTGCTTGTTCCGCACAGCGCCCGCGTCACGGGCGCGGCGCGTTTCACGGCGGTGGGCACCGACAGCCGCACCGTCGTGCCGGGGCAGCTTTTCGTGGCCTTGCGCGGCGAGCATTTCGACGGCCATGCCTTCGCCGGCGCGGCGCTCGCCGCCGGCGCGGCGGCGGCGATGGTCGATGCGCGCCAGGCGTGGGACGAGAACGCGCCGCTCATCATCGTCGATGACACGCGCCTCGCCCTCGGTACGCTGGCGGCGGGTTGGCGCGGGCGTTTCGATATTCCGCTCATCGGCATCACCGGCAGCAATGGCAAGACCACGGTCAAGGAAATGTGCGCGGCGATCCTGCGCGCCTGGACCGGAAATGATGATGAAATACTCGCCACGCAGGGCAACTTCAACAACGATATCGGCCTGCCGCTCACCCTGCTCGGCCTGCGCGCACATCACAAGGCGGCGGTGATCGAAATGGGGATGAACCATCCCGGCGAGATCGCCTATCTCGCCGGACTGACGCGGCCCACGGCGGCCCTGGTCAATAACGCCCAGCGCGCCCATCTCGCGGGACTGGGCACGCTCGCTGAAATCGCGCGCGAAAAGGGGCACATCTATGATGGACTCGGCGACGGCGGCGTGGCGGTCATCAACGCCGACGACGCGCACGCCGGCGACTGGCTGGCGGCCAACGCCCGCCGCGAAGTGGTGAGTTTCAGCATGGCGGGGCCGGCGACGGTGCGGGGGCGCTGCACGCTGCACGGCCTGGGCGGGAAACTGGAACTCGATACGCCGCGGGGCCATGCCGAATGCGAATTGCGGGTGCCGGGCATGCATAACGCCCACAACGCGCTGGCCGCCGCCGCCGTCTGCCTCACGGCGGGCGCGCCGCTCGCGGCGGTGACGGAGGGACTCGCGGGCTACGGCGGCGCGCATGGCCGCCTGCAACGGCGCGTGGGGCCGCGCGGCGCCCTCATCCTCGACGACAGCTACAACGCCAACCCGGATTCGGTGCGCGCCGGCATCGACGTGCTCACGCTCATGCCCGGCCGCACCTTTCTCGTCCTCGGCGACATGGGCGAAGTCGGGGAGAGCAGCGCGCAGGCGCACGACGAAGTGGGCGGCTATGCAAAAAGCAAGGGCGTCTGCGAACTGTTCACCCTCGGGGCGATGAGCGCCGTGGCCGTGCGCAATTTCGGTGAAGGCGGACAGCATTTCGGCTCGGCCGAGGCACTGGCGGCGGCGCTCGCGCCGAAGCTCGATGCCAACGCCACCGTGCTGGTGAAAGGTTCGCGCTTCATGCGCATGGAACGGGTGGCGGATGCGCTGGCCTCCGCCGCCCCGGCCCTGGAGGGACATGACTGATGCTGCTCGAACTCGCCCAGTGGATTGGTCAATATGTCCGCGGCTTCAATGTATTCAGCTATATCACGCTGCGCACGGTGCTCGCGGCGATGACGGCGCTCTTTTTCTCGCTCGCCCTCGGGCCGCGGGTGATCCGCTGGCTGGCCGCCAAGAAGATCGGCCAGGCGGTGCGCACCGACGGGCCGCAGACACACCTCATCAAGTCCGGCACGCCCACGATGGGCGGCATTCTCATCCTGATCGCGGTGGCGCTGACGACGCTGCTCTGGGGCGATCTGTCCAACCGCTATGTGTGGACGGTGCTCGTGGTCACGCTCGGCTTCGGCATCATCGGCTGGTACGACGACTGGAAAAAAGTGGTGTACCGCGACCCGAACGGGCTGGCCTCGCGCTGGAAGTTTTTCTGGCAATCGCTGCTCGGAACCGGCGCGGCGCTGTTCCTCGCTTTTTCCACCGACAATCCGGCGCAGACGGAACTCATCGTGCCGTTCTTCAAGAGCATCGCCTATCCGCTTGGCGTCTTCGGCTTCGTGGCGCTGACCTATTTCGTCATTGTTGGCACCTCCAACGCAGTCAACCTCACCGATGGCCTCGACGGGCTGGCCATCATGCCAACGGTGATGGTGGCTGCCGCGCTCGCCATTTTCGCCTACGCGACCGGCAACGCCGTGCTCGCCAAGTATCTGCTCATCCCCCACGTGCCGGGCGCGGGCGAGCTTTGCATCCTGCTGGGCGCGATCACCGGGGCGGGGCTGGGCTTCCTGTGGTTCAACGCCTATCCGGCGGAAGTATTCATGGGGGATGTCGGCGCACTGGCCCTCGGCGCCGCCCTCGGCTGCGTGGCCGTCATCGTGCGCCAGGAAATCGTGCTGTTCATCATGGGAGGACTCTTCGTCGCGGAAACGCTTTCCGTCATGGTGCAGGTGGGCTGGTTCAAGTACACCAAGAAGAAATACGGCGAGGGCCGCCGCATCCTGCTCATGGCGCCATTGCATCACCACTTCGAGCAAAGCGGCTGGAAGGAAACCCAAGTGGTGGTGCGTTTCTGGATCATCACCATCATGCTGGTGCTGTTCGGCCTGTCGACGCTGAAATTGAGATGAACATGGAACTGGCGGGCAAGCGCTTCGTGGTGGCGGGACTGGGCGAGTCCGGGCTGGCGATGGCGAAATGGCTCCATCGCCAGGGCGCCTCCGTGCGCGTCGCCGACAGCCGGGAAAATCCGCCCATGCGCGCGGCGCTCGCCGCCGCCGCGCCGGATGTCGAAGTGAGCGCCGGGCCGTTCCAGGCCGGGACGTTCGCGGCGGCGGACTGCATCGCGCTCTCCCCCGGCGTGCCCATGTCGACGCCGGCCATCGCCGCCGCCGGAAATACGCCCATCGTCTCCGAAGTGGATCTGTTCTGCGACGCGATCGCGGCCTACACCCCGGAAGCAAAAGTGCTGGCGATCACCGGCTCGAACGGCAAGACCACGACCACGGCCCTGACCGCGCATCTGCTCGATGGCGCGGGGATTCCGGCCATTGCCTGCGGCAACATCTCGCCCGCGATGCTGGAGGCGCTGATGGCGGCGCAGGATGCGGACAGCCCGCCGCGCGCCTGGGTGCTGGAGCTTTCCAGTTTCCAACTGGAATGCGCGCGCCGTCTGGCGGCCCATGCGGCAGCGGTGCTGAACGTGAGCGAGGATCATCTGGATCGCTACGCGGACATGAGCGCCTACGCCGCGGCCAAGGCGCGCATCTTCCAGCATCCCTCCACCGTCCGGATACTCAACCGCGATGACGAACGCAGCCTCGCCATGGGCGGCTGCGGTCGCGGCATGGTGACATTCGGCCTCGGCCCCGCGCCGCACGCCGGACATTACGGCATCGAGCAGGACGCCATCCATTTCGGCAAGGATCGCCTGGCCGGTCTCGGCGAACTGCCGCTCAAGGGGGCGCACAATGCCGCCAACATCATGGCGGCACTGGCCCTGTGCAATGCCATCGGCGTAAGCGCCGGGCGGGCGCTGCCCGCGCTCAAGACCTTCAAGGGCCTGCCGCACCGCGTCGAACCCGTAGCGGAAATCGGCGGCGTGCTCTATGTCGACGATTCCAAGGGCACCAATGTCGGCGCGACGCTTGCCGCCATCGAAGGCATGGGACGGCCTGTCGCCATCGTCCTCGGCGGCGACGGCAAGGGGCAGGACTTCCGTCCCCTGAAGGACGCGCTGCGCCGCCATGGCCGCGCAGCGGCCCTGATCGGACAGGACGGCGCGGCCATCGCCGCGGCCATCGCCGGTTGCGGCCTGCCCGCGCAAACCTTCGCCGATCTGGAAAGCGCCGTGCGCTGGCTTGCGGGCGAGGCCCGTTCCGGCGACTGCGTATTGCTGTCACCCGCCTGCGCAAGCTGGGACATGTTCCGCGATTACGCGCACCGCGCCCAGGTTTTCGTAGACGCGGTGCGGGCGCTGCCGGGAGAAAGGCCGTGAAGTTCGCCGGCATCCTGCGTGGCTTTTTCTCCTTTCCGGCGCGCGACGGCGACATCGCCGCGCGCACGGTCGGACGCCTGATCAATCCGAGGGCGGCGGTGCGCGAACTCGACCCGGTATTGGCTTGGTCGGCGGCGGCCCTGCTGGCGTTCGGGCTGGTGATGGTCTACTCGGCCTCCATCGTGACCGCCGAAGACGAGGTCTTTACCGGCTACCAGGCGGATTACTTCCTGATCCGGCACACGATTTTCCTTGTCGTGGGCGTGGCGGCGGGGCTTGCCGCGTTCCGCGTTCCGATGGTGCGGTGGCAACGCATGGCGCCGTGGCTTTTCCTGATCGGCGTCCTGCTGCTGCTGGTGACACTGGTTCCGGGAATCGGCCACAAGGTCGGCGGCGCGCGGCGCTGGCTGCCGCTCGGGCCGGTGAATCTGCAAGCCTCCGAACTGATGAAACTTTTCGTGGTGATCTATGCCGCCGACTACACCGTGCGCAAGCTCGATGTGATGAGCAGTTTCAAGAAGGGTTTCATGCCGATGATGGGCGTGATCCTCTTCGTCGGTTGCCTGTTGCTGTTCGAGCCGGACTTCGGCGCTTTCGTCGTGGTCGCCATCATCGCCTTCGGGGTGCTCTTCCTCGGAGGCGTCAACATTCGCCTGTTCTTCCTGCTGGGGGCCGCCGCGCTGATCGGCTTCATCATCCTGATCTGGATTTCGCCCTACCGGCGCGACCGCATCTTCAGCTTCATGAATCCCTGGGACGATCCCTTCAACAAGGGTTACCAGCTCACGCACGCGCTGATGGCCTTCGGGCGCGGCGAATGGCTGGGCGTCGGACTGGGCGCGGGGTTCGAAAAACAGTTCTACCTGCCGGAATCGCACACCGATTTCCTGCTCGCGGTGATCGCCGAAGAACTCGGCTTCATCGGGGTGGCCGCGGTGATTCTGCTGTTCGCGTTTCTCATACAAAGGGCGTTCGTCATTGGCCGCGAAGCGATCCGCCTCGAACGTTATTTCTCCGGACTGGCGGCGCAGGCGATCGGCCTGTGGATCGGAGGGCAGGCCCTCATCAGCATGGGCGTCAACATGGGGGCTCTGCCCACCAAGGGCCTGACCCTGCCGCTGATGAGCTACGGCGGCTCCGGACTGCTCGTCAACTGCTTGGCGCTGGGCATCCTGCTGCGCATCGACTGGGAAACACGGCTGTTGAAGCGGGGAGGCGCGGCATGAAAACGCTGCTGATGATGGCCGGCGGCACGGGCGGGCATATTTTCCCCGGCATCGCCATCGGCGAATGCCTGCGCGCGCGCGGCTGGCGCGTGGTGTGGCTCGGCAATCCGGACGGCATGGAAGCGCGGCTCGTGCCGGAGCGCGGTTTCGAGATGGAAGGCTTGCGTTTCGGCGCGCTGCGCGGCAAGGGCCTGGCGCGCAAGCTCATGCTGCCGTTCAACCTCCTGTCGGGGTGCTGGAAAGCCTGGCGGGTGCTGGCGCGGGTGCGCCCCGACGTGGTCGTCGGCATGGGCGGCTACATCAGCTTTCCCGCCGGGGTGATGGCGGGGTTGACAGGTTTCCCCTTGGTGCTGCACGAACAGAATTCCGTCGCCGGACTGGCCAACCGGGTCCTCGCCCGCCTGGCCCGCCGTGTGCTGACGGGTTTTCCCAATGTGTTGCCGCGCGCGCAGTGGGTGGGCAATCCGGTGCGCGGCGAAATCGTCGCCGTGCCGCCTCCAGCGGAGCGTTTCGCCGGACGCGGGGGACCGCTGCGCCTGCTGGTGGTCGGCGGCAGCCTCGGCGCTGCGGCGCTCAACGAAGCCACGCCGCGCGCGCTGGCGCTGATTCCCGCCGAACACCGCCCGTTGGTGGTGCACCAGGCGGGCGCGAAACAGATCGACGCCCTGCGGGCCGCATACGCCGAAGCGGGTGTCGAGGGCGATCTGCGCCCGTTCATCGACGATATGGCCGCCGCCTATGCCGAAGCCGACCTGGTGCTGTGCCGGGCCGGAGCGCTCACCATCGCCGAACTGACGGCGGCGGGCGCGGCCAGCATACTGGCACCCTTCCCCCACGCGGTGGATGACCACCAGACGGTCAATGCGCACTTTCTCGCCGCGCGGGACGCGGCATGGCTGTTGCCGCAGAGCGGACTGACGCCGGAAAAACTGGCGGAAATGCTGGCGGGTGCCAGCCGCGCCCAATTGCTGCGTATGGCCGAGAACGCGCGCGCGCTGGCGCGCCCGCTCGCCGGCGAAGAGGTGGCGAAAGTTTGCGAGGAACTCGCGGGCGGGAGCGCGGCATGAAGCACAAGGTCAGGAACATTCATTTCGTGGGCATTGGCGGCGCGGGTATGAGCGGCATCGCCGAAGTGCTCGCCAACCTGGGCTACCAAGTGTCCGGCTCCGATCTCGCCGCGTCCGCCGTCACCGGACGGCTGGCCGGGCTGGGTATCCGCGTCGCCATCGGGCACGCGGCGGAAAACATCGCCGGCGCGCACGCGGTGGTGGCCTCCACCGCCGTCAAACCCGGCAATCCAGAAGTGGAAGCCGCGCGGCGGGCGGGCATTCCCGTGGTGCCGAGGGCGCAGATGCTCGCCGAACTGATGCGGCTCAAGCAGGGCATCGCCATCGCCGGCACGCACGGCAAAACCACGACGACCAGCCTCGTCGCCAGCATTCTGGGCGAAGCCGGGTTCGATCCCACCTTCGTGATCGGCGGGCGGCTCAACGCGGCGGGCGCCAACGCCCGCCTGGGCAAGGGCGACTTCCTGGTGGCCGAAGCGGACGAATCGGACGCCTCCTTCCTTTACCTGACCCCGGTGATTTCGGTCGTCACCAATATCGACGCCGACCACATGGAAACCTACGGGCACGATTTCGGACGCCTGAAACAGACCTTCGCGGATTTCCTGAATCGCCTGCCTTTCTACGGCGTGGCGGTGCTCTGCCAGGATGATCCGAATGTACGCGCCATCCTGCCGCGTGTCTCGAAGCAGGTCGTGCGCTACGGCTTGGGCGCGGATGCCGCCATCCACGCCGAGAACATCCGCGCCGAGGGCGGACGCATGCTGTTCGATGCCGTGCGCACCGAGAGCGGGACGCCGCGCCTGCCCATCGTCCTCAACGCGCCGGGCCTGCACAACGTGCTCAACGCGCTCGCCGCCATCGGCGTGGCCACGGAAGTGCAAGCGCCGGACGAAGCCATCGCCAGGGCGCTGGCGGAGTTCAAGGGCGTGGGGCGGCGTTTCCAGCGTCATGGCGAAATACCCCTGCCCGCGGGTGGTGCGTTCACCCTCGTCGACGATTACGGCCACCACCCCGTGGAAATGGCCGCGACGCTGGCGGCGGCGCGCGGCGCGTTCCCCGGACGGCGCCTGGTGCTTGCCTTCCAGCCGCACCGCTACACGCGCACCCGCGACTGCTTCGAGGATTTCGTGAAAGTGCTCTCCGGCGTCGATGCCCTCCTGCTCGCCGAGGTCTATGCGGCGGGAGAGCCGCCCATCGTCGCCGCCGACGGGCGCTCGCTGGCGCGGGCGCTGCGGGTGGCGGGCAAGGTGGAACCGATATTCGTCGAAGACATCGGCGACATGCCGGCGCGCATTCTCGATGCCGCGCACGACGGCGACGTGGTGCTGACGATGGGCGCGGGTTCCATCGGCGGCGTTTCCCAGAAAATCGTCCAATCCCGGGTGGCCGGACATGAATGAAGCGAAACAGGATTTCGGCAAGGTCGCGGTGCTGATGGGCGGAACCTCCGGCGAACGCGAGGTTTCCCTCAACAGCGGCAAGGGCGTGCTGGAAGCGCTCGTCGCGCGGGGGGTCGACGCCCACGCCTTCGATCCTGCCCACGAGGCGCTCGACGCGCTCAGGGCTTATGATCGCGTCTTCATCGCCCTGCACGGCGGCCATGGCGAAAACGGGGCGATCCAGGGCGCGCTGGAAATCATGGGCATCCCCTACACCGGCCCCGGCGTCATGGCCTCGGCCATCGGCATGGACAAGTTCCGCACCAAGCTGATCTGGCAAGCCATGGGGCTGCCCGTGCCGGAATATGCCATGCTCGACGAAGGGACGGATTTTGCCGCCGTGGAACGGCGGCTGGGACTACCGCTGTTCGTGAAGCCGGCGCGCGAAGGCTCCTCCATCGGCATCGTCATGGTGACGGAACCCGGCGGACTGCGGGCCGCCTGGAAAACCGCGCGCACGCACGATGCGCTGGTGATGGCGGAAAAAGGCGTCATGGGCGGCGAATACACCGTGGCGATCCTCGGCGGCGAGGCGTTGCCCATCGTCAAAATCGAACCGGCGACGCCCTTCTACGACTACGAGGCCAAATATCTGCGCGACGACACCCGTTACATCTGCCCGGCGGAACTGCCGCCGGAACAGGCCGATGAAATCCGGGCGGAGGCGCTCAAGGCATTCCGCGCCGTGGGCGCGTCGGGCTGGGGACGGGTGGACTTCCTGATGGACGAAGCGGGACGGTATTACTTCCTCGAAATCAACACCGCGCCAGGCATGACCACGCATTCGCTGGTGCCGATGTCGGCGCGCCAGGCCGGACTGTCGTTCGAAGCGCTGTGCCTGGAAATCCTCGCGGGGGCGCATCGTGGCTGAACGGCGCAAACGTCCTCCGGTCGTCATGGCGCTGGCCAAGGAACCGCCCGCGCGCGCACAGCGGCGCACGGGTTTGTGGCACAGGCCGGAACTGCTCGACCTGATCTCGGACGCGCTGCTGCTTTTCGCCGCGGCGGCACTGGGCTGGGCACTGGTGACCTGGGCGCTGGCGAAACCGCTCTTCCCGCTGCGCAGGTTGGAATTGAGTGCTCCGCCCGCGCAAGTGACCCAGGCCCAGCTCGAATTCGTGGCCCGTACCGCGATCCACGGCAACTTCTTCACCGCCCGACTCGAAGACGTGCGCGCGGCTTTCGAGAAACTGCCCTGGGTACGGCACGCCGGCGTGCGCCGCCTGTGGCCGGACGCTCTCGAATTGAGCCTCGAAGAACACGAGGCCGTGGCGTACTGGCGGGATATGGGCGGCGATGGCAATGTGCGGCTCGTCAATCGCCAGGGCGAAGTCTTCGCCGCTTCGAGCGACGCCAGGATGCCGGAATTCTCCGGCCCGCCGGGAATGGCCGCCGCCGTGCTGGAGCGTCATGTCGCCTACTCGCGGATCTTGCAGCCGCTGGGCGCGCAACCCGCCAGGCTGGAGCTTTCGGCGCGCGGCGCTTGGCAATTATGGCTGAACGACGGCCTTTTCATCGCGCTTGGACGCGGGCAGGAGAATTCGCCGCTCGACGAACGGCTGGAAAGATTCGTCGCCGCCTGGCCCCGGTTGCGGGACAGTCTGGATACGCGGATCGCGCGCGCCGACCTGCGTTATCCCAATGGTTTTGCCCTCACGCCAGTGGGCGCCAACATCAATACAAGCCCGCGGCCCGCCGCGGCAAGCAATGCAAAATGAGCAAGGAATACAAAGATCTGGTCGTCGGCCTCGACATCGGCACCTCCAAAGTCACCTGCATGGTGGCCGAAACGAGGCCGGACGGACGCCTG
This sequence comes from Azoarcus sp., assembly GCA_031277975.1. Classification (GTDB taxonomy): domain Bacteria; phylum Pseudomonadota; class Gammaproteobacteria; order Burkholderiales; family Rhodocyclaceae; genus WRNU01. The sequence goes on from JAITLI010000162.1 coordinate 16,985, forward strand.
TCCATCGTCGGCATCGGCACGCAGCCGACCAATGGCCTCAAGCGCGGCGTGGTCGTCAATATCGAGGCGACCGTCGATGCGATCTCAAGGGTGGTGCAGGAAGTCGAACTGATGGCCGACTGCAAGATCCACGACCTCTACACCGGCATCGCGGGCAGCCACATCAAGAGCTTCAACTCCAACGGCATGGTCGCCATCAAGGACAAGGAAGTGACGCCGCTCGATGTCGAGCGCGTCATCGAAGTCGCGCGCGCCATGCCGATCCCCGCCGAACAGCAAATCCTGCACATCCTCACCCAGGAATTCATCATCGACGGGCAAGGCGGCGTGCGCGAACCCATTGGCATGAGCGGCGTCAAGCTCGAAGTCAAGGTGCACATCGTCACCGGCGCGGTATCGGCAGCGCAGAACGTCATCAAATGCGTGCGCCGCTGCGGGCTGGAAGTCATGGACCTGATCCTGCAACCGCTGGCGTCGAGCTACGCGGTGCTCACCGAGGACGAAAAAGAGCTGGGTGTATGCCTGGTCGACATCGGCGGCGGCACGGCGGATCTCGCGGTCTTCACGCAAGGCGCGATCCGCCACACCGCGGTCATCCCGGTAGCGGGCGACTTGGTGACCAACGACATCGCCATGACCCTGCGCACCCCGACCGCCGAGGCCGAAGAACTCAAGATCCGCCATGGCGTGGCCATGCACACCCTGGTCGCGCCCGAGGAAATGATCGAAGTGCCCAGCGTGGGCGACCGTCCGGCGCGCCTCCTGGCGCGCCAGACGCTGGCCGACGTCATCGAGCCGCGCGTCTCGGAAATCTTCGACCTCGTCGTCGCCGAACTGCGCCGCAGCGGCTACGAAGAACTGCTGTCCTCGGGCATCGTCCTGACCGGCGGCGCGGCGCTCATGCCGGGAATGGCCGAACTTGGCGAAGATATTTTCCACATGCCGGTGCGCGTGGGCGCGCCGCTCTACGAAGGCGGGCTGGCCGACGTGATCCGCCATCCGCAGTATGCGGCGGCGATGGGGCTGGTGGTCGAAGGCGCGGCGCAACGGCGGCGCGGCATACAGGCGCGCGATACGCGCGGGGTAAAACAATTTTTCGGGCGTCTGCGGGATTGGATCGGACGCAATTTTTGAGGCGGCCGGATAGCGGACACGCTGCTCCGGCTATCGTGGGCAACAAATGACGGGGGTGAAAATGACGAAATGCAGCGCGCGAGATGTGATTTAATCCACGTCTCCGAATTTACGCCGCCGCCCGCGGGGCGACAGCGGGGAACCTTTCCCAAGGTTGGGGTTTTCTCTCCAGGAGTCGAAGCAAATGTTTGAAATTGTTGAAAAAGAGTCACGGCCATCGAATGGCAGGACCATCATCAAAGTGATCGGGGTCGGGGGCGCCGGCGGCAACGCTGTCGACCACATGGTGCGCGAGGGGGTGCAGGGCGTCGAATTCATCACGGCCAATACCGACGCGCAAGCGCTGACGCGCAGCCTCGCGCCGATCAGGATCCAGCTCGGCACGAGCGGGCTGGGCGCCGGTTCCAAGCCGGAGGCGGGCCGCGCCGCCGCGCAGGAATCAAAGGAAGCCATCGCCGCGGCGCTCGCCGACGCGCACATGTGCTTCATCACCGGCGGCATGGGCGGCGGCACCGGCACCGGCGCCGCCCCGGTCGTGGCCGAAATCGCCAGGGAACTGGGCATCCTGTGCGTGGCGGTCGTCACCAAGCCTTTCGATTTCGAGCACCGCACGCGCGTGGCCGACAGCGGCATCGAGGATCTGAGCCGCCAGGTCGATTCCCTCATCGTCGTCCTCAACGACAACCTGCTCGAAGTCTACGGCGACGACGCCACGCTCGAAGAATGCTTCCGCGCCTCGGACAACGTACTGAGCAAGGCGGTGGGCGGCATCTCCGAAATCATCAACGCGCCCGGCCTGGTCAATGTCGACTTCCAGGACGTGCGCACGGCGATGGGCGAAATGGGCCGCGCCATGATGGGCTCGGCGGAAGCCTCCGGCGTGGATCGCGCCCGCCTGGCCGCCGAACAGGCGGCGGGCAGCCCGCTTCTTGAAGGCACCGAACTGTCGGGAGCGCGCTGCGTGCTCATCAACATCACCGCCGCCAAGGCATCGCTGAAACTGTCCGAAGTGAGGCAGGCCGTGCACACCGTGCAGGCGTTCGCCGCACCGGAAGCCTTCGTCAAATACGGCACCGTCTTCGACGACAGCATGGATGACCGCATGCGCGTCACCGTAGTGGCGACCGGCCTCGGCTCGCCGCGCGCCGCGCGCCAGCAGCAGGAGCCGCCCATCCACATGGTGCGGGACGCGGTGCGGACGAATGTGAATACCGGCACGCATGGTTTCTACGGCGGCGTGGGGTTCGACGAAGGCGACACCATTGCCACGCCCGCGATCATCCGTTCCCGCCGCGGCGCGCGGAGCGATGCGGCGGCGGGCAGGGGAAACAGCGGCGCGGCGGGGAGCGGCGGCGGCTCCGGCGCCAACACTGGCGGCGGCGGCTCCTACGACATCCCCGCCTTCCTGCGCCGCCAAGCCGACTGAGTAAAAGCGTTTTGGAACGCGGCTGCCATCCGCGGGCAAAATCACACGAAGGGCGAACGCCCCCTCCCCGCCCTTCGTTTTCCTGCGATGGCGGCCGCCGTTTCCGCCGCGAGGCGGGGTTTTCCGGCGGACGCGAACGGAGCTTCCCGTGATAAGCTCGTGGAGTTATGCGGAAACAACGATCATGATCGGGCAGCGCACACTCAAATCAATCGTCCATGCCACAGGCGTGGGCTTGCATGGCGGACGCAAGGTCGACCTCGTCCTGCGTCCGGCGGAGCCGGATACCGGCATCGTCTTCCACCGCGTCGATCTCGATCCACCCGTCGACCTGCCCGCCGATCCCTACGCGGTCTGCGACACCCGCATGTGCTCGGGGCTGGAAAAGAGCGGCTGCAAGGTCGGCACGGTCGAGCACCTGATGTCCGCGCTGGCCGGACTGGGCATCGACAACCTCCACATCGACGTTGATGCGCCCGAAATACCGATCATGGATGGCAGCGCCGGGCCGTTCGTCTTTCTGCTCCTGTCGGCGGGCTTTGCGGAACAACCCGCGCCCAAGAAATTCCTGCGCGTGAAAAAAACCGTCGAATTCCGCGAAGGCGACAAACTGGTGCGGTTATCGCCCCATGACGGCTTTCGCCTGCGATTCTCCATCGAATTCGACCACCCGGCGATCGACGGCACCGCCAACGAAGTCGTGGTCGACTTCGCCCGGCACTCCTACGTGCGCGACGTCTCCCGCGCGCGCACCTTCGGCTTCATGCAGGATGTCGAATTCATGCAGGCGAACGGACTGGCCCTGGGCGGCAGCCTGGAGAACGCCATAGTCATGGACGAATACCGTGTGCTCAACAGCGAGGGACTGCGCTACGCCGACGAATTCGTCAAACACAAAGTGCTCGACGCCATTGGCGACCTCTACCTCTGCGGCCACCCGCTGCTGGCCGCCTACACCGCCCACAAGGCCGGGCACGCCCTCAACAACCAGCTACTGCGGACGTTGCTCGAAGACGCCTCGGCATGGGAAATCGTCCGTTTCGACGAAACCACCCCCGCCCCCGCCGCCGTCGTTCACCAACTCGCCGAACCAGCGCTGGCGCTTTAACGATATTTTCCCCTGTTTGCCATGCTGCTCGCGCGAATCATCGGCGCCCTACTGTGCCTGGGCATCGGCGCATCACTGGTACTTTGGCTACTGACCGGGCGAAACCACTACAAGACATGGGCCTGGAAACTCTTCCGCGCCGGCGTGCTGGCCGCCTTCGCCATACTGGCGCTGTTCGTGCTCGAACGGGCGCTACTCACGGTCTGACAAGGTTTACAGGCAAAACCATCAAGACGAATTGGTGAATTCATCAAGACGAATTTGCAAACTCTTCAAGACGAATTCTCGAACCTATCGGGACGAAGCCGGGCTGGTCGCATGAAAGACGCGCCGCACGCACCCGTTCGACAACCACATCAGTGGCGCTACGCGCCGGGTGGAACGAACTGGATTGCCACGTCGCTTCGCTCCTCGCAATGACGAAGGAGAAGCTGCTCCTCGCAATGGTGGAGGGGAGGCTGCTCCTCGCAAGGGCGGAGGGGAAGCTGTTCCTCGCAAGGGCGGAGGGGGCGTTGCTCCTCGCAATGGCGGAGGGGAAGCTGTTCCTCGCAATGGCGGAGGGGAATCCTCCGGAGAGACTCGTCATTGCGAGGGCCGCAGGCCCGTGGCAATCCAGAGCGTTCCATCCGGCGCGCAGCGCCGCTGTTCATTTCCTTCCTCCCGCCGCGCCGCCGCCGTTTTTCATCAGCCAGTCGAACCCGTCCGGATTGCGGGCGAGCGGGCGCACGAGGTCGGCGGCCACCAGCTTGTCACGGGCGAGTTGTGCCAGTGACTGGTCGTAGGTCTGCATGCCAAGTGTCGTGCCGGACTCCATCGCCGAGTAAATCTGCGAAGTGCGGCCCGAGGCGACGAGGTTCGTCACCGCCGGGGTGCCGCGCAGGATTTCCACTGCGGGGATGCGGCCGCGCCGGTCGGCGCGCGGCAAAAGCTGCTGCGCCACCACCGCCTTCATGACGAGCGAAAAACGGTGCCGCGCCAGTTCCTGCTCTTCGCCGGGAAACGCGCCGACGAAGCGCTCCGTCGCCCCCACCGCGTCGGCGGTGTGCAGGGTGGAGAAGACGAGGTGGCCGGTTTCCGCCGCCGTCAGGGCGGCGCGCATGGTCTCGGTGTCGCGCAGCTCACCCACCAGGATCACGTCCGGGTCTTCGCGCATGGCGGCGCGCACCGCGAGGGCGAAGTCCGGCGTGTCGGTGCCCAGTTCGCGGTGGCTGACCAGGCTTTTCAGGGGCTTGTGCACGAATTCGACCGGGTCTTCGATGGTGAGGATGTGGCGCGCCATGTGGGCGTTGATCTCGTGGATCAGGGTGGCGAGCGTCGTGCTCTTGCCGCTGCCGGTGACGCCGGTGACCAGCACGAGGCCGGAAGCGAGGTAGGAAAGCTCTTTCAGCTCCGGCGGCAGCATGAGTTCGGCGAGGCTGGCGAAGCGCTCCGGCAGGTGGCGCGCCACCAGCGCGGGCATGCCCAGCGAGCGGAAGAAATTGATGCGGAAGCGGAATCCTTCCGGCGAGGTATGCCCCAGGTCGACGCTGCCCGTCTCCCTGAACATGGCCTGGTGCGCGGCATCGAGCAGATGCCCGGCGAGTTCGTACATGTCGTGCTCGTTCCAGGGGCGGTCATCGCAGGGGCCGAGTTCGCCGTGCGCCCGCCAGTGCGCCCGCCGCCCCACGCTCAGGTGCAGGTCGGAGGCGTCGTTGAGCGGAGCCTGTTCGAGCAGCAGGCGGAAGGCTTCCAGCGGCGGCAGGCCCGCCGTGGACACGGTGTCGTCCCGCGCCGCCGCGGCTGCCGGGGAAGGGATCGCGTTTTCAGATGGCAAGGTGCATCTCCACTTCCAGCCATTGCCTGGCGGCGTTGCTGTTGCCGAGCGTGTTGTCGCGCCGCGGGTTTTCGGTCTTTACCGTGATGTCGCTCCACACCGGCGCGGCGACGCGCGACAGGGTCGAAAGCCCGTCGAGGAATTCCATCAGCCCCCGGTAGCTGGCTCTCCCCCGCAGTCTCAGGAGCGGGCGCTTGTAGGGCGAACTCTCGCCCGCGTTTTTCAACAGATCGGGCGTCGGCGGTTGGTCGTTGCTTCTGGCGCGGTTGCCGTAGATGTGCTCCAGCGCGGTCACTTCCATGTCGCCGCTTTCGGCCAGGCGGGCGAGTTCCGATTTCAGCGCCTGGAGGGTTTCGAGGTCGTCGAGCGGCACGAAGCGCGCCAGCAGCCGCGCCCGCTCCGCCTCCAGCGCGGCGAGCGATTCCTGTACCCTGGCAAGTTCCCGGCGCGTCACCTGGATGTCGAAACCGTCGAGATTGAGCTTCTGGAGCGCGGCGTCGTTGCCGCCCTTGTTCGCCGCGCGGTTGCGCACGTTTTGCTTCTGTTCCTTGTAGATCAGGTCGCCCAGTTGCTTGTTGCCCGGCTGCCAGAGCAGCAGCCCGTAGCAGAGCGCGATCAGGAAGCACACCGCCCCCGCCAGTTGATGGCGCTCGGCGGGCAAAAGGCGGTTCCATGCCTCGGCGGCCCGCCGGAAGAGTTTGTTCATTGCCGGTCTCCCGCCGCGTTCGTGCTGTTTGCCGCGGGACTGGCGGCTTCCGCGCCCCGCCCGCCTTCTTCCAGCCCGAGTTCGTCCGCTGGCGTGCGTGGCACGAGCCAGAACGACACGAAATAACCGGGCTTGCCTTCGCGCCCGATGCCCGCGCGCACGTCGGTTTGCGCCACCGCGTAGCCGAGACCGGCGGCGGCGAGCGCCTCATGCACCCGCAGGGCGAATGCCTGCGCGCTGCTGTAGTTGATCGTCCATCCGACCACCATGACGTTGCCGATGTCGCCGCCCTGCCGGGCGTTGCGCACCACCTCCAGCACCACGTCGTCGCTGATGGTGACGGCGAGCGTGCGCAGCAATTGCGGCAGGTGGTCCGTCATGCTTTCGATGGTTTGCAGGCGCTCGACCTCGGGCATGAGTTGGGCGGCCCGCTGGCGCGCCGCCTCCAGTTCCGCGCGTTCCCGCTGGGCCGCGAGCAGCGCGTTGGCTTCCTGTTGCGAGACGCTTGCCCGGCGCTGGCTTTCCACCTCGGCGAGAACGAAGCGCTTCTTGATGGCGGCAATCTCCATGCGCTGCCGGATGTCCAGCCCGGCGGCGATGGCGACCACGAGCAACGGCAGGCAGAGGTGCCAGAAGCCCGCCCGCGTCCACGGCGGGCGCGGCGGCTCGCCGAAACGGATGAGCGGCAATGGCACGATGCGCGCCCGGTACTGGAGCGCGAGACACTCGAACACGGCGCGGCGCGCGGCGGCGGCCTCGCGCAATTGCGCCGGGCGGCCCCAGCGCAGGCCGATGTCTTCGAGCAGCGCCTTGACTTGCGCCTCGTCGCGCGCGGCGAGGCAGACGATTTCCAGCGCGTTCACCCCGCCCGCCCGCCAGTCGGCGACGAGCCGCAGCAGCCAGTCGGCGGCAAGCGCCCGCTCCATCCGTCCCTCGACGCGCGCCGATACGATCCGGCCGCGGTGGCGCAGCACCGCCACCACCTCTTCGGCATGGATTTCCAGCGCGATGCGGCTGCTTTCCCGCGCCTCTTCCCGGCGGTCATCCAACTCCTGGAAATTCCCCGCCTCGCGGGCGCGCGCGTCCCCGGCGCTCTCGCTCATGCTCCAGACCAGCGGCAGGGCGCCGAGGATCTTGCGCCCGCGCCGCTTGCAGGCGGTCTCGAACTGCTGCCACAGCGCCATCCCGGTGGCCGAAGCCAGCCATACCGGCGGTTCGCCCGGCTCGCCGGCGTAGCCCGTCCATCCGCAGGCGAGCACGGCTTCGAGCGTCTGCAATTTTTCCTGCAAGCGCAGCGCCTCCTGCACATCCTCCTTGCCGACCAGCCCCAGTTCGCAGGCCACCTGGCCGAAATAGGTCGGCACGCTCGATTGCCCGCGCCGCAGCGCCAGTTCCAGCACGACGCGGGCGCGCGCCTCTTCGTCGATCAGCCCGCGCGCCGCCAGCACCGCGCCGATCGTCCACAGCGCCCCGGCCTCCGCCACGGCGGGTTCCATCTCGGCGCGCGCCATCTCCCGCATTTGCCGGAACGGGCGCGGCTTCTCCGGCGGGACGGGAATATCCACCCGCGCGGGCACGATGAAGCGCGCGGCGACGAAGCAGCGCCGCGGCGGCCTGACGCCCTCCGCCCGCAGGCGGGCGAGCGCCTCGTCCAGCGCCGGGCCGAAATCGGTCAAGCGGGACGAGGCGATGGCGGAAAAATGCCACGTCCGCCCCTGCCGCCACGCCGCCGCGGCGCTCAGGCGATCCACGTCCCAGACGAGCAGCAAGAGCTTCGGCGCGATCATCCGGCGCGCCCGCGTCAGCCAGGCGCGCCAGCCGCCCGCTCGTTCCGCCTTCTCCGCCGCGGGGGCGGCCTGCTTTTCCGTCTCCTTCTTCAGCAGCGGAATCACCGGGGCGGGCGCGCCGCGCGCGCCGCGCGCCCCGGGCTGCGCCGCCGCGCCGGAACGCAGGTTGCGGAATTTCGCCAGAATCTTGCTGTCGGTCGCGTTCAACCGGGG
>JAITLI010000167.1 GCA_031277975.1 Azoarcus sp.
TTGACCCGGCAATCATCGGCGACAAGGAAAAGTTCGAGGCTTCCCTGATCGAGGCCATCAACGATGCCACGAGCCAATGCATGAAAAAACGGGAAGAACTCATGGCAAGCGCGGCAAAGGGATTGGTGGGATTGCCGCCGGGCGTGAGGTTGCCGTTTGCCTGAATTCTCCATCGAATTCAGGATTTTCCATCCGGGGGTCAGGGTTCCCGTGCGGCATGGTTTATCGCGGAACCAGCGTCGTTGCGCTCCGTTAGTTGAAACCTCCTGACCCTCTCCCCTGTACATCCCCCTGCGGGGGGCGAGGGGAGAATCCATTGGGAGAACGCTGGATTGCCACGTCGCTTCGCTCCTCGCAATGACGAAGTGGAGGAGGCTTTCGCAATGACGAGGTGGGGCCGTTCTTCGCGATGACGGATTCTTCCAGACAGATCCGATCCCTGATCCCCGGAAGCGGCTGTTGTCAATCCGCCGCGATTCGCGCGCCTTCCTTGATAGTGATTTTCTTGTTCGTGCCGGGGCGGCGGAAATCGACGGGTACGGATTCCTGCACGACTTCTCCTCCCGGCCTGACGGCGGCGCGCCGTACATCGAAATGCAGATGCGGGCCGTAGGAGTAGCCGGTGTTGCCGGAATGGGCGATCACTTCTCCGGTGCGGACTTTTTGTCCGGGGCGCACCAACGCCTTGCGCGGCGCGAGGTGTACGTAGTGGGCGATGGTGTGATCAGAATGCATGATGGCGATGAAATTGGCCTTGTCGGCAAGGGCCGGGTCGGGGCGGCCTTCGGTGAATTCGTCTTTCACGGCAATCACGATTCCCGCGCGCGCGGCGGCGATGGGCGTGCCCGCAGGCATGGCGAAATCAATGGCGTGGCGGTTGTAGGTTTCGGTGTGGGTGACGGGAACACCATCGGGCGCCTGGGAAACCTGGGCCTGGACGCCCTTGGCGAAAGGCAGGCGGTAAGGATGATCCTTGTCGGGCGGGGTGAAGGCGTCGCCGATATTGTGGAAATGGCTGTAGCCGAAGCGGATGGGTTCCCAGCGCTTCAGCGGCGAGAGCAGGGCCAGTGGTTGGGACGATTTCGGTTCGACGACGGCTGCCAGCGGCAGGATTTTGTCGGACTGGAAATTGTCGCCGTTCACCTTGATGAATACCGTCACCGCCGCCAGTCCGTCATTGACGGCGGTGATCTGGATGCCTTTCCGGGACTGGGTCTGTTCGATCCGGAACGGATATTCGCCCACGTCCGCGCTCGCGGGCTGGGCGGGCGCGCGCGGGCAAGAGAGCAGGGCCAGCAGCAGGAAAAGAGTTTTTTTCATCGCGGATGACTCCTCTCGCCGGCCATGGCGCTCATGGCGTCTCGCACAGGCAATGCGCGTAAATGTGGCGCGGATCGTTCCAGAACGTCAAGGACTTGAGATCGGCGGCCAGTTGTTCGACGGCGCGGCTGGCCGGGGACGGGGCGGGGGCATCGCCGAGCGCGGAGGCCGAGAGGATCTGGCGCATGAGCATGCGCAGGGGCGGTACGTGGGGCGCGGGCCAGACGACGCGGTATTGGTCGAGATTGGCGCGTTTGGCGGCGGCCTCCAGCGCGGCGCCGATCCCGCCGACGTGATCGACGAGACCGGCTTCGACGGCCTGCGCGCCGCTCCATACCCGGCCCCGGGCGATGCGGTCGACTTCTTCCGGTTTCATCTTGCGCGCCTTGGCGACGATATCGAGGAAGCGCTTGTAGCCGTGCTCGATCCCCAGTTGCAGGATTTCTGCGGCTTCGGGGTCGAGCGGGCGGCGCGGATCGAACGCGCCGGCCAGCGGCGCGGTGGCGACGCCATCGATGGTCAGTCCCAGTTTGGCGAATGGTTCGGAAAACTCGGGGAACAGGGCGAAGATGCCGATCGAGCCGGTGATCGTGGAAGGCTCGGCGAAAATTTCGTCGGCGCCGGTGGCGATCCAGTAGCCGCCAGAGGCCGCCAGCGAACTCATCGAAGCAATGACTGGCTTGCCGGCCTGCCGGGTGAGTTCGAGTTCGTGGCGGATGATCTCGGAGGCCCAGGCGCTGCCGCCGGGGCTGTCGATGCGAATGACTATCGCATTGACGCGCGGGTTTTCGCGCGCCTCGCGGATCAGGCGGGCGAAGCTGTCGCCGCCGGTGGTGCCGGGCGGCTGCTCGCCATCGGCGATGGCGCCCTGCGCCACCAGTACGGCAATGTTTCTGGACGCGGCGGGGCGCTTGTGACGGATCGCGGCGAGGTAGGCGTCGGCGCCGATGTAGCGGAAGTCCTGCCCGGCGCTGGTGTCGCCGAGGCGTTCCTTGATGCGCGCGCGCCATTGCTCGCGGGTGGAAAAGCGGTCGATGAGTCCGGCGCTTTGCGCGGCCTGGCCGGCATTGCCGGCGGCGGCTTTGAGCGCGTCGCGGTAATGGAGGACATAGCCGTCGAGCTTTTCCGGCGGCAGCTTGCGCGCGGCGGCAATCTCCGCGCGGATGCGGGACCACAGGCCGTCGAGCAGCGAGCGGGTCGCCTCGCGGTCTTCGTCCGACATATCGCCGCGGGTAAACGGCTCCGCGAAGGATTTATATTCGCCGACGCGGAAGACATGCACCTTGATGCCGAGCTTGTCGAAGGCATTACGGAAATAGGTGGAAAAGCGCGCCAGCCCGGGCAAGAGCACGATGCCATCGGGCGCGAGATGGACTTCGTCGGCGATCGACGCGAGGTAATACTGTCCCTGCATGAACTTCTCGCCGCGCGCCAGTACCGGCTTGCCGGAAGCCTTGAAATCGGCGATGGCGGCGCGCAGTTCGCCGAGCTTGGAAAGACCGGCGGCGTCGATCTCGTCGGTCTCGAGCACGAGCAGCTTGATACGCGCATCGTCGCGGGCGGCGCGCACGGCGTCGAGCAGGCTGGCGAGGGTCGTTTGCGGACTCTCCTCTCCGCCGCTGGCAAGGAAAGCGAAGGAAGGATCGAAGGTGGTCTGTTCGACCAGTTCGCCCGTCGGATGCACGATCAGCGCCGCGCCGTCGGGTACAGTCGGCCCTGGGCGCAGGAGGACGGCGATGACCATCACGACCACGGCCAGCAGCATGAAATTGACGGCGAAGCGGCGCACACCGTCGATCGCGCTCCACAGGGCGCGGAAGATTTTGAGTAGTTTGCCCATCATGGAAAGTTCCTTTTGTCCGTTTATGCTTTATGTGTTTCGTTCATGTCTTGCGCCGAAAAACCAGATCCCACACCCCATGTCCGAGGCGAAGACCGCGATGTTCGAACTTGGTGAGCGGGCGGTATGCGGGCCGGGGAGCGAAGCCCGCGGCAACGGTATTTTCCAGCGCGCTCGAAGATAACACATCGAGCATCCACGCCGCATAGTCTTCCCAGTCGGTGGCGCAATGCAGGCAGGCGCCGGGAGCGAGCCGGCGCGCGGCAAGCGCGACGAACCCGGGCTGGATCAGGCGGCGCTTGTGGTGCCGCGCCTTGCGCCACGGGTCGGGAAAGAACACATGTATCCCAGCGAGCGCGCCATCGGCGATCATGTCGCACAGCACTTCGAGCGCGTCATGCTGGATGATGCGCAGGTTGCCGAGACCGTTTTCGGCGGCCAGCTTGCACAGCGCGCCCACGCCGGGGCCATGCACTTCGACGCCGAGGTAATCGTTTTCGGGATGCGCGGCGGCAATGCGCGCCGTGGTTTCCCCCATGCCGAAACCGATTTCGAGAATCTTCGGCGCCTCGCGCCCAAAGATGGCGGCCAGGTCGAGCGTTTCGGGCCGGTACGCAATGCCGATTTTCGGCATCATTTCGTCGAACCAGCGCCGTTGCGCGGGCGACATGCGCCCCTGCCGCAACACGAAGCTGCGGATCGAAGCGCTGGAAAAGCGATGCGCGGGCGCGGCATCCTCGCCGCCATGGCATGCTTGCACCACGGAGGCCGTTTCGTTCATGGTGCGCACGCGCCGATCAACCCCGCCGCCGGCGAACTGGGGTCGGCGACGTACATCTTTTTCGGCATCCGCCCCGCCAGATAGGCTTCGCGCCCGGCTTCGACGGCCTTCCTCATCGCCCCGGCCATCCGCACCGGATCGCGTGCGTGCGCGATCGCGGTGTTCATCAGCACGCCGTCGCACCCCAGTTCCATGGCGATCGCGGCGTCCGAGGCGGTGCCGACTCCGGCATCGACGATGACCGGAACCCCGATCCGCTCGACGATGAGGGAAAGATTCCACGGATTGAGAATGCCCATGCCCGAGCCGATAAGCGAAGCCAGCGGCATGATCGCCGCGCAGCCCAAGTCTTCGAGCATCTTGGCCTGGATCGGATCATCGGCGCAATAGACCATGACCTCGAACCCCTCCTTGACCAGGATTCCGGCGGCTTTCAGGGTTTCGGGCATGTTCGGATAAAGCGAAGCGGCATCGCCCAATACTTCGAGCTTGACGAGCGCATGGCCGTCGAGCAGTTCGCGCGCCAGCCGCAAGGTGCGCACCGCCTCATCAGCGGTGAAACACCCGGCGGTGTTGGGCAGGATCGTGAAGCGCCCGGGCGGTAGCGCATCGAGCAGATTGGGTTCATCCGCATGCTGGCCGATATTGGTGCGGCGGATCGCCACGGTGACGATTTCCGCCCCGCTGGCTTCGAGCGCCGCCCGCGTCTGGACGAAATCCTTGTATTTGCCCGTACCGGCCAGCAGGCGGGAAGCGTAAGGCTTGCCGGCGATCGTCAAAAAATCGTTCATGTCATGCCCGAAAGAACAGAAACAACCAAAGCGAAGGAACGAAACAGAAAGCGTGAAAAATCAGCCGCCGCCCACGGCGGCGACGATCTCCAGTACATCGCCCTCGGCGAGCGTCGTATCGCCATGGCGCGCGCGCGGCACGATCTCGCCATTGCGCTCGACCGCCAGCCGCTTGTCCGCCAGCCCCTGTGCTTCAAGCAAGGCCAGCACGGTGAGGCCGTCCATCAGGACTTCAGGCCGACCATTGACAGTGACATGGATCATGCGAAGAGCGGAACAGGATGCGGGAGCGGCAGATTCTAGCAGTTGTCCCGCGCGCGCGGATGGCGCGTTTTCCCGGTCCGCGCGGGACATGCCACGACAACGGCGGTCATGCCGCGCTTTTGCCGCGTCTTCGCCTTCCTCGCGCCGCGCCCGGCGCGATCACCGGCAAGTCCGCATCAGCTTTTCAGTCTGCCGCGCAGGAGGGTCGCGCGCAGTAGCACGTAGCCCACCGGAGCCATCGCCACAGCGGTGACGAAACCCGCCCAGCCGTCGGAGAGGCCGAGCCAGCGCAGCGAGGTCAGCATTCCCAGGCTGATGGCGAAACGCAGCAGGTAGATCGCCGGAAAGGTCACGAGATGATGGCGCAATGCCTCGACCCGGAAAACGTAGCGGCGATGCACGCAATAGCCAAAGGCGGTGCCGAAAACGAACGATACCGTCCACGCCAGATTCGGCCCGGTAAAGAGCAGCGTGAGCAGGTAGACGCCATGCGCGGCAAGCGTCACCAATCCGCCGCCGGCAAGAAAACGCAGCGGTTCGGCCAGCCGCTGTTTCCATGACCACGACTGCCGTCGCAGCGCCTGCGTCATGGACCGTTTCCTCCGCTCCGGGCGGATGGCGCATGGCGCGGATGACGGCGCAAGCCGGCGCGGTGCAGCATGCCTTGTGCCGCGACCCGCAGGACGCCCAGCCCGTAGGTGATCGAGCGGCGGAAATCGATCGAACTCGCCTCGGGGAAATACTTGGTTGGGCAGGACAATTCCCCCACCCGGAAACCGCCGACGATGACTTGGGCGAGAAACTCGTTGTCGAAGACGAAATCGTCCGAATTGTCCTCGAACGGAATCGCCTCCAGCACCCGGCGATGGTAGGCGCGGTAGCCCGTGTGGTATTCGGAGAGTTTCGCGCCCAGTAGCCAGTTCTCGACCAGCGTGAGGCCGCGGTTGGCAACGTATTTCCACAGCGGCATGCCGCCTTTCAGAGCGCCGCCGCCCACGATGCGCGAACCGAGCACCACATCATAGACATTGGAGGCAACCATGCCCGCCATCGCCGAGGCCAGCCGCGGCTCGTATTGGTAGTCGGGATGCACCATCACCACGATGTCCGCTCCCTGTTCGAGCGCGGCGCGGTAACAGGTTTTCTGGTTGCCGCCGTAGCCCTGGTTGATGGCGTGGACGATGGTGCGGATGCCCAGCCCGCGGGCGAGATCGGCGGTGCCGTCGGTGCTGGCGTCGTCGACGAGGATCACTTCGTCGATGACATCGAGCGGCAGCGCGCGCCAAGTGGCTTCCAGCGTTTCGCTGGCGTGATAGGCCGGCAGGACGGCAATGATTTTCTGGTCGTGCAGCATTCGGGAAAAGGCTTATCGAAATACCCAGCGTATTATGGCGCTTCTTGCCGGAAAGTAAAGGCTTTGCTATCATGATGCAGTTTATACTGCAAGCATGCACGGACAGGCTTTGTCCAATGATGAAAGAAATAATGGAAGAAAAACAGCGAACCCGCGCGTGGTGTGTGCTGGCAGTCTGTGTCGTCGCCGTTCTGGGCTTTGCTTTCATCGTGCGCGCTAGCTATCCCGGCTATTTGCATGGCGACAATACATTCCAGTTGGCGCAAATCCGGGATGGCATATATTTCAACTGGCAGCCGCCATTCATCGCCGCGCTCTGGATCGGCCTGATGAAGATCTTCCCCGGCCCAGTGGGTATCCTCGTGCTCGACAACCTACTGATCTGGGGCGCGCTGGCCGCCATTGCCCTTGGCGTCCGCCGCAAGGCGGGCGCGTGGTCGTTACTGGTTTTCACGATTCCATTCATGCCCGGCATGCTCAATTTGATGGGACACGCGAATCGGGACATCCTGCTGACTGCGTGGGCACTGGCCGCGTTTGTGTGCGCGTTCTGGGCCAATGCCGAAAACGTCGGCGGGAAAAAGCGGATCATATTGCAAATACTTGTCGGCGTATTTGCCATTATCGCCTTTCTGGTGCGCGCGAACGCGATCTTCGCACTGCTACCCTTGCTTTTATATGCTTACCACCGCTTGGGGCGGCGGCGCAATTTGCTTGCATGCCTGATTATCGTGGGCGCAATGCCTGCGGCGCAAAGCGGCTTGGATCGCCTGATGAATGTATTTGACGAACATCCGGGCGACAGTATTAAAACCTATCACTTGCTGGCCTTGTCTTATTTTGGTGGCAAAAATCTGTTGCCCGGGATATGGACGGAAGAGGAATCCCGCCACATCGTCGGGGGATGCTATTCGCCGAACCAATGGGAAATAGCGGCACGCTGGCGGATGCGGGAATGCGGCATGGTCCATGAAAACATGGCACAACAAAGGGTGTGGGGATCGGGTGCATTGTCGAAAGCATGGCTCGACGCGGCGATGGAAAATCCGACAGGCATGCACGCCGTGATGGCGGCGACTTTCCGCTTGGCCATGTGGAATCCCAATAGCGCCTTGATCCTGATCCCTCCGCCACGGGAAGTGGGTGTTGTGCATTGGGAGGTGTCGCCGCCCTTTCGCCGGACGACCCGCGCGGCGCACGCCTGGATGCAATCGGATTTCAACCTGGCGTTGGGAAAACCGTGGGTATTCGCCGCCGTGCTCGCGGCCTGCATGACGCTGCTGCTTGTCCCGCGCGTGGCGGAAACGCGCCTCGGCCTGTTCGCGCTGGCGCTGACGGGATCGGGGGCGATTTACCTATTGACGTACTTTCCTTTCAACGTCTCGGCGGAATACCGCTATTTCCACTGGAGCGGGGCCGCCGCCTGGCTCGGCCTGTTCATGACCGCCGTGGCGTGGCGCGCGCGCAAGGACGGGGAAAGGCGCGCATTGCCGGACGGAGCGCGCCTCGGCGCGTGCATGACCATCGCGGCAATCGCGGCGCTGGTGGCGGCGCCGTTCGAATTGCCGGTGGAACGGCGCACGATCAGCGTGACGCCGGAAGGAGAAGGCGCGCTGACGGTCGGCAGCCTGCGCACGGCATCGAGACCGCTCTGGATGGGAAATTTCGAGGGCGAGGTTTCGACTCCGGACTGGCAATGGGACGAACGCGGCGCGCACTCGGCGAATTCGCGGCAAGCGCTGCGCGCGACATTCAAGACCTTGCACCAGGACGTGCGCGTGGGCTTCCAGAGCGGGCCGGATGGCGGCAAGGCGCGCATCACGGATGGCGAAACGGAAAGGCTCGTCGATACCCGCGCGGATACGCCGGGAGAAATATTCGTCGATCTGCCGCCGCAAGGAACATGGACGCGGCAGGAACGCCAAGGATCATGGCTTGCGCCCGCGCGGACGGCCTTGTGTTTTGCCGCGCTGACGGCGCTACTGTATTGGCTGTCCGGCAAGGAGGGGCGCTTGTCCCGCCTCTGGCGCGTTTCCGGCAAGACGCTTTCCACATGACTCATTTGCCAATGAAAGAAAAACAAATCCGTCCATGGTACGCAATAGCAATATGCGTTATTGCCGGCTTGGGTTTTGTTTTTATCGTACACGCCAGTTATCCCGGCTATTTACACTTTGACAACATATTGCAACTGATGCAGATACAGGATGGCGTGTATAACGATTGGCAGCCTCCCTTCATTATCGCACTCTGGATCGGGTTGATGAAGCTCTTTCCCGGCCCGGTCGGTATTCTCGTACTCGACAATTTGCTGATCTGGGGAGGACTGGCCGCCATTGCCCTTGGCATCTCTCGCCGGGTGGGTGCGTGGTCGTTACTGGTTTTTACGGTTCCATTCATGCCCGGTATGCTCAATCTCGTGGGACACGCGAATCGGGACATCCTGCTGGTCGCCTGGGCGCTGGCCGCATTTGCATGCGCATTCCGGGCCAATGCCGAGAATGTCGCCGGGAAAAAACGGATCATATTGCAGATATTTGCCAGTATATTTGCAATTGCCGCTTTCTTGGTGCGCGCCAATGCGATTTTCGCACTGCTGCCCTTGCTTTTATATACCTATCACCGTCTGGGATGGCGGCGCAATCTGCTTGCGTGCCTGCTTATCGCGGCAGCCATGCCCGTCGTGCAAAGCGGTCTGGATCGCCTGATGAATGTACATAAACTATATCCGGGCGACAGCATCAAAACCTATCATTTACTGGCCCTGTCCTACTTCGAGGGTAAAAACCTTTTCCCCGGAACATGGACGGAAGAGGAATCGCGCCGCATCGTCGAGGAGTGCTATTCGCCGAACCAATGGGATGCGGCGGAGCGGCATGGACAAATGTGCAGCATGATTCATCGCAACTTGGAGCAACAGGGGGCGTGGGGGGCTGGCGTCATGACAAAAGCGTGGCTTGCCGCAGCGATGAAAAATCCGGTGGGCGCGTATGCCGCGATGGCAGCGACTTTCCGCTTGGTCATGCGGAAGCCCAATAGCCTCTTGATGTTGTGGCCGCCAACGAGGACAGCGGGCATCGAACACTGGGAGGTATCGCCGCCATTTCGCATGACGACCCGCGCGGCGCATGCCTGGATGCAATCAGGCTTCAACTTGGGGTTGGGAAGACCATGGGTATTCGCCGCCGTGCTCGCGGCCTGCATGACATTGCTGCTCACCCTGCGCATGGCGGAAACGCGCCTTGGCCTGTTCGCGCTGGCGCTGACGGGATCGGGGGCGATCTACC
>JAITLI010000012.1 GCA_031277975.1 Azoarcus sp.
GCCGCCAGCGCCAGCGCCACGGCGCAGGCCAAGGGGCGGGCGCGCGTGAGCAATTGCCGGGATGTGCGTTGTCGTTGAATCGAGGGTTTCATGATTCTTTCCCAGGAATGAATTGAGTAATGACTATAAGTGACATGAAAGTCGTCGCGTCCGGGGCGATATGCTGGCGTTTTGGTTTGCGCGCTGGCACGGCGTTCGGCATCGGGTATTCTTGTGGCACTGGCTTGAGGCACATTCCTGAAGATGCTCGCGGCGGGAGGCGCGCGCCCGGCGTGTTTCAATCCGGTTCCGCTCGAATACTTGTCCAAATCTAGCCGCAAGCGGGCGCATTGTTAATCCAGCCGCGACGAAAGGGCAAAAGCGCGCGATGATTGGCCAATTATAAAAACGCTGTTTTGAATGGACAAAAGAAAACGCTGTTTTGAAAGAATGCAAGAAAACACCGTTTTGAAAAAACGAGATGAAAACATTGTTTCAAAATTGCAAAAGCGCGCCGATCGATCGCTATATATTTGTGAAGTCTATTCGTGTTTTCCACAATAAGAATACGTGGAAGGCTTTTATCGCTTTTCCATCATGGCGGCCCTTCCCGCATTCGCGCAAGCGCCGTGGCGCCGGAAAGCGACAAATATCCGCCTATTTGGCATAGATGGACTGGAGGATGACCGTGCCGCGGCCATCGCCGTCATTGTCGCTTTTGGCGGTGATCCGGAAGTTCTGGCAAGTCGAGGCGGACGTGCTCGCGCTTGCGCAAAGTCCCGGCCCGAGTTTTTCGATCATGTATTGTGGATTGCGCTGCGGCGTATTCGCCGCCTCGATATCGAGTTCCGCGACCGGAACATCGACGAAATTGCCGGACGTATTCCAGGGCGTGGGGCAGGTATTGCCCGGCGGCGCGCATAGTCCGTTACTGCAAGTACACGCGGAGGCGGGAAAGTCGGCATCGTTCAACTCGGCGGCCTTGATTTCGCCCGCGCGCAGGGCGGCCTCGGCGGCCTGGAAGGCCAGGTCGCGGTCGTAGGCGTTGGCGCTCATGCGCTCTTGCTGGCTGGCGCCGCGCAAGCCGGTAATGGCGAGGAGGGTCATGGTCATGAGCAGGATCATGGTGATGATGAGCGCCGCGCCTTGCTGGCGGCGGATGGCGGCGCGCGGCGTGGAAAGACTGGCGGGGGTTTTCATGGCAGGCGATTCCGGATCGAGGCGATGTGCATCAGGGTGCGGCGGAGTCTGCGGTCGGCTCCGGCGGCGGCGACATTTTCGGCGCCGCGCAGTTCGAGCGTGACCGAGACCGCGCGCACGAAATCCCAGGCGGAACCGCTGCCGACAGCGATGGCGTTGACCGCGGCGGCATCGACGTATTCGGTAGGGGTGGCGATGAGGCTGGTACCGGAGTTGTCGTAGTCGTCGACGAGGTAGCGAAGCTCCATTTTCACGACATCGGCGATGATCGGCTCCGTGGCGGCGACGCCCGGGGCAATGACGGTACGATACAACGAGGTCTTGCCGGTGCCGGCGTTCGTGCCGACGAACCACGCTTCGGCGGTCAGTTCGGCAAGCCAGCCCATAGGCGCTCCCGTGGGGGAAACGCTAGGCACAGGCGCTGGCAGGGGATATACGCTCTCACCGGAAGCGACAGCGGGGATAACGCCCCTGAAAGCCATGCCGCCATTCTGGTGGCAAAGTATGTAGTTCCCCATGGCGGCGGCGGGATGGGAATGGGGAAGGAGCCTGACTGTCCCTGGCGCGCCCGGCGTGAACACCACGGGAGACGCGTTGCTTGTCCCGGAAATGAGAATGATCGCGTCGGAACCGGCGACGGCGGCGATACCGGGGGGAATGATGCCGCCTGGCAGCGCGCCGGCGTAGCCGCGCACGGCGGTTTCGATGTCCGTGCTCCATGCCGAGGGGAGGTTGTTTGCGAGATTGAGGACGCCGAGGGGCCCGGTCAGGCGGTCGCGCGCCCGGAAACAGGGATTGCTGTCGGCTTCACGAATCGAATGGCCCATCAGGTCGAAGGCGACGCGGATGTTTTCCTGGACGCGGGCAAGGTTTTCGTTGACGCGGCTCGCTTCACGGCTGGCGGTGAATATGCCCAGGACGCCGCCGATGACGAAAAGCCCCAGTAACAAGGAGATCATCAGTTCGATGAGGGTCATGCCACCTTGCCGCGGCAAGGCGCGGCGGAGAAGGGGGCGCGGGCGGGAGGGGGTTTTTGTTTTCATCATAACCGGCTCGTGGTGGCGACGGTCTGCTCGGGAGCGCCTTCCAGGCCGCGCGAATCGTCCCATCTGATCGAAACGGTGCAAACCTTCGTCGCGGCGTCGCAAGAGATACGGCCACAGGCATCCGCACCAAGATTGAGGGCGATATTGTCGAGCCACGTCTTGAGGTCGTAATGCGCCAGCGTGGAGGCGCTTGCGAAGGCGATGCAGCCGGAAGGCGGCGCGTCGGCGCTGGTGACGAAGTCGGTGTCGCCGGGCGTGTTGTACGAGGCGATCGTGATCCCCTCTGAAAGATCTACGCTGGCGCGCATGGCGTCGAGGATGGAGTGCGTGAGGAAAACGGCCTGGCTGCGCTCCAGGGCGCTCTGGGTGTTGCGCAGGGAACTGGTTTGCAGACCGGCCACGCCGAGCAGGCCAAAGGCGAGCACAAACACGGAAATGAGGACTTCGAGCAGGCTGGCGCCTGCCTGCGATGCCGGTTTTCGGAAGAAGAGAGTATTCATCGTCTGGAGGTTGTGATTCGATTTACGCGCAATTCGCGGTGGCCGCCGCGGTGAATGCGTTCTGTTCGGCGGCGTTTCTGCCGCGAATGACGGGGGAAGAAGCTCTTGTCTCGAACCACACGACGCGGCGGTAACGGTTATCGGCCTGGGTTTGAATGCAAATTCCCGTTGGCAGCGTCGTCGCAGCCGGAGCGGTGACCGTGATTATTCCCGAGGGCTGGAAGAGCAATTGCCATGTGGCGGTCTGCGCCTGTATCCGGTCGGTGTACGTGTTTTCACGTATTATTTGCTCGCCGGGATCAAGAACGCCATTCTTATTGGCGTCGTAATAGACTTTCCATGTGCGGTCTGTAATATCGACGGTGATCGGCTGGTTTTTGCGAACGGCCTCGGAGCGGGCGAATTGCAGGCCGCTGACGAGTTCGCTGGCGGCGCCGTTGAGCGCCATGCCGCGGATCACGGGGTCGAACGAGGGCGCGGCGATGGCCATGAGAATGACGCTGACGACAATCACAATCATCAACTCGACCAATGTGAAACCGCGCCTGTTACGGAATGGAACGCACGAAATACGTGAAAGGGATATATGCGTTGTCGGGGAAAACATGAAGAAACTCACAGTCGTAAATAGTTGTAAATGAGTCTATACGTCGAAGCGCTTTACATGATTGAGATTCTAGTCGGCGGCGCGGAATTGTGTAGAGGCGTTCGACGAAAGGAGGGGAATGTGTGATGACTGGTTTGCGGGTGTTTGCCGCAAGTCTGGAAAGAGATGTACCGCACGAAAGGGGCTGTAAACGCTTGTTCTAATGATATTGGAGCGGCAACCCTGCGTGGCCGCCATTGGTTTTTTGCCAATCGCTTTCATATAGTATCGTTACGGAATGCATGCTTGAATTCATTCATGACTTTTCGGGATATGATCTTTCAGAAATCATATGCTCCACTGAATTAATGGCAACAGCGTCGCTGTGCGCCGCTTGGTTGGCCCCCTCTCCACGGTGTCTCCGGGCGATACAGGGGGCGAGGGGGCTCCTTTGGCGGGACGCGTCATTGCGAGGAGCGCAGCTACGCGGCAATCCAGTTCGTTCCATCCGGCGCGCCGCGCCGCTGATTTCCGATCTCCAGTGCGCCAGAGCGGGTCATGGGCTGCGGATTTGGGCGGGATCAAGAACCTTTGATAATTTTCGCATACGAGGTTGACATGATGATGGCTTCATGTGCTATTGTATCGGCATTGCAATACATGTCCAAGAAGTATGCGAACGATCTTGATTGTTCTTGCCGCCGTGCTGGCGGGCTGCGCCCGGATGCCGCCGCGCTTTCCCGCGTCCGCGATGGCCTCCGCGCATCTACAGACGGATGGCGTGGAACGCGGCGCGCCCGCGCCAGCCGAACCGGCCATCGCCATCGCCATGCCGCCCGCCCCCGGCGTCATCTCCGTTGCCGCGCCGCGGCCCGTTCCCGTTTACTCGCTCGATGTACGGCTCGTGCCGGTCGACCAGCTTCTTTCCGCCATCGCCCGCGATCAGTCGATCGACTTCGATCTCCACCCCGGCGTCGAGGGGTTTGTTTCCCTGAGCGCGTTCGACCGGCCCTTGCCGGATCTGCTCGCCCGCATCTGCGACCAGGCCGAACTGCGCTGCGAGTTCGACGGAACGCGGCTCGCCGCGATGCCCGACATGCCATTCCTGCGCGCTTATCATGTGGATTACGTCAATCTCGCGCGCGACATGAGCGGCGAGGTTGCCACCAGCACCCAGATCGCCACCAGCCCGAGCGCCGTCGACGGCGCGCGCGGCGGCAGTGGCGGCAATACTTCGCTTACCCGCATCGAAACCAAGGCGGCGAATCATTTCTGGGATGCGCTCGAAGCCAGTATCCGCGCACTCCTCAAGGAATATGAACGCCATGTCCGCAGGCCGCGTTGCGCGGCCCTGCACCGGCGCGATCCTGGCGCTCCGGCTACAGGAGAGGCTGCGGCCTGCGCGGGCGCGGGCACAGGCTCCGGTGAATCCGCCTTCGTGATGGGCAACCGCGAGGCCGGCATCCTGATGGTGCTCGCCAATGCCAGGCAACAACGCGAAGTGGCGGAATTCATCGACCAGGTACAAACCGCCGCGCACCGCCAGGTGACGATCGAGGCGACCATCGTCGAAGTGACGCTCGCCGATGGCTATCGCCAGGGCATCGACTGGAGCCGCCTGCCCGGAAGCCGTGCGAGCGCGCCCGCGATCGGGATACGCCCGCGCGGCTCGAACGATGCCAGCGCCATGACGCCGGCCATCTCCTATCTGTCGGACAGGATTGGCGTGAGCCTCGATCTGCTGGAGACTTTCGGAACGGTCAAGGTGCTCTCCAGCCCGAAGCTGTCGGTGCTCAACAACCAGACCGCCATCCTCAAGGTGGTGGAAGAAGTGGTTTATTTCCTCGTCGATGCCTCGACCACCGAATACGGCGACAGCGAGCGCGAAAAAGTCACCGCAACCACCAAGCCGCAGTCGGTGTCCGTCGGGCTGGTCATGGCGCTCACGCCGCAAATCGGCAGGAACGGCGCGATCACTCTCAGCGTGCGCCCGACCATTTCCAGCATTTCGGGTTTCAAGGACGACCCCAATCCGACGCTGGGCAACATCCCCAACCGCGTGCCGCAGATACGCACGCGCGAAATCGAGTCCGTGCTGCGGCTGGCCGACGGCGAAACCGCCATTCTCGGCGGCCTGATGGAAGACAGGATCGACTACGACACTGGCCGCATTCCGCTCCTGGGCGCGGTACCCGTGCTGGGCGAAATCTTCACCCGGCGGGAAAACAGCACGCGCCGCACCGAACTGGTGATCTTCCTGCGTCCGCGCCTGGCCGGGCCGCCGGACTTCGCCGCCGGATATGGCGGGACGGCTTTGCCGGATAGCGGTTTCCCGCGCGCCTCGCCCATTCCCGGCGAGCGTAATTTCCCCGCCAGCGCGCGCGTTCCCTTGTACGCTCCCGGTGCCGCCATGCCATGAATACGCCCCATGTCCCCGCGCCCATCGGACAAACCCTCATCGACGCCGGGCTGATCGGTGGCGACCAGTTGCGTATCGCCCTGCACGAGCAGCGCCGGGAACACCGGGAGCACCGTCTTTTCGGGCGGGTGTGCGTGGAACTGGGCTTCATCACCGAGGCCATGTTGCGCGACGCGCTCTCGGCGCGCCTTGGCCGCCGGGCGGTGGAACTGGCCGGAGCGGTCATCGACCCGGCGACGCTGGCGCTCGTCCCCGAGGCGCTCGCCCGCCGCCACACCCTGTTGCCGTTCCGCCATGACGAGACCGCCGCCGCCCTGACCGTGGCAATGGCCGATCCGCACGATGTCGTCGCCCTTGATGCGCTTGCCGCCCATTGCGGCCCGGCCATCCGCCTCTGTCCGGCGCTTGCCGCCGAATCCGAAATCCGCGCGGCGCTCGACCGCCACTACGGCTATCGACTCGCCATCGACGGCATCCTCCAGGAACTCGAATCCTCCGCGCCCGCCAATGCTTCCGCGCCGCACGAGAACGTGCATCCGCTCATGCGTCTCGTTGACGCGCTGCTCGTCGACGCGGTCAAAGCCGCCGCATCGGACATCCATTTCGAGCCTGAAGTCGGTTTCCTGCGCATCCGCTATCGTGTCGATGGCATTCTCCAGCAGGCGCGCGCCCTGCACGCCGGCCATTGGCCCGCAATGGCGGTGCGCCTCAAGGTCATGGCCGGACTCAACATCGCCGAAACGCGCGCGCCGCAGGATGGGCGCGTTTCGCTCACCGTTGCCGGACAGCCCATCGATTTCCGCGTCTCCACCCTGCCGACGCTGCACGGCGAAAACATCGTGCTGCGCATCCTGGATCGCCAACGCGGCATCGTCGCGCTAGGCCAGGCCGGTTTCGATACCGAACGGCTTGCCGCCGTCGAACGCATGCTGGCGCGCCCCGAAGGGCTGATCCTCGTCACTGGCCCCACCGGCAGCGGCAAGACCACCACGCTTTACGCCATGCTCGGCCACCTCGACAGCGAAGCGGTCAATATCATGACGCTGGAAGATCCGGTCGAATACCCGATGGCCCGCATCCGGCAGACCGCGGTTTCCGAGGCGGCGCGCATCGACTTCGCTTCCGGCATCCGCGCCCTCCTGCGCCAGGACCCCGACATCATCCTCGTCGGAGAAATCCGCGACGCCGAAACCGCCGGCATGGCGATCCGCGCCGCGATGACGGGGCATCGCGTCTTTGCCACCCTGCATACCAATACCGCCATCGGCGCCATTCCCCGCCTGCTCGATCTCGGCATCCGTCCGGCGTTGCTGGCCGGCAACTTGCGCGGCATCATCGCGCAACGGCTGGCGCGCCGCCTGTGTCCGGAGTGCCGCCGCCTTGCTCCGGCGAATTCCCGCGAACGCCGCCGCCTCGGCCTGCCCGCCGACGGCGGCGAAATCATCCTTGCGCATGCGGCCGGTTGCCAGGCCTGCGCCGGACGCGGCTACCGTGGCCGGCTGGCGATCTTCGAGGTGCTGGAGATGGATGACACGCTCGACGAACTCGCCGCCGCTGGCGCGACCCCCGCCGAACTCACCCGCGCCGCCCACGCGCGCGGCCACTTCAGCCTCGGCGAGGACGGACGGCGCAAGACGCTCGCCGGCGAGACCTCGGTCGACGAACTTTGCCGTGTCGTGGGGCCGCTCGCGCCCGCCGCGCCGCCGCCGGAGCGCGCGCCATGAGCCTTTACCGCTATCGCGCCTGCGACGCGCACGGGCGCATCGTCCGCGGCGAACTCGAAGCCGCGAATCCCGCCGATCTCGAAACGCGCCTGCATGGTCGCGGCCTTGAACTGCTTCGCGCCGCGCCCAATGTGTTCCCGTTCCGGCGGCGGCGCATTGCGCGCCGCGAGCTGATCCATTTTTGCTTTCACCTCGAACAATTGCTCGCCGCCGGCGTTCCCATGCTCGATGCCATCGCCGATCTCGGCGATGGTCACGGCAGTCCCGCCATGCAGGCCATCGTCGCCGGTCTGCGCGCCGAAATCGAGCGCGGCCAGGCGCTCTCCGCCGCCATGGCCTCGCATCCGCATGTCTTCGACGAAGTCTTCCGCTGCCTGTTGCACGCGGGCGAGAGCATCGGCGATCCCGTTCCCGTGCTGCGCCGGATCGCCGCCGATCTCACCCGCGCCGACGAACTCGCGGCCCATGCCCGCAAGATCGTCATTTATCCTGTCATCGTCGCCGCGCTGCTCGCCGCCGCGGTCGTGGTCGCCATCACCCAGGTCGTGCCGCAGATCGCCGCCCTGTTTCGCGGCGACACCGTCCTGCCTCTTTCGACGCGGATACTGATCGGCCTTTCCGCATGGCTTGGCCGTCATGGCTGGCTGTTGCCGCCGCTATTCGTCCTCCTCGCCATTTCCGCCGCGCTCGCGGCGGTACGCAGCCCCGGCTTTCGCCATGCCCTGCACGCCCTCTCCCTGCGTTTGCCGCTTCTCGGGCCGATCCGGCAGCGGCTGGCGCTGGCCCGCGTCGCCGGACTGCTCGCCATGCTCTACGCCAGCGGGATCACCGTGACCGACGCGATCGCCAGCGCCGCGCGCGCCACCCCCAATCTGGTCATCCGCGGCGGTCTCGAAACCGCCCGGGCGGGTATTACCGCGGGACAAGGCATTGCCAGCGCCTTCGAGGCCACCGGCCTGTTTCCCCGCCTCGTCATCCGCATGCTGCGCGTGGGCGAGCAAACCGGGCGGATCGACAACACCCTCGGGCAACTCGCCCATTTTTACGAGCGCGACGCCCGCGAGGCGATCGACCGCCTGCAGGCGAGCGCCGAACCGGCGCTCACGGTCATCATGGGACTGCTGATGCTGTGGATCGCGCTCGCCATCCTCGGTCCGGTCTACGGCATCATCGCCGGGATGCCATTATGATGATCGCGGCGCCGTACACCCTCGTCATCGGCGCCCGCGGCCTCGACGCGTGGCGGCATGCGGGAAACAGCGGCGGCGTGCATGCGCAAACATTCGCCGCCGCCGACCGGGACGCCCCGGCGCGGCTGCGCGCCTGGCTTGGCGGCGCGCGCCGCCGCTGCACCCTCGTCGCCGATGTCATCGACGAGCGCCACATTGTCGAATCCCTGCCGCGCGCTGCGCGCGCCGACCGCCGCGTGCTCATCCACCGCCGGCTGGCACGGCATTTTCCGGAAACCACGCTGACCGGGGCGATCGCGCTGCCGGAAGGCGGCCAGAAAAACAGCGCGCCCGTGCTGCTCATCGCCCTGACCCGCCCAGCGCTCATCATGCCCTGGCTGGAGGCGCTCGGCGAGGCCGGCGCGCAGGGCCGGATCGAAGTGCGCGGTTTCACCAGCGCGCCTTTCCTGCTGGAACAGTGGTACCGCCGCCAGCGCGGCCTGCCCGCGCAATGCCTGCTCCTCGCGCCCTCCGTGGATGGCATGCGCCAGCTTTTCTTCCGTCAGCGCCGCCTTGCGTTCTCCCGCGTCATCCCCGCGAGAGCCGCCGCGCTCGCCGATTGCCTGCCCGCCTACCGCGACGAACTCGCCCAGACGCTGGCGTGGCTGGCCGCGCAGCGCCTGAGCGAAGGTTCTCCGCCGATCCGGATACTGGCGGCGGCAAGCGAGCGGGCGGCATTGGGCGAACTCATCCCCGCCGGCGGCAACGGCGATACCGCCTTCATCGAACTCATTTCTCCTCCCGGCACGCAAGACAGGGCGCAAGACGACGGCGAGTCCGCGTGGGCCATCACGCATCTGCTCTTGCGGGAAGCGCGCCTCGCCAGCGTGCGGCGGCACTACGATTGCCCGCTGCTGCAACGCCTCCGGCGGCTGGCCGCCGTTCGCCGGGCCATGATCGCCGCCACGGCGGCGCTCGTCATCGCCGTGGCGGCGGCGGCGGCTTTCGACCTCGCCGCCACCCGCCGTCTGCGCCACGAAACCGGGCAGACCGAGGCCAGGCGGCTGGCATCGCAGGACGAAATCGGCAGGCTGGAGACGCATGCCGGAGACATGGCTCCCGGCGGCGCGCTCGATGCGTGGCTCGACCGCGCCGAACACCTCGTCCGCGCCCCCGGCATCGCGCCCGCCGCCGCGCTCGACGCCGCCGCCGATCTTCTTGCCGAAGCGCCGTGGGCGCGGCTCGACGCGCTCGCCTGGAGCATGCCGGAAGGAGACGATCCTGCGCCATCCACGGCCACAGCCGCGAAAGAGCGCCATGCCGGCGGCGCTGCGGCCATCCACATGACGATCGCTCCCGGCGATACGGCCCCGCCGCCGCGATTCGCCGCCGATGCCCTTGCCGCGCGCTGGCTGCATCGGCACGGCGCGCCTGCGCGCGTGCTCATCGACGCGGACGGCGCGCTCCTGCGGCTCGACGCCTGGTTCGAACCTCCAGCCATTCCGGCTCCGCCACGGGAAGACGCACC
Organism: Azoarcus sp.; assembly: GCA_031277975.1. Lineage (GTDB taxonomy): Bacteria > Pseudomonadota > Gammaproteobacteria > Burkholderiales > Rhodocyclaceae > WRNU01. The sequence goes on from JAITLI010000012.1 coordinate 10,152, forward strand.
ATGAAATTCCCTCTCTTCCTGTCCGCGATCCCGCCCGCGTTGCGCCAGCCGCTGCTTTTCTGCGTCATGGCGCTGGCCGCCGCGCTGGCCGCCGGGTACAGCGCCGCCGCCGCGCGGGCCGGGCAGGAAGCGCGGCTGCGCGACGCCCGCGCGGACGCGGGAAAACTCGCCGCACGCCTCGCCGCCGCCCGCGAGAGCGCGGCGGCGCGCGCGGCACTGGCGCGGCGTCTCGCCATGCTCGCGGCCACCCTGGGCAAAACCCCGCCTGACGAAGCCGAGCGAGAGCGGATCGTCCAGCGCCTGTCAAAAGACTTCCGCATCGCCGCGCCCCGCCTGCGCCTCCAGGCCGCGCCGCTACCGGTGCCGCTTGTGCCGCCCGCCGGCGCGCCCGCCATCGTCATCCAGCGGCTGAGCGTCGACGCCGACCTGCTGCATGAAGAAGCCTTGCTCGCACTTGCCGCCACGATCATGGACAGCCCCGTCTACACCATTCCCATCGGCTGCGCCCTGCAACGGCAAGGCGGGAATGGCGTGGACACGGGCAGCGCCAGCGCCGCCGTCCACCCGCTGCGGGTGCGTTGCGAATTCGACTGGATTTCCCTCGCGTCGGGGACGGGAGCGACGCAATGAACGCCCTTGCACTGCCGTGTCTCTTGTTCGCCATCATGTCAACGACATTGCCCGCGACGACGCCCGCCGCGCAAGCGCCCGCGCCGCCCCCCGCCGCGTTCGCGGGGCGGGCGTTCTTCACCGCCGCCGAACGCCGCGCCATGGAAGAAAAGATGCACGCCCCGCAAACGCCCGCCGCCATTCCCCCGGCTGCGCCGCCGTCCGCGCCGCGCCGTTTCGATGGCGCGCTATGGCGCAAGAAGCGCCTCGTTGCCCTCTGGCTGGACGGCAACATGGTCAGCCCGGAAAGCGAACCCGTGATCCGCCTCGACCATGGCGCGCCAGCCGTGACCGCCGCCGGACGCAGGCAGGCGCTACTGCCCGGGCAATTCTTCCCGCCCCGGGACAACGGGAGCGCGCCATGACATCATCGCCATATCCACGGCTCCACGCGCCCATGCGTGGCGGCGCGCTTCTTGCCGTGCTCATCATCCTGCTGCTCGCCGCGAGTGCCGCGCTGGCCGCCGCCGGACGGAGCGCGCACCGCGCCGGACTGCTGGCGGGCGCGCGCAATGTCGCCCTCCTCGCCGAAGCCAAAACGGCGCTCCTGGGCTATGCCGTTCAATACCCGGAAATACACCCTGGGGAAGAATTGGGCTATTTGCCGTGCCCCGACCGCAACCAGAACGGTTCCGCGCAAAGCCCCTGCCACGCCAGGAACCATGGCGCGTTCGGCTGGCTGCCCTGGCGGACCCTGGGATTGCCGGCGGCGCGCGATGGCCACGGTCAATGCCTGTGGTATGCGGTGGCGGGCAGTATCAAAAACAGCCCCAAACCTGCGACACTCAATTGGGACAGCCCCGGACAATTCGAGATCGTCGACAGCGCCGGGCGAACGCTCGGCGGCGCGGGGTACAGCGCGGCGGCTGTGATCCTCGCGCCGGGAGAGGCGTTGCCGGGCCAGGCGCGCCCTCCCGCCAACACCCCGCATTGCCCCGGTAGCGCCAGCGCCGCCGCCGATCTGCCCGCCTTCATCGACCATCCCCACGCGCTTGATCTCGAAGGCAATATCGCCATCGTTCACGGTCTGCCGGGATCGAATGTCAACGATCTCGCCGCATGGCTCACCGTCGACGAAATCTTCGCCGTCCTGCGGCGGCGAACCGGCTTTTCCGCCACGCTCGATACCGTGCTCGACATCGCCGCCGCCACGCTGCAAACGCGCCTCGGCGATCCGGCCTTCCTCGCCGCCCACGCCGATAGCGTTCATGACAACCGCGCCCATGGCCGGCTGCCGGATGCCGCCGGGTTCGGTGTACCGCCAGGACAGGAAAACCTCTACAACAACTGGCACGACCAGATGCGCTTCGCCGCCTGCATCGACGGCAGCGCCTGCCTGACGGCGATACTGACCGATTCGGCGCTTTCGCCATCAGCCGCTGCCACGGAAACATGCCGCGCCCTCATCATTTTCGGCGGCGAGCGCCAGCGCGGCGGCGGCATGGCGCAGCAGCGCCGCAGCGCGAGCGAACGCGCCGACGCGGCGCAATACCTCGAAGGCGCGAACCTCACGAGTTTTACCGCCGGCGCGGGCCATTACGCCGGTCACCGTCATTACGCCATCGCCGACCCCCGCCAGCCCGCCAGCGAGGATCTCATCCGGTGTATCCCATGAACCTCCGCGCCCGCGGCTTCACGCTTGCCGAACTCGCCGTCACGCTCACCGTGCTGAGCCTCATCATTAGCATCCTCGCCGCGCCTGTCGCCGCCCGCATCGAAGCCAGCCAGCGCCGCGCCGCCGATGCCATGCTCGACGATATCGTCGACGCCCTCGTCGGCTTCGCCCTGCTCCATGGCCGCCTGCCGTGTCCGAGCATCGAAGCCAGCCCTGCCGCTTCTGGCTACGGACTCGAACAAGGCCCGCCCTGCGTGTTCGCCACGACCGGCTATCTGCCCTGGCGCAGCCTCGGCCTGCCTGTCCATGACCCCTGGGGCCGCCCGCGCGCCAGCGCCGCCGCGCCCTGGGACGGGCATTGGCGCTATCGCCCGGACAGGCGTTTCGCCGAAGGCGTCATCACCCTCGCCACCCAGCCCGTTAACCACATCCAGATCCGCGACCACGACGGCAACCCGCTCACGACCGCCGATTCCCGCGCCATCGCCGTGGTTTATTCGACCGGCCCCAACCTCCGCAGCGATGGACTCAATGCCGCCTGGAGTTCCGCCGCCCCCGTGTTCGAGACCGGGGAGGCGACGGCCGCGTTCGACGACCGCCTGCGCTGGATCGGCCACCCTTTCCTGATCGCCCGCCTCGCCCAGGGCGGACGGCTGTAACCGGCATGCACTGGGCACCCGTCGCATTCATCACTTGAAACCTTTTTCCGCAAGGAGAATCACGATGCAAAAGAAACAGCACAAAGCGCGACCCGCCGGCCAGACCGGCTTCACTATGGTCGAAATCGCTATTGTCCTCGTCGTCATCGGCCTGCTGTTGGGCGGCGTCCTCAAGGGGCAAGAGCTGATCAACAGCGCCAAGGTCAAGAATCTTGCCCAGGATTTCCGCATGGTGCCGATGTACATCCACGCCTATCAGGACAAGTTTCGCGCCCTTCCCGGCGACGACGGCCGCGCCCAGACCCATGTCTGCCCGGCGGCAATCCCGGGGTGCACTATCGACGGCAACGCCGACGGCAGTATTGGCGGCAGTTGGGACGACACTGTCGCCGCCCCGAGCGAAACGGTCTACTTCTGGCAGCACATTCGCTTCGCCAACCTCACCTCCGGCCCGACCGACATCGCCAGTGCCAATTTCCTGCCGCTCAACAGCGAAGGCGGGCGCATCGGCATCCAGTCGGGCGGCGCAGCAGCGCCGCTGGGCGTCTCCGGCAGTTACGTAATGTGCTCGGCGGGCATTTCCGGCAAGTACGTCCGCCAGCTCGACAACACGCTCGATGACGGCGACCCCGAAGCCGGCACATTGCGGGCGGGCGCGACCACCGCCGCCGCCGTCGCTCTCGCCGCGCTCGACGACGGCGCGGTTTACGTCGTCTGCCTCGGCGTCTGAACATCCATCCATGATTTTCGTCCCGCCTTCTCCTGCACGAGGAAGAAGGCGGCGCGCAAGACTCCGCCGCACGCGCCGTTGCCGCTATAATCGCCACTTTTTGGGCGCTCATGCGGGTTCTTCGCGGTTTTCACGGCGCCGATGGGCGGCCCTGTGTGCTGGCCATCGGTAATTTCGACGGTCTGCACCTGGGGCATCAGGCGTTGCTGGGCGTGCTCGCCGACAGGGCGGCGGCGCTGGGGTTGCCTGCGGCGGTGCTGACGTTCGAGCCGCATCCGCGCGAATATTTTGCCCCGGAGGACGCTCCAGCGCGGTTGACCTCCCTGCGCGAAAAGCTGTTGCTGCTCGCCGGTAATGGCGTTGGGCGCGTGTATGTGCGGCGGTTCGACGCGCGTTTCGCCCGCTTGGGCGCGGCGGAATTCATCGACGCGGTGCTGGTGCGCGGCTTGTGTGCGCGTCATGTGCTCGTCGGCGATGATTTTCGTTTCGGCGACCGGCGCGCCGGGGATTTCGCCATGTTGCAAGCGGCGGGAGAGGCGCGCGGCTTCGGGGTCGAGGTCATGCCGGCGGTGGAGGTCCGCGGCGAGCGGGTGTCGAGTTCCGCCGTGCGCAAGGCGCTGGCAACAGGCGATCTCGCCCATGCGGCGCGCCTGCTCGGACGGGCCTACAGCATTGCGGGACGGGTGGGGCACGGCGAGAAACTCGGCAGGCGCCTGGGTTTTCCAACGCTCAATATCCCGTTCCGGCATCGCCGCCCGGCGCTCTCCGGGGTGTTCGCGGTCGCGGTCGAGGGACTGGGGGAGGCGCGCCTCGGCGGCGTCGCCAACGTGGGCTGGCGTCCGACCGCCGGCAATGCGCTGCAACCCCGTCTCGAAGTCCATTTGCCCGCTTGGCGGGGCGAATGCTACGGTGCCGCGGTACGGGTGCATTTTTTTCATAAACTGCGCGACGAGGTACGCTTTTCGTCGCTCGATGCGCTCAAGGCGCAGATCAGCCGCGATATTGCCGGAACGCACGACTGGTTTTCCCGTCATCCGGACAGCCTGCGCGGCCAGGACATTCAGGATCACAAGGCCATGGCCACCAATTACCGAGATACGCTCAATCTGCCCGATACCCCGTTTCCAATGCGCGGCGATCTGCCCGGACGCGAACCGGGCTGGATCGCAGCCTGGCAACAGAAGCGGCTCTACCAACGCATCCGCGTGGCCAGCGCCGGGCGGCCCCGCTTCATCCTGCACGACGGCCCGCCCTACGCTAACGGCAATCTGCATCTCGGCCACGCGCTCAACAAGATCCTCAAGGACATCATCGTGCGCGCCAGGACGCTGGCCGGATTCGACGCGCCTTACGTGCCGGGCTGGGATTGCCACGGGCTGCCGATCGAGCACAAGGTGGAGGTGACGCACGGCAAGCATCTGCCCGCCGCCAGGGTGCGCGAACTGTGCCGCGCCTACGCCGCCGGGCAGGTAGACATCCAGAAAGCCGAATTCATCCGCCTAGGCGTGCTCGGCGATTGGGACAACCCTTATCTGACGATGAATCATGCCAACGAGGCGAACGAAATCCGCGCGCTCGCCGAGATGGTCGGGCGCGGTTATGTCTTCAAGGGCCTGAAGCCGGTGAATTGGTGTTTCGACTGCGGTTCGGCGCTGGCCGAGGCCGAAGTCGAATACGCCGATAAAAAATCGCCGGCCATCGACGTGGCGTTTCCGGTGAGCGATGCCGATGCGGGGCGGCTGGCGGCGGCTTTTGGCTTGGCGCGGCTTCCGAAACCCGCCGCGGCGGTGATCTGGACGACGACGCCGTGGACGATTCCCGCCAATCAGGCGCTCAACGTGCATCCCGAATTCGACTATGTACTGGCCGATGCCGGCGAGCGCTTCCTGATCCTGGCGCGGCCCCTTGCCGAAAGCGCCCTGGCGCGCTGCCGTCTCGAAGGCGAAATCGTCGCCACGGCCAGGGGCGCGGCGCTCGACCGCATCGAATTCCGCCACCCCTTCTACGAGCGCGCCGCGCCGGTGTATCTCGCCGATTACGTGGACGGCGACGCGGGTACCGGCATCGTGCATTCGGCGCCGGCGCACGGCGTGGACGATTTCAATTCCTGGCTCGCCTACGGGCGCGGGCGCGACGAGATTCTGTCCATCGTCCAGGGCGACGGGACTTACGCCGCCGATCTGCCGTTTTTCGGCGGCATGGACATCTGGAAGGCCAATGCCGCCGTGATCGGCAAATTGTCCGAGACCGGGACGCTGCTCTCGCACGGCGGGATCACACACAGTTACATGCACTGCTGGCGGCACAAGACGCCGCTCGTCTATCGCGCTACCACGCAATGGTTCGTGGGCATGGATCGCCCGGTGGCGGACGGCTCCACCCTGCGCGAGCGGGCGCTTGCCGGGGTCGAGGCCACGCGCTTTTTTCCGTCCTGGGGACAGGCGCGCCTGCACGCGATGCTCGCCAATCGCCCCGATTGGTGCATCTCGCGCCAGCGCGACTGGGGCGTGCCGATTCCCTTTTTTGTCCACAAACAGAGCGGCGAACTACATCCGCGCACCGTCGAATTGATGGAAGAAGTCGCCCGCCGCGTCGAAAAGGAAGGCATCGAAGCCTGGTTCCGGCTCGACGCCGCCGAACTGCTGGGCGATGAGGCCGCCGATTACGAGAAAACGGGCGACACGCTCGATGTCTGGTTCGATTCCGGCACGACGCACTGGCACGTGCTGCGCGGCTCGCACCCGGACGGCCATGCCGAAGGGCCGTGCGCCGATCTCTATCTCGAAGGCTCCGACCAGCATCGCGGCTGGTTTCATTCCTCGCTGCTGACCGGCGCGGCCATCGACGGCCACGCCCCTTACCGGGCGCTGCTCACGCACGGCTTCACCGTCGACGAGCAAGGTCGCAAGATGAGCAAATCGCTTGGCAACGTCATCACGCCGCAGGACGTCATCGACGGCAAGATCCGCGACGAAAAGGGCAAGCCCATCGCGGGCGGCGCGGAAATCCTGCGCCTGTGGGTCGCCTCCACCGATTATTCCGGCGAACTTGCCCTGTCCGCCGAAATCCTCAAGCGCGTCGTCGACGCCTACCGCCGCATCCGCAACACCGTGCGTTTCCTGCTCGCCAACACCGCCGATTTCGATGCCGCCAAGGATTTGCTGCCGGCCGGCGACTGGCTGGAAATCGACCGCTACGCCCTCGTCCTCGCCCGCGGGCTGCAAGCGCGGGCCGAGGCCGATTACGAGCACCACGAATTCCACCGCGTCGTACAGGCGCTGCAAACTTTCTGCTCCGAGGATTTGGGCGCTTTCTATCTCAATATCCTGAAAGACCGCCTCTACACCACGGCGGCGGCCTCGCGCGCACGCCGCGCGGCGCAAAGCGCGCTCTGGCACATCACGCAGATGCTCACCCGCCTGATGGCCCCGATCCTGGCCTTCACCGCCGAGGAAATCTGGCAAACGCTCAACGGCGATCCGGAAGATTCGGTGATGCTGCACACTTGGCACGAGTTGCCGGAAGTCGCCGACGAAGCCGCATTGTGCGCGCGCTGGGCGCACATCGCTACGGCGCGGGCCGAAGTGCTCAAGGCGCTCGAAAAATTGCGCATCGAAGGGCGGATCGGCGCGGACTTGCAGGCCGCCGTCACCATCAGCGCCGAAGGCGAACAGTTCGAGGCGCTCGCCGCGCTGGGCGACGATCTCAAATTCGTCTTCATCACCTCCGCCGCCCGCCTGGAACGCGGGCCGTTCGCCATCGAAACCGCCCCCGCCAGCGGGCAGAAATGCGAACGCTGCTGGCATGTGCGTGAAGACGTGGGTGCGGACGCGGAACACCCCGAATTGTGCGGGCGCTGCGTGGAGAACCTTTTCGGCGCGGGCGAGGCGCGCGAACATGCCTGAGCGCGGGACTTTGCGCGCCATGATGCCGTGGCTGGTGCTCATCGCCCTGGTGACCGCGCTCGACCAGATCACGAAAAGTCTGGCGCTGGCTCATTTCACGGGCGGCGGGCGCATCGAGGTCACCGGCTTCTTCGATCTCGTCCTCGCCTTCAACCCCGGCGCGGCGTTCAGCTTCCTCGCCGGGCAACCGGGCTGGCAGCGCTGGTTCTTCACCGTGCTGGGCGTCGCGGTGAGCGCCTGGCTGCTGGCGCTGATCTGGCAACAGCGTCACGAGCGCCTGTCGCCCGCCGCCTTTTCGCTCATCGTCGGCGGTGCGTTCGGCAACATCATCGACCGCCTCGTTCACGGCGCGGTGGTCGACTTCCTTTCCTTCCACGCCGGGCCGCATTACTGGCCGGCATTCAACCTCGCCGATTCGGCAATCACCCTGGGCGTCGGGCTGATGCTTTTCGCACAGTTCCGGGGCAAGCCGACACAGTCCGTTGACAGTAGCGTAAAAATTATGTAGAAGCTGTCTGACCGGCGACGTGGAGTCGCTGGCGGTAACCGTAAAGGGGAGGGGCGTCTTGAATAACGCCATGATCGGGATATGGACATACTGAAATTCTTCAAGATAGTCTTCGGACTTTACCCTAGGCGAGGGCATCGGCTGGAAGACGTGATGCCCGAAGAAGACGAACCGCAGATCCTCCTCAAGGCGCGCGGCAATATCTATGCGCAACAAGGAAAGATACTCACACCAAGCCAAAGAGATGCTCTGCGGGAGAAGGCACGCCCGATTCGGGAAGAGGCACATGCGCTATATGTCCAGAAAAAACCCTTGGCAGGGTAAAAGATGGAGATTATTCCTCAAGAGCTTCAGGAGGCACTGATAGAATTATTCTCAATTTACGGACTTGCGGAAGAATCATTCAAAAAAACCCAGGAGATTCTTTCCAAGCTGGATATTAGCCCTCTCAACGAGTTCCGATATTGTTCCCGCAACCTTATAGAATTTCTGAGGATCGCCGTCTCTCAAGAAGACGACATAGATAAGCTCAAGAAAATAATCCAACAAGCAACCCACGCAGCAAAAAATGCTTTGAACGACTGCCTGGATCTGGCCGTCGACCGTGCCGCTGCGGAATTGGGCAGGCTTCGCGATATTGACAAAGAGAAAGATCTGTCATATTACGTACCCAATGAGAAAGAGGTCAAGGGCGCAATCGGAGTGCTGCACGACAAGATCGCCGAATCACGCCGTGATTTGGTCCAACGGGTGGAAGTATACCGGCAGCTTTATGATTCGGAAGCATTTAAAATCATCGCCGCGTTTGCGAATAAGCAAAACCTTAAATCCATTGAAGAACGTATTCGTATCGACGAACGCCATATGACTAGAGACACACGTAGATTCTGGCTCACTATCGTAATAGGGCTTCTGGGAATCGCCGGGCTGTCGAATTTAGCGAAACTACTTGGTTGACCGGAGCAAACCCCGTGAGCCAGACCGTCGCCGCCGACAGCCTCGTCACCCTGCACTACCGCATCGTACTGCCCAACGGCCAGCCGGCGCTCTCCACCTTCGAGTCCACGCCCGCGACGCTGAAACTGGGCGCGGGTGAAATGCTGCCCGCCATCGAACGGCTCATCGTCGGCCTGCCGCTCGGCGGCCATCATGTGTTCGACCTCGCCGCCGAAGACGCTTTCGGCCCGCGCCGCCCGGAACTGGTCGAGCGCGTGCGGCGCGAACACATGCCCGCGCAAGAGATCGAGGCGATGAGCATCATGGAATTCGTCGCCCCCGACGGTTCGCGCTATTCCGGCCTCGTGCGCGAAATCGACGAAACTTCCGCGCTCGTCGATTTCAATCACCCGCTCGCGGGCAAGCCGATCCGGCTGGAAGTCGAAATCATCGGCATTGCCTGATCCCGCCGCCGCCGTCCATCATCCGGTAAATAAACGCCATATCGACATGCCCGCGCACCGCGGCGGCTAGTTTGTCATATTGCCCGTTCTTGTACGCGGCGAAGTCGAACACCCGTCCGCCCGGGGGCGCGACGCCCTTGCGTTCGCACAGGAAGTCGAGCAGCGCCGCGCGGCATGACGCGGTATCGAAAAAACCGTGCAGATAGACGCCCGCGACGTTATCCACGGCGCAGCCATCCGTCTGCCCATCTTCCAGGGCAATGAAAAATGGCGCATCGTCTTCGCGCCGCGTCGCGCCCATGTGGATTTCGTAGCCTTCCACCGCCGCGCCGTCCAGAGCGCGCCATGCGCCCCGCACGGCGGCGATCCGCCCGGCGCGGCGGACTCTCGTCTTTTCGGCATGGAATTCGGTACTGACCGGCAGCAAGCCCATGCCCGCGATCTCGCCGCCGCCCTCGACGCCGGCGGCATCCCGTATTCCGCGGCCCAGCATCTGGTAGCCGCCGCAAATGCCAAGGACAATGACGCCCCGCCGCGCCAGCCCCAGAATGGCCGCTTCGAGGCCGCTTCGCCGCAGCCATTGCAAATCGGCGATGGTGTTCTTGGTGCCGGGGAGGATGAGCATGTCCGGCCCCCCCAGATCCGCGGCGTTGTCCACATAGCGCAACCCCACGCCCGCCGTCGCCTCCAGCGCCATGAAATCGGTGAAGTTGGAGATCATCGGCAGGCGGATGACGGCGATGTCCAGCGCCGCGTTTCCCGCCTCGGCGGCGAAACGGCGGGAAAGGCTGTCCTCATCCTCGATATCCACCGCCAGCATCGGCAGCACGCCGATGACCGGCTTGCCGCAACGCGCCTCCAGCATGGCCAGCCCCGGACGCAGGATGTCCGGGTCGCCCCGGAATTTATTGACGATGCAGCCCTTGACGCGGGCGCGTTCGTCTTCTTCCAGCAACATGAGGGTACCCGCCAGTTGCGCGAACACGCCGCCACGGTCGATGTCGCCCACCAGCAGCACCGGCGAATCCGTCCGTCGCGCCAGCCCCATGTTGACGATGTCGTCCTCCTTGAGATTGATTTCCGCCGGACTGCCCGCGCCCTCGATCACGATGATGTCGTGGCGGGCGGCCAGCGCCGCGAAGGCGCGCAGGATTTCCGGCATCAGCGCGCCCCTGTGGCCGAAATAGGCGGCGGCGCTCATGTTGCCGCGCACCTCACCATTCACGATCACCTGCGCGCCCATGTTGGTGACGGGCTTGAGGAGGACGGGATTCATCGCCACGCACGGCGCGATCCCCGCCGCTTCCGCCTGCATCGCCTGCGCGCGCCCCATCTCCAGGCCCTCGGCGGTGATGAAGGAGTTGAGCGCCATGTTCTGCGACTTGAACGGCGCGACGCGGTAGCCGTCCTGCCGGAATACCCGGCACAGTCCCGCTGTGAGCAGACTTTTGCCGACGTTGGACATGGTGCCCTGGATCATGATCGTCCTAGCCATCAAGCGCCTCCTCGATGGCCCGCAGCAAGGCGGCGTTTTCCGGGCGCGTCCTGATGCCGATGCGGTAGAAAGAAGCATCCAGCCCGGCGAAATTGGCGCAGGCGCGGATCAGGATGCCTTGGCGCAAGAGCGGCTCGAACAGCGGCACATCGCAGCGCAGCAGCAGGAAGCTGGCCTCGCCGGGAAAGACCTCGATGCCGAGCGCCCGCAACGCCTCGCCCAGGAAGGCGCGCTCTTCCGCCAACAGACGGCGGGATTCGGCCAGCCACGTTTCACACGAACGCGGACAGGACAACGCCGCGACGCCCGCGATCTGCGCCGGGGTCGACACATTCCAGTACGGCGCGGCGGCGGCAAGCGCGGCGAGCAGGCCCGCGTCGGACGAGAGCAGATAGCCGAGCCGCAACCCCGCCAGCGCATACGTCTTGGTCAGAGCCTTCAGCACCACGAGACCCGGCGCGTCATCCAGCCACGCGGCCACCGATCCGGCGGAGGTGAACTCCAGGAAGCACTCATCCACCATCACGCGTGTGCCGTTGCCGGCGGCGCGGCGGACGATGCGCTCCAACAGCGCCGCCTCGGCCAGGCCGCCGGTCGGATTGTTCGGCTGGCAGATGAACAGCATCTCCAGGCCGGGCAGGAGTTTTTCCTCGATGGCCGCGGTAAGCGCGAAGCCCTCTTCCCGCCGCAGGACGTGCCGCCCCACCCGGCAACCGCACTGCCGCAAGGCGCGTTCATATTCCGAAAAAGACGGCGCGCAGACCAGCGCCGTGCGCGGTCTGATCGTGTGGCACAGGCGATGAATCAAATCGGTCGCGCCATTGCCGCACAGAATCCGCTCCGGCGGCGCCCCCTCATGGCGGGCGAGCGCGGCGCGCAACGCGCGGCATTGCGGATCGGGATAACGCGCGCAGGCGTCGATCCCGGCCAGCAACGCCGCCCGCACGAACTCCGGCAAGCCGCGCGGATTCGTGCTCACCGAAAAATCCAGGCGCACACCGCCATGGGCATAAATATCGCCGCCATGCACATCCACCAAGGAACCATCCCCCCGAAAACCCGCGCGCCGCATCCCGCACCCGGATAAAACCCCGCCATTCTGCCTCCCGGCGCCGTTGCTGTGGGGAGGCGGGAATCTTTTGGCGGCCTCCCTTCCCCCGCTTCACAGGTATCTACATCTACACACTTCGAAATAGCTGGTGATGAGAACAGCGGCGCGAAGCGACGCTGATTTGAACCGCCGCATGGATTGCCGCGTCGCTACGCGCCTCGCAATGACGGGGTGGGAGGGTTCCCTGGCGCTTGGTCGCCGGCGGGCGATCCCGCCGCGCCGAAGGCTTGTTCCCGCAGGCGGAAAAGTTCGTCCCGCGCGGCGGCGGCTTCTTCGAATTCCAGGTTGCGGGCGTGTTCTTGCATGGTTTTTTCCAGTTTCTTGATCGTTTTCGCCAGCGTCTTTTCATCCATGGCCGCATAGTCGGCGCGGGTGTGGCTGTGGCCGGCGCGGCGCGTGTCGTGGCTTTCGTCGGCGTAAACGCCGTCGATGATGTCCTTGATGCGCTTGGTGACGGTGCGCGGCACGATGCCGTGCGCCTGATTGAACGCGATTTGCTTGGCGCGGCGGCGTTCGGTCTCGCCAATGGCCGCTTTCATGGAGTCGGTGACGCGATCGGCATAGAGGATGGCGGCGCCGTGGAGGTGGCGGGCGGCGCGGCCTATGGTCTGGATGAGGCTGCGTTCGGAGCGCAGGAAGCCTTCCTTGTCGGCGTCGAGGATGGCGACGAGCGAGACCTCGGGAATGTCCAGCCCTTCGCGCAGGAGGTTGATGCCGACCAGTACATCGAATTCGCCCAGGCGCAGATCGCGGATGATTTCGACCCGCTCCACGGTGTCGATGTCCGAGTGCAGATAGCGCACCTTGATGCCGTGTTCGGCGAGGTAGTCGGTGAGGTCTTCTGCCATGCGCTTGGTGAGCACCGTCACCAGCACGCGCTCGGCGGCGTCGGTGCGGCGGCGGATTTCGCCGAGGAGATCGTCGACTTGTGTCGCCGCCGGACGCACGATGACTTCCGGATCGACAAGCCCCGTGGGACGCACGACTTGTTCCACGACCTGGCCCTGATGCGTTTCCTCGTATTGGGCCGGGGTGGCGGAGACGAAGACGGTCTGCGGCATCAGGCGCTCGAATTCCTCAAAGCGCAGCGGACGGTTGTCGAGCGCCGAGGGAAGGCGGAAGCCGTATTCGACGAGATTTTCCTTGCGCGAACGATCGCCCTTGTACATGCCGCCGACCTGGCCGACGGTAACGTGGGATTCGTCGATGAATAGCAGCGCGTCGGGCGGCAGGTAATCGATGAGCGTCGGCGGCGGCTCGCCCTGCCTGCGCCCGGCGAGATGGCGGGAGTAGTTCTCGATGCCTTTGCAAAACCCCATTTCGTTGAGCATTTCGAGATCGAAACGGGTGCGCTGCTCGATGCGCTGCGCTTCGACCAGTTTGTTCTCGCGTTGGAAAAAGGCGAGGCGTTCCTGCAATTCCGCCTTGATGGCTTCGATGGCTTTCAACACCGTGGCGCGCGGGGTGACGTAATGGCTGGAGGGGTAGACAGTGAAGCGCCCCAGTTTTTGCTTGACGTGGCCAGTGAGGGGATCGAGCAGCGTGAGTTGCTCCACTTCGTCATCGAACATGTCGATGCGCAGGGCGTATTCGGCGTTTTCCGCCGGGAAGACGTCGATGACGTCGCCGCGCACGCGAAAGGCGCCGCGGCGGAAATCGAGATCGGCGCGCGTATATTGCATCGCCACCAAGCGCGCGATCAGGTCGTGCCGGGCGATGTGTTCGCCCTCGCGCAAGTGCAGGATCATGGCATGGTAATCGACCGGATCGCCGATGCCGTAGATGCAGGAAACGGAGGCCACGATGACCACGTCGCGCCGCTCCATCAGACTCTTTGTGGCGGAAAGCCGCATCTGTTCGATATGCTCGTTGATGGCGGAATCCTTTTCGATGAAAAGGTCGCGCGAGGGCACGTAGGCTTCGGGTTGGTAATAATCGTAATAGCTGACGAAGTATTCGACGGCGTTTTCGGGCAGGAACTCACGAAATTCGGCGTAGAGCTGCGCCGCCAGCGTTTTGTTCGGCGCGAGCACCAGCGCGGGCCGCCCCATGCGCGCGATGACGTTCGCCATGGTGTAGGTCTTGCCCGAGCCGGTGACGCCGAGCAGCGTCTGGTACATCAGCCCGTCCTCGATGCCCGCGCACAATTGGCGGATGGCCTCGGGCTGATCGCCCGCGGGAAGGAAAGTCCGATGCAGGCGGAAAGGGCTGCCGGAGAACGTTTCGATACCGGCGGCAGGTTCGGAGGCGGGCGCTCGCGCCGAGGGCGTTTCCGACTTCATGCGTTGCCGCCGGGAGGCAAGACGGCTTCCATGAGCAGACCGTCCAATGGCGAAAGGTCGATTCTGTCGTGCACGGGGGGCGTCGCGCCGGCCTGACGCGCCAATTGCGTGTCGATGAAATCGTTGATGACAGGGAGGGATGGGCCGTATTCCATTTCCACCGCGGCGCGTTTCTTGTCGAGCAGCGCCCCGATGGCCTGGCGCAAATCCGGCGCGGCGACGATCCCATCCACCAGCGCCTGGAAGCGCATCGGCGGAATGCCTCGCGCCGCCAGCGGTGGACGCAGTACATCCCAGCCGTTGATGTCCAGCACATCCGGGATCGGCGGTTCGATCACATCGCGTCCGGGCAAGACGCGCAAGTACCAGGAAAGCGGATGCACGCAAAGAGCACGCACATCGTAGTCGCTGCGGGGCGAAGCGAAGCCCCAGCCGTGGCCGCCCGATTCGCAGGCGCAGAGGATGCGCGCGCCATGCTCCATCTCAATGGCGCGCGGGCGCGTTTCGATTTCGGTGTGGATGGACATCAGGGATCAGGGATCAGAGGGCGGATATCGCGCCGCGGAGGGGAGAATGATACCGCCAGGTATCCGGGCGTTTCAGGGGAGCGAGGGGAATTCTTTGGGCGGGGGGAGTTCTTGGGAAAAATTTGTCATTGCGAGGCGCGTAGCGTCGTGGCAATCCAGTTCGTTTTATCCGGCACGTAGCGCCGCTGATTCTTCCCCCTTTTTATTCAGCGGTATCTCCCTATCCGATATCTCCGGCCGATTCAGGGATGATGGATATGCGCTATATTAAATTAAACTGCTCTAATCCCCGATCCCCGATCCCCAGCCGCCTCCCATCGCCTTGTAGAGGTTGACCGTGTCTGTCAGCCGTGTCAGCCGCAGTTGCGCGAGTTGATCCTGCACCGAGAAGCGGGTGCGCTGGGCGTCGAGTACGGTGAGCAGATCGTCCGCGCCTTCGCGGTAGCGCAGTTCGGCGAGCCTGAGCGAGCGTTCGGCTTCGGCGAGGATCTGGGTCTGGGCTTCTTCCTGGCGGGCGTCGCGGGTGATGCTGGAGAGGGCGTCTTCGACTTCTTTCAGGGCGGTGAGGATGGTCTTGCGGTAGGTTTCGAGCAGTTCGCGTTCGCGTGAACGGGCGCTATCGACGAGCGCGCGCAGGCGTCCGCCGTCGAAGATCGTCTGCACGAGCGCCGCCGATAAGGATAGGGAGGAGGAGGGGTCGGCGAGCGAGAGCAGGAATTCGCTCGCCAGTCCGCCGCCGGCAGAAAGCGAGATGCGCGGGAAAAGCTCGGCGCGCGCGGCGCCGATGTCGGCGGCGGCGGCGGCGAGGCGGGCTTCGGCGCTGGCAATGTCGGGACGGCGCAGCAGCAGTTCGGAAGGCAGGCCGGGTGCGACGGCGGGAATGGCGAGCGCCGTGATCGAGGTGGTATCCGCCTGCGTGAGCGCATCCGCGCCGGGCGGATGGCCGCGCAGGATGTCGAGCGCGCCGCGAATCTGGCGCGCCTGTACTTCCAGCGGCTCGATCTGGGCGCGCTGGTTGAGCACGGTGGTCTGCTGGCGGGAAAGATCGAGGGCCGAGGCCGCGCCGTTGCGGTGGCGGGCTTCGACCACCTTGAGTACCCGCTCGGCGATGGCAAGGTTCTCGCGCGCGATCTTCAGCCGTTCGATGTATGCCAGGTACTGGAACCATGTCGTGGCAACATTGGCGGCCAGCGACAGGCGGGCGCTGTCGTAATCGTGCCGGCTGGCGGCGAGGCTGGCTTCGCCGCTGTCGATGGAGGCGGCGACGCGTCCCCATAGGTCGAGTTCGTAGCTGGAGGAGAGATTGAGCGCGGAGCTTTTGCGCTCGCTCACGACGTTGTCGCCGCGATCGCCGGCGTTGCTGCGGCTCCAGCCGCTGTTGCCGGAAAGACTCAGGCCGGGCAGGAGCGGCGCGCGCGTCGAGCGCAGGGCCAGTTCGGCCTGGATGACGCGCTCGCCCTGTGCGCGCAGGTCGGGACTGCCGGTAAAGGCATCGGCGATGAGGGCGTCGAGCCGGGGGGAGGCGAAGCCGCGCCACCAGTCGGCGGCGGGCAAGGCGGCGTCGGCGCTGGCGGGGCTGGCTTCATTCCACTGCGCGGGCAGATCAAGGCCGGGGCGGGCGGCCGGGCCGGTGAAGGAGCAGGCGGCAAGCGCCAAGGCGCAGGCGAGCGCGGAGAGCGGGGGAAGGGCTTTCATCTCTGGAATCGGGTGTGGCCGGAGGGGCGGTGACGGTTTCCGTTGTTGTTCGAGGGGCTTTTGCTGGTGTTGCGCGTGTTGCGCGCGGGCGGGCTTTTGCCGGCGGCGCGCGCGGGCGGATGCGGCCGTTCCGCGCGGGGCGGTTTGGGCCTGGCGTCATGTCCCGGATGCCGATCGTGCGGCGGAATGTGCGCGCCGGGGCGATGATCGTTGCCATGTTTCCCACGCGGCGGCGGGTGGTTCTTGCCTGGATGAGGTTTGGGATGTGGTTTGTACACGACGGGCGGCGGGTGGTGGTGGCTGCGCCGTGCGGGCGGATGACGGTAATGGCGATGGTGGTGGTGTTCGATCGTTACATCGGGTAAATACCAGATGGCGTAGGGGTCGAGAGGATCGTAATAAACCGGCCCGCGATGGTGGTGGCAGCCGGCGAGGGACAGGACAGCGGCAAATACGGCGAACGGGAAAAGTAATCGCGATTTCATGACGTTGACTCCTGCGTGCTGGTCATTCCGATTTTTATTCCGAGGCGAGCGCGACGACCGGATCGAGGCGGGCGGCCTTGCGCGCCGGCAGGTAGCCGAACACCAGGCCCGTGGCGAAGGCGCAACTGAAGGCGAGCAGTACCGGCGCGACCGAGTAGCGGATGGGGTTGCCGAGAGCCTGGATGAGCGCGGCGGCCACCAGGCCGAATACGACGCCGATGAGACCGCCGAGCGCGGAGACGACCAGCGCTTCGATGAGGAATTGCTGAAGGATGTTCTTCATGCGCGCGCCGGTGGCCATGCGGATGCCGATCTCGCGCGTGCGCTCCGTCACCGACACCAGCATGATGTTCATCACGCCGATGCCGCCCACGAGCAGCGAGATCGCCGCCACCGCGCCGAGCAGGATGGTCAGGGT
>JAITLI010000019.1 GCA_031277975.1 Azoarcus sp.
AGGAAGCGGAAAACCCTGATCCCTGATCTGTGTCGATCTCAGGTTTGCCCGAGCGCTGCGTTGAAGATCGCGCTTGGACGCATGATCGCGGCGCATTTGGCTGGGTCGACGCGATAGTAGCCGCCGAGGTCGGCGGGTTTGCCCTGTACGGCCTTGAATTCGGCAATGATGTCGTGCTCGCTGGCGGCGAGCTTTTGCGCCAGCGGCGCGAAATGGGCGGCGAGTTCTTTGTCCTCGTCCTGGGCGGCGAGGACCTGCGCCCAGTAGAGCGCCAGATAGAACTGGCTGCCACGGTTGTCGAGTTCGCCGGTGCGCCGCGAGGGCGATTTGTCTTCGTCGAGGAGCTTGCCGGTGGCTTCGTCGAGCGTTTTGGCGAGAATCCTGGCGCGGGCGTTGCCGGTCTTGCATCCCAGGTCTTCGAGCGAGACGGCAAGGGCGAGGAATTCGCCGAGCGAATCCCAGCGCAGGTGGTTTTCTTCGGTGAGTTGCTGTACGTGTTTGGGCGCGGAGCCGCCCGCACCGGTTTCGTACATGCCGCCGCCGGCCATCAACGGCACGATGGAGAGCATCTTGGCGCTAGTGCCCAATTCCATGATGGGGAAAAGGTCGGTGAGGTAGTCGCGCAGGATGTTGCCGGTGACGGCGATGGTGCTGACGCCACGCATGACGCGCTCCAGGGTGTAACGCATGGCGCGTACCTGCGACATGATGCGAATGTTCAGCCCCGTGGTGTCGTGCTCGGCGAGATAAGCCTTGACTTTCTTGATGAGTTCGGCTTCGTGCGGGCGATAGCCGTCGAGCCAGAACACCGCCGTCATGCCGGAGGCGCGGGCGCGGGTGACGGCGAGCTTGACCCAGTCGCGGATGGCGGCGTCCTTGGCCTGGCACATGCGCCAGATATCGCCTTCTTCGACGTCCTGCGACAGCAGCACTTCGCCGGTGGCGAGGTCGACGATGTTGGCGACGCCATCTTCGGGTATCTCGAAGGTCTTGTCGTGCGAGCCGTATTCTTCGGCCTGCTGCGCCATCAGGCCAACGTTGGGGACAGTGCCCATGGTGCGGGGGTCGAAGTTGCCGTTGGTCTTGCAGAAGTTGATCATCTCCTGATAGATGCGGGCGAAGGTGGATTCCGGCATCACGGCCTTGACGTCGCGCTGTTTGCCGTCCGCGCCCCACATCTTGCCGCCGTTGCGGATCATGGCGGGCATGGAGGCGTCGACAATGACGTCGTTGGGGGAGTGGAAGTTGGTGATGCCCTTGGCGGAGTCCACCATCGCCAGATCGGGGCGCAATTCGTGGCAGGCGTGCAGGTCGCGGATGACTTCGTCGCGCTGCGATTCCGGCAGGGCGGCGATTTTCTCTTCGAGGTCGGCCATGCCGTTGTTGACGTTGATGCCCAGTTCCTTGAAGAGCCGCGCGTGCTTGGCGAAGGCTTCCTTGTAATAGATGCGCACGCAGTGGCCGAAGACGATGGGGTGCGAGACTTTCATCATCGTGGCCTTGACGTGCAGCGAGAAGAGGACGCCGGAATCGCGGGCGTCGTCCATCTGTTCTTCGTAGAACTCGCACAGCGCCTTCTTGCTCATGAACATGGAGTCGATGATCTCGCCTTCGAGCAAGGAGACCTTGGGCTTGAGGAGAAGCGTTTTGCCGCTCCTGGTGAGCAGTTCCATCTTTACGTCGCGGGCGCGGTCGAGCGTGAGCGATTTTTCACCGTGGTAGAAATCGCCGCTGCGCATGAAGGAGGCATGGGTGCGGGAAGCCTGCTTCCATTTGCCCATCGTGTGCGGATGCTTTCTGGCGTAGTTCTTGACCGAGTGCGGCGCGCGGCGGTCGGAATTGCCTTCGCGCAGTACGGGGTTGACTGCGGAGCCGAGGCACTTCGCGTAGCGCGTCTTGATGATCTTTTCTTCTTCTGTTTTCGGGTCCGCCGGGTAGGCGGGAATCTTGTAGCCCTTGCCCTGCAATTCGCGGATCGCCGTCACCAGTTGCGGCACCGAGGCGCTGATGTTGGGCAGTTTGATGATATTGGCCTCGGGCCGGCGCGTCAGATCCGCCAGTTTGGCAAGGGCATCGGGGACTTTCTGCTCGTCGGTGAGGGTGTCGTGGAATTCGGCGAGGATGCGCGCGCCCAGGGAGATGTCGGCCTCGGCGATGTGTATGCCCGCAGGCGCGGCGAAGGCGCGGATCACCGGCAGGAAGGCGGCGGTCGCCAGCATCGGGGCTTCGTCGGTGACGGTGTATACGATGGTCGGTTGCTCGGACGGCATGATCGGGTGTCTCCTTGGGTATTGTGATGGATGCATGAACGGCGAAATCGGGGGCTGGACGCTATCGCCCGCACGCCGCGCCGCTGGCCGCGGGACGGCGCATTATACCTTGGCGGTATTGTTGGATTGCTTCGAAAGCCTTCCCCCGTGCGCAGGGGCGGATGGCAATCCGCCCGGAGCTTCCTCACTTCGTCATTGCGAGGCGCAAAGCGACGTGGCAATCCATGCGGCGGTTCAACTTTCCGGGATGCCACGGTAACGTGCAAGGCTATCTGGATTGCTGCGGCCCTGCGGCCTTCGCAATGACGAGGGAGAAGCTTTCGCAATGACGAAGGGGAGGCTTTTGCAATGATAAAGCGGGGGTATGCTGCTGCGCAATCGTCGTGAATGTTCCGCAATACGGAACGCGGGTTCGATTTTCATTGACGGCGGGGGCTTGTCCTGACAGGATTCGCCTGCCAAGAAAATTGGAATGCGGTACAAACTTCGACGGGGGAAACGCCGGTCATGGCAATTGACTACACGAACAATGATGTACAGCAGTTCGGCAAGGGTGACGAGGCCAAGGATCGCCAGTTCGTCACGGCATTGGCCAGGGGGCTGGAATTGCTGCGCTGTTTCAGCCCGGGCGAGCGCTATCTCGGCGTGGCGGAACTGTCGCGCCGCACGGGCATCCCCAAGCCCTCCGTATCCCGGCTGGCGGGGACGCTGGTCAAGCTGGGCTACCTCAATTTCCTGCCTTCCCTGGGCAAGTACAGCCTGGGTTCCGGCGTTTTGTCGCTGGGTTACGCCATGCTCTCCAATATCAGTGTCCGCCAGATCGCCCGTCCCATGATGCAGGAGCTTGCCGAGTATTCGCAGGCGTCCGTTTCCATTGGGATATGCGACCGCTTGAGCATGGTGTATATCGAGTCGGTACGCAGCAACGCCCCGATCGGCATACGGCGCGGTATCGGCTCGCGTTTGCCCCTGGCGTTGACGGCCATCGGGCGCGCTTACCTGGCGGGGCTGCCAAAGGCGGAACAGGATTCCCTGATGCACCAGTTGTCTTTGCGCGATGAGCAAAACTGGCCGCGACTGCGCACGGGAATCGAACAGGGATTGCGCGATTGCGCCGAACGGGGTTTTTGCCTGTCGGTCGGCGAATGGGAACGGGATGTCAGCGCGGTCGGGGTGCCATTCACGGACGGCGAAGGCCGCCCGATGGCTTTCAGTTGCGGCGGCGCCGCATTTTTGTTGACTCGTGACCGGCTCGAACACGACATCGGGCCGCGTCTGGCGAGTCTTGTTCGACACATCAGCGGCATCAGCCGCATTTGAATACACAGGAGAAACCATGATCCGCGATCAGGAAACGCTCAATCTGCTTATCGACACCGTCGCCCGTTTCGTCAGGGAACGCCTGGTTCCCGCCGAGGAAGTCATCGCCGAGACCGATGAAATTCCCGCGGACATCGTCGCCGAAATGCGCGACCTCGGTCTATTTGGCCTTTCCACGCCGGAAGAATACGGCGGCCTGGGGTTGACGATGGAAGAAGAGGTGCTGGTCGCTTTTGAAATCGCCAAGACCTCGCCCGCGTTCCGTTCGCTGATCGGCACCAATAACGGCATCGGTTCGCAAGGGCTGATCGTCGACGGCACCGAGGCGCAGAAACAGAAATACCTGCCCCGGCTGGCGTCCGGCGAATTGATCGCCTCGTTCGCGCTCACCGAGCCGGACGCTGGTTCCGACGCGGCGGCGGTGCGCACCACCGCCCGGCGCGACGGTGATTTCTATGTGATCGACGGCACCAAGCGCTTCATCACCAATGCGCCGGAAGCCGGCCTTTTCACCGTCATGGCGCGCACCAATCCGGACATCAAGGGCGCGGGCGGCATTTCCGCCTTCATCGTCGAAAAGGATACGCCGGGATTGTCGCTGGGCAGGCGCGACAAGAAAATGGGGCAAAAGGGCGCGCACACTTCCGATGTCATTTTCGAGAATTGCCGCGTGCCCGCCGCCAACCTGATCGGCGAACGGGAAGGCATCGGTTTCAAGACGGCGATGAAAGTGCTGGACAAAGGTCGCCTGCACATTTCGGCCATTTGCACCGGCGTATCCGAGCGGATGTTGAACGACGCCTTGAACTATGCCATCGAGCGCAAGCAATTCGGCAAACCGATCGCCGAATTCCAATTGATCCAGGCGATGCTGGCCGACAGCCGCGCCGACATCTATGCCGCCCGCGCGATGATCCTCGATGCCGCGCGCCGCCGCGACAACAAGGAAAACGTTTCGACCGAGGCTTCCTGCTGCAAGCTCTTTGCTTCTGAAATGTGCGGGCGCATCGCCGACCGCGCCGTGCAGATTTTCGGCGGCGCTGGTTATGTATCGGAATACGCGATCGAGCGTTTCTATCGTGACGTGCGCCTGTTCCGCATCTTCGAGGGCACCACGCAAATCCAGCAACTCGTGATCGCGCGCGGCATGATCCGGGAAGCCCGGGGCTGATGGTTCGTTTTTTCAGACCGCAAACGGTTTCGACCCGAAGAAAAGGAAAATCATATGAGCGCGGAAACTTCTGTTTCTGTAACGTCTGCCTCTGTTTTACCCAGAGATAAAATCTGGATTGCTGTTTTCATTTTCGGTTTTCTGGTGCTGATGATGGATGGCGCCGATCTGATGTTCCTGGCCTACAGCCTGGCGGAACTGAAGAAAGAATTCCAGCTCACTCAATCCGAGGCCGGCTCGCTGGGCACCATCACCCTGATCGGCATGGCCATCGGCGGCATTTACGGCGGCTGGGCGGCGGATCGCTTCGGGCGGGTCAAGACCGTGATCTGGTGCGTGGCGATCTTCTCGATCGGCACCGCGATCCTGGGTGCGACTCAAAGCTACTGGCAATTCGCGTTTTTCCGCTTCATCGCCGCGCTGGGGCTGGGAGCGGCCTACGTCACCTGCAACACGCTGATGGCGGAATATGTGCCGACCAGGTACCGCACCACGGTGCTGGGCACCTTGCAGGCCGGATGGTCGGTGGGTTACCTGCTGGCCACCATCCTGGCGGGACTCATCATCCCGCATCCGGATTACGGCTGGCGCTGGCTGTTCTACGTCGCGCTGATTCCGGTGGTGCTCACGCTGCTCATGCACTGGATGGTGCCGGAGCCGCGTTCGTGGGTGGAAGCCAACGCCAGGCGTCTTCTGGAAAAAGCGGAAGGCATCGCCAGCCAGGCCGCCCAGAAGGCGGAAAGCGCCTACAAGATCATTTTCGATACACCGCGGATTCGCAACATGTTCATCCTGTGGTGCCTGACCGCGAGTTTCCTGCAATTCGGCTATTACGGCGTCGGCAACTGGATGCCTTCCTATCTCGAAAAAGAGATGGGCATGGAATTCAAGAAGATGACCGAATACATGGTCGGCACCTACACCGCCATGATTCTCGGCAAGATCGTCGCCGGATGGGTCGCCGACCGGATCGGGCGGCGGCCCGTCTATGCGTTCGGGGCCATCGCCGCCGCCGTCTTCCTGCCGCTGATCGTCCTCTACCACACGCCGGAGAACATCGTTTTCCTGATGACGGCCTTCGGCTTCGTCTATGGCATTCCCTACGGCGTCAACGCGACCTACATGACCGAGAGTTTCGAGACCAGGATACGCGGCACCGCTGTCGGCGGCGCATACAACGTGGGGCGGATCATGGCCGCCGTCGCGCCCTTCGCCATCGGCTTCCTGGCCGACCGGGGTTCCATCGGCACCGGATTCCTGGTCATGGGCGGGGCGTATTTCCTGTGCGGCCTGCTGCCCGCGCTCTTCATCAAGGAGAAACTCTACGATCCGCAGAAATAATAGCGGGCATACACTACTCGGAACCGCTTGCCCGCCATTTCGGCGGCAAGCGGTTTTTGCCGTGGGCGCGGAAAAAAGAGAGGGAGTTCAGGGTGAGTTACGCCAATTCACGTATTCCGGCGAGCGCCCAGCAGGGGGTGCATGAGCAGTTGGCGGCGCGGGTGAGGACGCATCTGGCGCATCCATTCCGCAAGCCGTTCGCCGACTGCAACCGCGCCGCGCACGCACGGGCGCTGGCGGGGTGGGACGGGCGAGCGCCGTTGATTCTCGACGCGGGCTGCGGGGTGGGGCACAGCACGATCGAACTGGCACGGACGTTTCCCGATCATTGGGTGATCGGCGTGGATCAGTCGGAGGAGCGCCTGCAACGGCGCAAGCCCTATCCCGCCGCGCTGCTGCCGGACAATATGGTGTTCGTGCGCGCCGATCTGGTCGATTTCTGGCGCTTGCTCGCCGAAGATGGCCCGTGCCTGGCGCGGCACTACATTCTTTACCCCAATCCCTGGCCCAAGATCGGGCATCTCGGGCGGCGCTGGCCGGCGCATCCGGTGTTTCCGTTCATTTGCCGCCTTGGCGGAGCGCTCGAATGCCGCAGCAACTGGGCGGTCTATGTGGCCGAGTTCGCGCTCGCGCTGGAGCTGGCGCTGGGCCGCGCCGTGCCGTGGGGGGCGTTCGCGGCGGAGCGGGCCTTGACGCCGTTCGAACGCAAATACCGCGATTCGGGACAGACCCTGTACCGCCTGTGCGCCGATCTCGGCGCACAGGCGGCGCGCTGAAAACTGGCGGGGCGGCGGCTACGCGGCGGCGGCGAGCGCGGCTTCCATGTCCGCGCACAGATCGGCGGCGCTTTCCAGTCCGGCGGCGATGCGCACGAGCGCGGGGGAGATACCGGCTTCCCGCATGCGTTCGGGGCTGAGCGAAGCCTCCCACATGGAGGCGGCGTGGACGACCAGGGTTTCGACGCCGCCCAGGCTGACCGCGTGCCGGGCGAGCCTGAGCGAAGCCGCGAATTGTTTGGCCGCCCTGTAGCCCGTGTGCGCGTCGCCCTCGAATTCGATGCTCAGGACGCCACCGCCGTGCTGCATTTGCTGCTTGAAAAGGGCATGCTGCGGATGGCTTTCCAATTCCGGGTAATGCACGCGCGCGATGGCCGGGTGCTTTTCCAGGAAGCGCGCCAGCGCCAGCGCGTTTTCGCTCTGGCGCGCGACGCGCAGGGGGAGGGTGCGCAGGCCGCGCAGGAGCAGGAAAGCGGTGAAAGGGCTGACATTGGTGCCCAAGGCGATCGAACGTTTCCAGATTCCTTCGATGCGGGCCGCGTCGCCGCACACGACGCCGGCGATCAGGTCGCTGTGTCCGCCCAGGTATTTGGTGGCGCTGTGCAGGACGAGGTCGATGCCGAAATCGCGCGGGCGCTGGTTGATGGGCGAAGCGAAAGTATTATCGGCCAGGGTGGTGATGCCGTGCGTGCGCGCGAGACGGGCGACGGCGGCCAGATCGGTGAGCGCCAGGGTGGGATTGGAAGGCGTTTCCACGGTAATCAGCCGGGTATTCGGACGCACCGCCGCGCGGAAGGCATCGGCGTCGCGCTGGTCGACAAGGGTGACTTCCACCCCCAGTCCCGGCAGGAGATCGGTGAGGAGCTGGGAAGTGCCCATGTAATGCGCGCTCTGCGCGACGATGTGGTCGCCCGCCTTGACCAGCGACAGCAGGGTGGTACTCATCGCCCCCATGCCGGAGGCGCACAGCAGCGCCGACTCCGCGTTTTCCAGGCGGGCGGCGAGCCGTTCGCAGCGCTCCTGCGTGGGATTACCGTAACGGGCGTAATAGCGCGGATGGCGCGGTTCATTCGCCATGGCGGCGAATTCTTCGGAAGTACGGGCGCTGTAGGTCGAGGCGGTGTAGATCGCCGGAGCGAGCGCGGTATCGTTGAGTTCCGGGTGGCTCCAGTCCTGGTCGCCATGGATGACGAGAGATTGGAGATCGAGCGGGGCATCGTCGCGGTTCATCTGAAATGCGTTCCTGGAAAGCCGGTTGGAGAGAAGACCGCATTCTACAAGCCGCGCGCCTTTTCCTTCGCGTCAGGGATCGGGGGCCGAGGGCCGGGGGTCGGATCCGATTGGCTTCGCGCCGTTCCACACGGAGCGTAGCGGCACTGATCAAATCGCCATTGCGAGCGCAGCGACGCGGCAATACATCCCCCCATCGTCATTACGAAAGCCACCCTCGTCATTGCGAGGAGCGTAGCGCCGTGGTAATGGCGACGTGGTAATCTAGCGCGTTCCATCCGGCGCGCAGCGCCGTTGATTGAAAAAGAGAGGAATAAACGAACGCTCATCCACTCTTCGCCGCCAGGAAACAGGCGCTTGAATCCAAAAGCCTTTTCAAGGAATTCCAGCGATACCGCGATATCGGGGACATAAAGACCGTATAACCGGATATCAGTGCGAACTCCTTTTGAATGATTGCTTGCCGGTACGCTTCACCCCAGCCATTTCCGCGCGTTCCGGAACATCCGCAGCCAGGGCGAGTCATCCGGGCTTTCATCGACGAGCCATTGCGGCGCCCAGGACATTTGCAGGGTGCGCGCCGTGCGTTCGGGGTGCGGCATCATGATGGTGAAACGCCCGTCGGGCGTAGTGAAACCGGTCGCACCGCCGGATGTGCCGTTGGGGTTGGCGGGATAGCGCTCGGTGGGCGCGCCGTGATTGTCGATGTAGCGCAGGGAGACAAAGGTCGCCTGTTGCGCGGCTTCGTCGCGGAATTCCGCCCGGCCTTCGCCGTGGCTCACGACGATGGGCAGGCGGCTGCCCGCCATGCCGCTGAAGAGGATGGCGGGGCTTTCCAGTACCTCGGTCATGACGAAGCGCGCTTCGAATTGTTCGCTGCGGTTGCGCCGGAAGCGCGGCCAGTTCTCCGCGCCGGGAATGATGGGCGCGAGGGCGGCCATCATCTGGCAGCCGTTGCAGACGCCGAGCGCGAAGGTGTCGCCGCGGGCGAAGAAGGCGGCGAATCGCGCCCGCAGCGCCGGATTGAAGAGGATCGACTTCGCCCACCCCTGCCCCGCGCCGAGCACGTCGCCATAGGAGAAGCCGCCGCAGGCCGCCAGCCCCAGGAAGTCGTCGAGATGGCGCCGCCCGGCTTGCAGGTCGGACATGTGCACGTCCACCGCCTCGAAGCCCGCGCGGGTGAAGGCCGCCGCCATTTCCAACTGCGAGTTCACGCCCTGTTCGCGCAGGATCGCCACGCGCGGACGCGCGCCGCGGGCGATGAAGGGGGCGGCCACGTCTTCGCGCACATCGAAGGTGGCGCGCAGCGACAGGCCGGGGTCGTCCGCATCGGCGAGGGCGTCGAACTCTTGTTGCACGCATTCGAGATCGTCGCGCAGGCGGGCGATGTGGTAGCCGGTTTCCGACCAGGCGCGCAGCCAGTCGGCGCGCGGCGCGGCCAGCGCCAGCCGCGCGTTGCGGCGAAAGCGGATTTCGTCCCTGTCATTGGGTTCGCCGATGAAGTGGTAGTCCAGCCCGGTGCCGTTCAGGATGGCGCCGACCGCCGCGCGGTCGCGGCGGCGGATTTGCACCACAGCGCCGGGTTCTTCGGCGAAGAGCGCGCCGACGAGGCGGTCGTCGAAACGGCCCTTGAGCAATTCCGGGGTTTTTTCGAGGCCGTCGGCGTCGTTCATCGCGGCATCGAAACAGACGGTGTCGAGCGTGAGCGACAGCCCGCAGCGGCTGGCGAAGGCCATTTCGCAGACCGTGGCGAAGAGACCGCCGTCGCTGCGATCATGGTAGGCGAGGATCAGGCCGTCGCGGCGCAGGCGTCGGATCGCCTCGAAGAAGGCCACGAGGGTTTGCGGCGCGATATCCGGCGTCTGCTCGCCGACGGCGTTGTAGACCTGCGCAAGCACGGAGCCGCCGAGGCGATGCGCGCCGCGCCCGAGGTCGATGAGGATCAGTTCGGTTTCTTCGCCCGCCGGAAATTGCAATTGCGGCGTCAGGGTGCGGCGGATGTCGGCGACCGGCGCGAAGGCGGTGACGATCAGCGACAAGGGCGCGATCACTTGCCGGTCCTCGCCGTTTTCCCGCCAGGCCGTGCGCATCGACAGCGAATCCTTGCCCACGGGTATCGACAGCCCCGCCGCGATGCAGAAGGCCGAAACCGCCCGCACAGTGTCGTAGAGTTTGGCGTCCTCGCCGTGGACGCCCGCCGCCGCCATCCAGTTGGCGGAAAGTTTCACCTCGCCGAGCGCGTCGATGTCGGCGGCGGCAAGATTGGTGATGGCCTCTCCGACCGCCATCCGCCCCGAGGCGGGCGCGTCCACGCAGGCCAGCGGCGTGCGCTCGCCCATGGCGAAGGCTTCGCCGCGATAGCCGGTGAAGCTCATCGCCGTCACCGCCACGTCGGCCACCGGTATCTGCCAGGGGCCGACCAGTTGATCGCGCGCGGTGAAGCCACCCACGCTGCGATCGCCGATCGTGATGAGAAAACGCTTGCTCGCCACCGCCGGATTGCGCAATACCCGCAAGGCCGCTTCCGACAGATCAAGCCCGGTCACGTCAAACGGCGGCGGATGCACAGCGCGGCGCGAGACCTGGCGCGTCATCTTCGGCGGTTTGCCGAGCAGGACTTTCATGTCCATGTCGACCGGCGTGTTGCCGAAATGACGGTCGCGCACCACCAGCCGCCCGTCGGCGCTGGCCGCGCCGAGCACGGCGAACGGACAGCGCTCGCGCGCGCAGAGCGCGCTGAAGGCATCGAGATCGGCGGGCGCGATCGCCAGCACGTAGCGTTCCTGCGCCTCGTTGCTCCAGATTTCGAGCGGACTCATGCCGGGTTCTTCGGTTTTTACTTCGCGCAGCTCGAAATGCGCGCCGAGTCCAGCGTGATCGGCCAGTTCGGGCATGGCGTTGGACAAGCCGCCCGCCCCCACGTCATGGATGGCGATGATCGGATTGGCCGCGCCGCGCTGCCAGCAGGCGTCGATCACCTCCTGGCAGCGGCGCTGGATCTCGGGGTTGCCGCGCTGCACCGAAGCGAAGTCGAGATCGGCGGCATTCGTCCCGGTCGACATGCTGGAAGCCGCACCGCCGCCCAGACCGATCGACATACCGGGGCCGCCGAGCTGGATCAGTAGCGCACCCGGCGGGAAGAGCGGCTTTTCCGCCTGCCGCGCCTGGATGCTGCCAATGCCGCCCGCGATCATGATGGGCTTGTGGTAGCCGCGCACCTCGCCCGCGACGCTTTGCTCGAAGGCGCGGAAATAGCCGGCGAGATTGGGACGGCCGAATTCATTGTTGAACGCCGCCGCGCCCAACGGCCCGTCGATCATGATCGCCAGCGCCGAGGCGATGCGATCCGGCTTGCCGCGGGGGTTTTCCCAGGGTTGGGGAAAATCCGGAATGGCGAGATTGGAAACGGAAAACCCCGCCAACCCCGCCTTGGGCCGCGCGCCGCGCCCGGTCGCGCCTTCGTCGCGGATCTCGCCCCCCGCCCCGGTCGCCGCGCCGGGGAAGGGCGAAATCGCGGTCGGATGGTTGTGCGTCTCCACCTTGGCGAGGATATGAGTCGGCTCCGCATGGAAACGGAAAACACCGTCGGCATCAGGATAGAAACGCTCGATCTCGCCGCCCTCGATCACCGAGGCATTGTCGGCGTAGGCCACGACCGTGCCGCCGGGGTGAGCCGCGTGGGTGTCGCGGATCATGGCGAAGAGCGTCTTTTCCATCGGGCGGGCGTCGATCACCCAATCGGCGTTGAATATCTTGTGGCGGCAATGCTCGGAGTTGGCCTGCGCGAACATCATCAGTTCCACATCGGTCGGATTGCGGCCCATGCGGGTGAAATTGCCGGCGAGATAGTCGATTTCGTCATCGGAGAGCGCCAGACCCAGATTCGCATTGGCTGTTTCCAAGGCCGCGCGCCCGCCGCCGAGAACATCCACCGTCTCCAGCGGACGCGGCGCGTAATGCCGGAAGAGCGCGCCGGCCTCATCGAAAGCCCCCAGCACGGATTCCGTCATGCGGTCATGCAACGAGGCGGGCGCGGACGACAGGCATTCGCCGCCTTCGATGAACCAGGCGATACCGCGCTCGATGCGCGTCACTTTGTCGAAACCGCACTGGCGGGCAATGTCGGTGGCTTTCGACGACCACGGCGAAATCGTCCCGAGCCGGGGCGTCACCAGCCGCAGCGTTCCGGCGGGAAATTCGTCCCCCGCGCGCCCCGGCGGGCAGGCGTCGAGCAGCTCGCCGAGTCGCGCCTCTTCTTCGGCGGAGAGGGCTTCCCGGATTTCGATGAAATACCAGTATTCCGCCGCGATACCCCGGAGTCCGGGAAACGTTCCGGCCAGATCGCGGGCCAGCCGGTCGAGACGGGAGCGGGAAAAAGCGGCGGCGCCGCGAAACTTGAGAATCCGGGAGGGCATGACAATCAGGAAACGGCGGCGAGGCTGGCGAAAACCGGCCATGGATAAACAGAAGCGCGGATTATACCCGCCCCCGCATCCCCGCTCCCCCGCTCGGCGGGTATACAGGCGGGCGAGAGGGTGGCCGAAGGCCGGGAGAGGGGTTCCAACCAACCGGGGCGCGGCGGCGTTGTCGCGCAGGCCCGTCTCAGGCGGTCAATTGGGCGGCCACCGCCGCGAGATCGTCGAAGATCACGGTCTGTGACGGCAATTGCGGATCGGCGCGCGTTTTTTCGCCTTTGCCGGTCAGCACCAAGCAGGGCAAGCCGCCCACCGTCACCGCCGCTTGCAGGTCGCGCATGCTGTCGCCCACCACCGGTACGCCGGTCAGGTCGGTATTGAAACGTTCGCCGATCTCCAGCAGCATGCCCGGCTTGGGTTTGCGGCAATCGCAGGTGGAGTCCGCCGGATGCGGGCAGAAGAAAATGGCGTCGAGCCGCCCCCCGATCTGGGCGAGGCTCTTCACCATTTTGTCGTGGATGGCGTTGAGCATGTCCATGTCGAAGAGGCCGCGCCCCACGCCGGACTGGTTGGAGGCCACCACCACCCGCCAGCCCCAGCGGTTGAGCAGCGCGATGGCTTCGAGCGCGCCGGGAATGGGCCGCCATTCGTCGGGCGATTTGATGAATTGCTCCGAGTCGTAATTGATGACGCCGTCGCGGTCGAGAATGATCAGGCTCATGCGTTTTCCTGCCCCTGTTTCGCCTTGGTGGCGAATCCGTATCAGGCCGGCAATCTCGAAAGATCGGCGACCCGGTTTGTCAAGCGCGCCAGTTTCGCCAGCAGCGCCAGGCGATTCCGGCGGACAGACGGCTCATCGGCCATCACCATGACTTCTTCGAAAAAGCGGTCGACCGGCGTGCGCAGTCCGGCCAGCATTTTCAGCGCCGCCGTGTAATCCTCGCCCGCCACGTGCGCGTGCAGTCGCGGCTCGATGTCGGTCATCCGCTGGAAGAGCGCTTTTTCCGCTTCTTCCTGGAAAAGCGCGGCGTCCGGCTCGTCCGCGCCTTGCGCGCCGCTTTTTTTCAGGATATTGACGATGCGTTTGTTGGCCGCCGCGAGCGCCTCGGCTTCGGGCAGGGCGCGGAAAGCCGCCACCGCCGCCAGCCGCGCCGGAATCTGGTCGATGCGCGCCGGACGCAGCGCCAGCACGGCGTCGATCGTCGCGCCATCGTGTCCGCTTTCCCGCAGGAAATGGCGCAGGCGCTCGAACATGAAATCCGGCAACGCCGCCAGGCTCTCCTTGTCGCTCAGCGCGCCGGGCGCGAAACCGGCAACGGCCAATTCGATCAGTTCCGGCAGGGCCAGCGGCAGCGGCGTCTCGATCAGGATGCGCAATACCCCGAGCGCGGCGCGGCGCAGGGCGAACGGGTCCTTGTCGCCGCCGGGCGTCACGCCGATGCCGAAGAAACCGGCCAGCGCGTCGAGCCGGTCGGCCAGCGCCACCGCCGCCGCGATCCTGCCCGCCGGCAGGGCATCGCCGGCGAAACGCGGCTGGTAATGCGCGGCGATTGCTTCGGCCACTTCCGCGGCCTCTCCGTCGGCAAGCGCGTAATAGCGGCCCATGATCCCCTGCAATTCGGGGAATTCGCCCACCATCCCGGTGACGAGATCGGCCTTGGCGAGCCGCGCTGCGCGCCGCGCCGCTTCCACGTCGGCGTGCAAGCGCGCGGCGATGCCGCCCGCCAGTTTCTCCAGCCTGACGACTCGTTCGAGCTGGCTGCCGAGCCGGTTGTGATAGACCACCGCGCCGAGCCGGGGCAATCTTGCCTCCAGCGTCCGCTTCTTGTCCTGCTCGAAGAAAAAGCGCGCGTCCGCGAGCCGGGGCCGCACCACGCGCGCATTGCCGCGCACGATATTGCCCGGATCGTCGAGACGCATGTTGGAGACGATGAGGAAACGGTTTTTCAGCCGTCCTGCCTCGTCGAAGAGCGGGAAGTACTTCTGGTTGGCGCGCATGGTCAGGATCAGGCATTCCTGCGGCACGGAAAGGAATTCGGCCTCGAATTCGCCCGCGTACACCGAGGGATGTTCGACCAGCGCCGTGACCTCATCGAGCAGGCTGGCATGATCGGCGGTATTCGTCTCCAGCCGCGCCCCTTCCCGCGCGGCGGCTTCCAGCAACTGCGCCTCGATGTCGGCGCGGCGGCGGCGGAAATCGGCGATGACCTTGCCCGTATCGCGCAGCGCCGCTTCGTAATCGTCGGCGCGGGCGATACTCACCTCGTCCGCGCCCATGAAACGGTGCCCGCGCGTGACGCGCCCGGCCTCCAGACCGAGCGCGCGTCCCGGCACCACCGTCTCGCCATGCACCATGACGAGGCGGTGCACCGGGCGCACGAATGTCGCCTCGCCCGCCCCCCAGCGCATCACCTTGGGGATGGGCAGCGCCTTTGCCGCTTCGGCGACAATCTCCGCCAGGACATCGGCCAGGCGCGCGCCGGGCGCGGCGGCGGTATGGAACAGCATCTCCGTGCCGCCATCGCGGCGGCGCTCGAAGTGCGCCGCCGCTTCGGGCGGGATGCCTTTCGCCGCCATTTTCTTTCGCAGCACGGCGCTGGGCCGGCCATCGCCATCCAGTCCCACCGCCGCCGGCATCAGCTTCTCGGTGACTTCCCTGGCCGGAGCCTCGGCGGCGACCTCCGCCACCGTCACCGCCAGGCGGCGCGGACTGGCGAAATCGCGCACTGCCGCCCCGGCGGCGGCCAGCCCCTTGGCGCGCAGCCCCGCAGCCACATGGGCGGCGAAAGCTTCGCCCAAGCGCACCAGAGCCTTCGGCGGCAACTCTTCGGTGAGCAGTTCGACGAGCAAAGTGGCCTTCCTGTCCATCTACGCCGCCTCCCTGTCGAGCATCGGGAAACCCAGCGCTTCGCGCGCGGCGAAATACGCCTGCGCCACCGCGCGCGACAACGCCCGGATGCGGCCGATGTACGCCGCGCGCTCCGTCACCGAAATCGCGCCGCGCGCATCGAGCAGGTTGAACGTATGCGCCGCCTTGAGCGCCAGCTCATAGGCCGGCAGCACCAGCCCGGCGTCCATGACGCGCCGCGCCTCGGCCTCGAACCCGGAAAACAGCGAGAACAGGAAATCGGCGTTCGAGTGCTCGAAGTTGTAGGCCGACTGTTCGACCTCGTTCTGGTGGAACACATCGCCATAGGTGGTGATCCGGCCGCCGTCCGGCGCGGCCGCCCACACGAGGTCATAGACGTTTTCCACCCCTTGCAGGTACATCGCCAGCCGTTCGAGTCCGTAGGTGATCTCGCCCAGCACCGGACGGCAATCGAGACCGCCGACCTGCTGGAAATAAGTGAATTGCGTCACCTCCATGCCATCGAGCCACACCTCCCAGCCCAACCCCCACGCGCCGAGGGTGGGATTTTCCCAATCGTCCTCGACAAAGCGGACATCGTGGGCTTTCGGGTCGATGCCGAGCGCGCGCAGCGAATCGAGATACAACTCCTGGATCTCCAGCGGCGAAGGCTTCAGCACGACCTGGAACTGGTAGTAATGCTGGAGCCGGTTGGGATTGTCGCCATAGCGCCCGTCCCTGGGGCGGCGCGAAGGCTGCACATAGGCGGCGTTCCATGGCTCGGGGCCGATGGCGCGCAGGAACGTGGCGGTATGCGAAGTGCCCGCGCCGACTTCGAGATCGAACGGCTGCAACAACACACAGCCGCGCTCGCCCCAGAAGCGCTGGAGCGTGAGGATGACTTGCTGAAAAGTGGGTTTGCTCGGAGACATGGTCCAGGCGGAAAAAAGCGCCGCGGCGCGAAAGCGAGAATCTTACCGGATTTGCGCGCGTGTTCCGGCCCCGCCCGTTGCAAGGCCGCCCGCCCGCATCCATAATCCTCCCTTCTCCGAGGAGCGTTGCGAGGTTTCCAGGAATCCCAGGCTCGGAGAGCGCCGCCGCCGCAGGCGGGCGGCCCGGGCTGCAACGGCGCTCGCCCCGACAACCCTTGCCGGACACGGGGCGGCGCGCGCCGCGCGCCTCATCGCCGTTTCCGGCCATCGCCTCGAAGGAATCCCGCCATGACCGCCTCCCCCGACCACATCGTCGCCGACCTTGCCCTTGCCGAATGGGGCCGCAAGGAAATCGCCATCGCCGAAACCGAAATGCCGGGCCTGATGGCCATCCGCGAAGAATATGCCCGCGGCCAGCCCCTGAAAGGCGCGCACATCGCCGGTTCGCTGCACATGACCATCCAGACGGCGGTGCTGATCGAAACGCTCACCGCGCTGGGCGCACAGGTGCGCTGGGCCTCCTGCAACATCTTCTCCACCCAGGATCACGCCGCCGCCGCCATCGCCGCGCGCGGCATTCCCGTATTCGCCGTCAAGGGCGAAAGCCTGGAAGATTACTGGCGCTACACCCACCGCATTTTCGACTGGCCCGGCGGCGAATCCGCCAACATGATCCTGGACGACGGCGGCGACGCCACCTTGCTGCTGCACCTGGGCGCGAAAGCCGAAAAAGACCTCTCCGTACTGGCGAACCCCGCTTGCGAGGAAGAAACCGTGCTCTTCGCCGCCATCCGGGCGCGGCTGAAAACCGACCCGGCCTGGTATTCGACGCGCGCCGCCCGCATCCGTGGCGTCACCGAAGAAACCACCACCGGCGTACATCGCCTCTACCAGACGCATGCGCGGGGCGAACTCAAATTCCCCGCCATCAACGTCAACGACTCGGTGACGAAATCCAAGTTCGACAACCTCTACGGCTGCCGCGAATCGCTGGTCGACGGCATCAAGCGCGCCACCGACGTCATGATCGCGGGCAAGATCGCCGTCATCCTCGGCTACGGCGACGTCGGCAAAGGCTGCGCCCAATCCCTCAAGGGCCTCGGCGCCACAGTCTGGATCACCGAAATCGACCCCATCTGCGCCCTGCAGGCCGCGATGGAAGGCCACCGCGTCGTCGATATGGACGAAGCCGCCGCCCTGGGCGACATCTTCGTCACCGCCACCGGCAACCTCAAAGTCATCACCCACGAACACATGCGGGCGATGAAACACAACAGCATCGTCTGCAACATCGGCCACTTCGACTCCGAAATCGACGTGGCGAGCCTCAAGCAATACCCGTGGGAAAACATCAAGCCGCAGGTCGACCACATCCTCTTCCCGGACGGCAAACGCCTCATCCTGCTCGCCGAAGGCCGCCTCGTGAACCTCGGCTGCGCCACCGGCCACCCCAGCTTCGTCATGAGCAACTCCTTCGCCAACCAGACCCTGGCGCAGATCGAACTCTTCACCCGCGGCGCCGACTACCCCGTCGGCGTCTACACCCTGCCCAAGAAACTGGACGAAATGGTCGCGCGCCTGCACCTCAAGAAAATCGGCGCGCACCTGACCACGCTCACGCCGGAACAAGCGGCCTACATCGACGTACCGCTCGAAGGGCCATACAAAGCGGCGCATTACCGATATTGAACCCATGCCTGGCGGGGGAGAGGAATCCATCGGAAAAACGCGCCATTACCCCCCCGCCC
Source organism: Azoarcus sp. (assembly GCA_031277975.1). GTDB lineage: Bacteria > Pseudomonadota > Gammaproteobacteria > Burkholderiales > Rhodocyclaceae > WRNU01. Next base: position 18,052 of record JAITLI010000019.1, read on the forward strand.
CGCCTCCCTCGCCAAAAGCGAAAACCTCCCCCCCCCTTCGTCATTGGCGAAAGCCTCCCCCCCTTCGTCGAAAGCCTCCCCCCCTTCGTCGAAAGCCTCCCCCCTTTCGTCATTGGCGAAAGCCTTCCCCCTTTCGTCATTGCGAGGCGCGCAGCGCCGTGGCAATCCAGCGCGTTCCAACCGGCGCGCAGCGCCGCTGACAAAAAAACAACAGCGCCCGCGCGCCGGACGGAACGCACTGGATTGCCGCTCCGCGCCGCGCGCGCCTCGCGATGACGAGTCCTTTCAAATACGGCTATCAAACATGGCTATCAAAAGCTCGCATTACTGTGTTGACAGCCCGATGCCGCACATATACGCTCGCTGGAAATCTCACGCCCCGTGATTTCTGCACGGCATCTTCAATGAAAAAGAACACAAATGCGGCACGATGCACGCCAACCCGACCCGCATGCATGCTAGCGCGCCTTCCGCTCCACGGCTTGCGCCGCGCTTTGGCCCCAACCCGTCCCCTGGGGAGACGCCCATGACCGCGAGGGACAGGCGCCCCGCCAGCCTGCAAGTCCATGTGGATTGCCGCGGGCCTGCGGCCCTCGCAATGACGAGGGGGGAAGACTATCGCGGCGACAAGCGCCTCGCAATGACGAAGCGGGAATCCCCGCGACAACGAACACCCTCCCGGCGC
>JAITLI010000021.1 GCA_031277975.1 Azoarcus sp.
GCCGATACGGGCGGGGGCGATGTGCCCGAACCCGCGCTGCCCGGCCTGCTCGCCGTGGGCGCGCTCATTGCCCATGCGCTGCGCCGCCGCGCGCACCGCTGAACGGCGCATTTGCATCTCCCATCCCGAGCACGTATTCACCCATCACCTGTAATATAAAATCCCATCCTTCGAGGCTCCGCCATGAACCGCAACTTCCGCCTGACCGCCGTCGCTCTCGCCCTCGCCAGCCTCTTCCCGCCCGCTCAGGCGGAAGAGCGCCCCGTCCGCATGGAAGACTCCTTGCTCGACTGGGCGCGCGCCAACGCCACGACCAGCGCCCGCCCGGCGACCAGACGGCAAGCCATTCCGCCTGCCGCGTTCCCGTGGGATGCCGAAAAAATCCTCTCCTCCGTCCTGCCGGAAGTGCTGGTGGCCGAAGAATCGGGCCGCGCCGACAAGGCCGCCCTCGAAGCCGCGCTCAAGAAATGGGCCGCCCGGCAAGACCCGCTCGACCGCAAGGCCCTCACCGATTTCCTCGCCACCCACCCGCAAAGCGCCTGGAAACCCGCGCTGCTCGGCAACCTCGGCCTGCTCGCTTTGGAAGAAGGCCGCTTCACGCAAGCCATCGCCGATCTGGAGGCCGCCTGGAATGCCGGTAAAGCCATCCAGCACCCCGGCGTCAAGGCGCTCGTCGACCACCTTGGCGGCGCGCTCCTCACGCTGCGCATGCAACTGGGCCACGGGGACGCGGCGGCGGCGCTGCTGTCCGAACTGGAAAAACGCCCCCTCATCGGCGCGGCCAGCGAAGCGCGCGCGCGGGGGCGCGAGCACCCGTGGCGGCTGCGAAGCGGGGAGGGTGCCGCCTTCCTGTGCGGCCCGCTGGCGCTGGCGCGCCTGCGCGGCGCGCCGCTCGACCCGGGCACGCTTCCGGCGCACAAGCGCGGCGGCTACAGCCTGCTGGAGTTGGCCGAGCTGGCGCAAGGACAGGCGCAACCCCTCATCGCGCTCCACCGCGAGGCGGGCGCGAAAGTACCCGTGCCCTCGGTCATTCACTGGAAGAGCGGGCACTACGCCGCGTTGCTGGAGCGGCAAGAGGGCGAGGAGGGCGCGCGCTACCGCATCCATGACGCCGCCCTGGGCAGGGACTACTGGATCGGACAGGCGGCGCTGGAAGAAGAAGCCAGCGGCTATTTCCTCGCCGAAGAAGCGCGGCTGGCCGGGCAGGCGGGCTGGCGTGCGGCCACGCGGGAAGAGGGCGCCACGGTCATTGGGGCCGGGGGATGGACACTCACGGAACCGGACGACCTGCCGCCCTGCGACCCGGCGGATTGCACCTGCAAGAAGACAGGCATGGCGGGCGTGAGCGTGCAACCGCTGAAAGTCAGCCTGCTGCTCACGGACACGCCCCTGGCCTACCGTCCGCCCAAAGGTCCGGCGGTGCCGCTGAGCGTGCACTACAACCATCGCGCCAGCGCGCAACCCGCCACCTACACCTACAGCAACCTGGGCCCGAACTGGAGTTGGCGGGGCATCGCCTACATTGCCGACAATCCGAATTATCTGGGGAGTGATTATGCTGACCAGACGTATCGCTACATGGCCGGTGGCGGCATCCGGCTGCAAAAAGCTTACGACGCGGCCAGCGGTGCGTTTGCCCGCGACCGGATCGATCAATCCCGACTCGTGCTCGTCTCCGCCGATCCCATCGTGTACGAGCGGCATCTGGCCGATGGCGGCAAGGAAATCTACAGCAGCATCGCGCGAACCTATTACAACCACCATTACGTCATGGCGACCGCGCGCAGGGTCTTCCTCACGAAAGCCTTCGACGCGGCGGGCAACGCGCTCACCTACCACTACGACGAACAGGATCGCCTGAGCCACCTGACCGACGCAGGCGGCGGGGTGACGAGAGTCGAATACACCCACGCCGACCCGCTCAAGATCACCGCGCTCATCGACCCTGCCGGGCGGCGGGCCACGTTCGGCTACGACGATCTCGGGCGGCTGGCGCGCATCACCGACGCGGCGGGCCTCGTCTCGGCCTTCACGTACCGGGACAAGAGCGCCTTCATTGAGAAACTCACGACCCCTTACGGCGCGAGTCTGTTCGATTTCGCCGAAGGCTATTTGAGCAAAGACAATCATTATGTCCGCTGGCTGGAACTGACCGACGCCAAGGGGCAAAAGGAGCGGGTGGAATACGCCTATTATGTGCCGGAAATCGGGTACTCGCTCCCCGCCGCGGAAGTGCCCGTGGGGATGCCGATGGTACACAACAGCTCGCTGAACCTTGGGAGTACCTATCATTGGGACGCCGTCGCGCTGGCGCAATACCCGGGCGATTACACCAAGGCCGAAATCAGGCAATGGCACTACAACTTCAAAATCAGCGCGCTCACGCACGAACTGAGAAGCAGCAAACGCCCATTGGAGAGCCACCTCTGGTACAGCTATCCGGGGCAAACCCAATACAACGCCCCCGGCGTCTGCGACAAACCCGCGCAAATTGGCCGCGTCCTGCCCGACGGCAGCACGCAACTGACCCAATACACCTACAACGACTGGGGCAATCCCACCCAACACATCGACCCCGTGGGCCGGGAAACCAAATACGACTACGCCGAAAACGGCATCGACCTCATCAAAGTCCAACAAAAGACCGCCAAAGGCTGGGACACCCTGACGCAGATCACCTGGAACAACCAGCACCGCCCGCTGACCGTCAGGGACGCCGCCGGGCGCATCACGAAATACACCTACAAC
>JAITLI010000024.1 GCA_031277975.1 Azoarcus sp.
CCGGCGCAGCTCAGCCCAGTCGCGCCACTGACCGCGTGAAATCACGTCGTCGATGGCAGCGAGGGTGAGGCGCTGATGATTGAGATGGCGATGAAGCATGGCGAACAACACACTTTTACGATTGTATATAACCGCATCTTACGCGAGCGGCGCGAGGAAAGCAACACGATTTTGCGATTGTTCAGGGATATGCGGCGCTGACTGGCTGGACGCTTTCCAACCAACTTTTACGAATACCCGTTTTTTCCAAAGCCACTGCCGACTTTCGAGTTGTTCCGTATTTTGTCCGTGTCCGAAAGGTTTTTGAGACGGGTATTGGCCCAGTCGTCCATGGGCACCATTACGGCTTCCTGGTACATGTGGAATTTCTTGCTTTTGTTGAATTGCAGGAGCCGCTCCCAAGCGTCGCGGAAGCGGTTGGGCCATTTGCCGGGGTAGCAGTTCTTTTTGTGCCAGATGAATTCCTCCGTCCAGAGCCATCCTTGTTTGCGCATGGCGAGGATGAGTTCCATGACGTAGGTGCTGCGTTCGCCATTCGTCACCTTTTCCTTGATATTCAGGATGAAAGACCCGGTCGGTTCGAGTACCCGCAGGAGTTGTTCCGAGATGGGCAGGAACCAGTCTACGTATTCGTCTGGCGGAATGCCGCCATAGACGTTTTTTCTTTGGTCTGCGTAGGGCGGAGAGGTGACGATGAGGTCAACGGAGTTTTCCGGAAACAGGGCGAGGCGCGCCTTGCTGTCGTCAAGGTAGATGTCGGTTCTGGCTTCCATGTTGTCCTTGTTATGCGCGCGGGGGAAAAGGAGTTCTTCCTTTTCCCCCCGTCCACTCGCTCTGAATCTAAATCTCCAGGATCAGCCGCGCCGGGTCTTCCAGGGCCTCTTTCATGGCGACCAGTCCAAGCACGGCTTCGCGGCCGTCGATGATGCGGTGGTCGTAAGAGAGCGCCAGGTAGTTGATCGGGCGGATGACGACCTGGCCGTTTTCGGCCACGGGGCGGTCCTTGGTGGCGTGGATGCCGAGGATGGCCGATTGCGGCGGATTGATGATGGGGGTGGACATCATGGAGCCGAAGACGCCGCCGTTGGAGATGGAGAAGGTGCCGCCGGTAAGCTCTTCGATGGAGAGTTTGCCGTCCTTGGCCTTGGCGCCGAATTCGGCGATCTTCAGTTCGATCTCGGCGACGGAAAGTAGTCCGGCGTTGCGCAGGATGGGTACGACCAGGCCGCGCGGGCTGCCAACGGCGATGCCGATGTCGATGTAGCCGTGGTAGATGATGTCGCTGCCGTCGATGGAGGCGTTGAGGATGGGGTAGCGTTTGAGCGCGGCGACGGCGGCTTTGACGAAGAAGCCCATGAAGCCGAGGCGTACGCCGTGGGCTTTTTCGAATTTGTCGCCGTATTGCTTGCGCAGGGCCATGACGGGGGCCATGTTCACTTCGTTGAAGGTGGTGAGGATGGCGTTTTCGTTCTTGGACTGGATGAGGCGTTCGGCGATGCGGGCGCGCAGGCGGGTCATGGGCACCCGCTCTTCGGGACGGTCGCCGGTGATGGCGACGGCGGGGGGGGCGGCGGGTTTGGGCGCGGGTTCGAGCCTAGCCGCCCTGGCGGCGGCGTCTTCCTTGGTGATCCGGCCGCCGCGCCCGGTGCCGCTCACGGCGGCGGCGGGGAGGCCCTTTTCTTCCAGTATCTTGCGCGCCGCCGGGCTGGGTTCGCCCGCCATGCCTGTGGCGGCGGGCGGTTCGTCCGCGCCGGCGCTGGCGGCTTCGGCGCTGGCGGCGGCTTTGGCTTCGGTGTCGATACGGGCGATGAGATCGCCCGAGGCGACGGTTTCGCCATCGCCCTTGACGATTTCGATCAGCACGCCATCGGCGGGGGCAGGGGTTTCGAGCACGACTTTGTCGGTTTCGATGTCGATGAGGTTTTCATCGCGCGTTACCGCTTCTCCGGCTTTCTTGTGCCAGGCCACAAGCGTGGCCTCGGATACGGACTCGGATAACTGCGGTACTTTGACTTCGATCAGCATGAGGGTGTCTCCTCTCGTCTTTGTTGCTTATGGGTTATTGGGTGATTGTGGCGTGGTGTCCTGGATGGGGCCGAAGGCGTGTTCGATCACATCCTTTTGTTGTTGCACATGCCTGGCGTGGTAGCCGACAGCGGGCGAGGCCGAGGCCGGACGGCTGACCAGCAGCAGCTTGCGCCGTGTGCCGAGCACGTTGACCAGGTGCTGGCGCGAGGCCAGCCAGTACCAGGCGCCCTGGTTGCGCGGTTCCTCCTGGCACCACACGACTTCGCGGGCGTTGGGGAATTGCTCGATGGCTTCGGCGAACGCCTTGGCCGGGAAGGGATAGAGTTGTTCGATCCGCACCAGCGCGGCGTCGGCGATTTTCCGCTCGCGCCGGTAGGCGAGCAGTTCGTAGTAGAGCTTGCCCTGGCACAGTACGATGCGCTTGACTTTTTTATGGTCGAGCGCCTCGGCTTCGGGAATCACGGTCTGGAAGCCGCCATTGGCGAGGTCGTCGATGCTGGAAACCGCTTCCTTGTGACGCAACAGGGATTTGGGTGAGATGACGATGAGCGGTTTGCGCGTCTTGCGCATCATCTGGCGGCGCAGGAGGTGGAAGATTTGCGCGGGGGTGCTGGGGACGCAAATCTGCCAGTTGTTTTCCGCCGCCATGTTCATGAAGCGCTCCAAGCGGGCGGAGGTGTGTTCTGGCCCCTGCCCTTCATAGCCGTGCGGCAGCAGGAGGGTCAAGCCGGTGAGCCGTCCCCATTTGGCTTCGCCGGAGGAGATGAATTGGTCGACCACGACTTGCGCGCCGTTGAGGAAGTCGCCGAATTGGGCTTCCCAAACGACGAGTTCGTTCGGCTCGGTGGTGGCGTAGCCGTATTCGAAGGCGAGCACGCCTTCTTCGGAGAGCACCGAGTCGAAGCACTGGAAGCGGGCCTGGCCTTCCTGGATGTGGGCGAGCGGCGCGAAGACGCCTTGGTCCCATTGTTGCCGCTTCTGGTCGTGCAGCACGGCGTGGCGGTGGAAGAAGGTGCCGCGGCCCACGTCTTCGCCCGAGATGCGCACGCCGAAGCCTTGTGCGAGCAGGCTGGCGTAGGCGAGGTTTTCGCCCATGCCCCAGTCGATGGGGAGTTCGCCGCGCCCCATGGCGGCGCGGTCGTCGATGATTTTCTTGACGCGCGAATGCAGCGCGAAGCCTTCGGGGATGGCGGTGAGGGCTTCGGCGAGGCGGCGGATTTCCTGCACAGGAATCGCGGTGGGGGCTTCGTCGGTGTAGGGCTGCTTGAGGAAGGGCGACCATTCCGCAGAGAACTGGCGATTGTGGCCGGAGAGCACGGGGTTGTAGAGCAGTTCGCCGCGGTCGAGGTGCTCGCGGTATTCGGCAATCATTTTGTCGGGTTCGCCGGGGGCGAGGGTGCCTTCGGCCACGAGGCGGTCAGCGTAGAGTTTGCGGGCGCCCGGGTGTTTCTGGATGATGTGGTACATCAGGGGCTGGGTGACCATCGGCTCGTCCTGCTCGTTGTGGCCGAGCTTGCGGAAGCAGAAGACGTCGACAACCACGTCTTTTTTGAATTCCTGGCGGAATTCGACGGCCAGGCGGGTGACGAAGGCGACGGCTTCCGGGTCGTCGCCGTTGACGTGGAAGATGGGCGCTTCGACGAGTTTGAAGATGTCGGTGCAATAGAGGGAGGAGCGCAGATCGCGCGGGTCGGAGGTGGTGAAGCCGATCTGGTTGTTGATGACCAGATGCACGGTGCCGCCGGTGCCGTAACCGCGCGTTTGGGAGAAGTTGAGCATTTCCTGGTTGACGCCCTGCCCGGCCACGGCGGCGTCGCCATGGATGAGTACCGGCAGCACTTGCCCCTTGGCCGCGTCGCCGCGCCGGGTCTGGCGCGCGTAGACCGAGCCTTGCACGACGGGGTTGATGATTTCCAAGTGCGAGGGGTTGAAGGCCAGTACGAGGTGCATCGGCCCGCCCGGCGTCATGACGTCGCTGGAGAAGCCCATGTGGTATTTGACGTCGCCCGCGCTGAGGTCGACGGTGGTCTTGCCTTCGAATTCGGAAAAGAGCATCGAGGGCGATTTGCCCAGGATGTTGACCAGCAGGTTGAGGCGGCCGCGGTGCGCCATGCCGATGACGCTTTCCGCCACGCCCAGGCTGCCCGCGACGCGGATGATTTCGTCCATGGCGACGATGGAGGATTCCCCGCCTTCGAGCGAGAAGCGCTTTTGCCCCACGTAGCGGGTGTGCAGATAGCGTTCGAGGGTTTCGGCGGCGGTGACGCGCTCCAGGATGCGGCGCTTGGCTTCGGGCGAGAAATCCGGCGTGGCGCGGACGCCTTCGAGGCAGCTCTGTATCCAGTTGCGCTGGTTGGCGTCGGTGATGTGCAGGTATTCGACGCCGATGGAGCCGCAATAGGTCTGGCGCACAGCTTCGAGGATTTCGCGCAGGCTGGCGCGGTCTCCGGAGAAGCCTTTGAAGGAGCCGACGTTGAAGGTCTTGGAGAGGTCGGCTTCGGTGAAACCGTAATACGAGGGTTCAAGCTCGGGAATCTGCGGGCGCTCGCCGCGCTTGAGCGGATCGAGGCTGGCGCGGCGGTTGCCGAGATAGCGGTGGGCGGCGATCAGTTGCAAGACATCCGCCTGTAGTTTGTTGTCGCCTTCGGCGTTGGTGGTGCGCACCGGGCCGCGCTTGGCCATTTGCTCGAAGGCGGCGATGATCGGGCCGTGCGCCACGTCGCGCACCGCCGCGCCCGCCTGCGCCTGGAGGCGGTCGAAGTGCGCGCGCCAGTTCTCGCTGACCGAGGCGGGATCGGCGAGGTAGTTTTCGTAGAGTTCTTCGATGAACGGCGCGTTCGAGCCGTACAAATAAGATGTTCCCTGGAGTTCTTTCTCTTTCATTTCTGGATCACCCGTCATGTGCGGGGCATGGCATACCGTTCCGGAGTGTGTCGTACCCTTTGTCGTTGCAAAAGGAAGATGCCGCAAGAAAAAACGGGACGGCCGCGATGCCCCGCGGCCATCCCGGCGGCCAGTCAGGTTCCGCGCTGTCTTCCGTCCTTGTCCGCGTCCATTTTCAGCGCGCCCCGATGTCCGGGACATCGCGCCGCGCCGCGCCCACGTAGAGCTGGCGCGGACGGCCGATCTTGTATTCCGGATCGGTAATCATTTCTTCCCACTGCGCCAGCCATCCCGCCGTGCGCGCCAAGGCGAAGATGCAGGTGAACATGGCGGTGGGAATGCCGATTGCCTTCTGGACGATGCCGGAGTAGAAGTCCACGTTTGGGTAGAGCTTCTTCTCGATGAAGTAGTCGTCTTCGAGGGCGATCTTTTCGAGCGCCTTGGCGAGTTTGAACAGGCGGTCGTTTTCCAGCCCCAATTCGGCGAGCACGTTGGCGCACACCTTGCCCATCAGTTTGGCGCGCGGGTCGAAGTTCTTGTAGACGCGGTGGCCGAAACCCATCAGCTTGAAGCTGTCGCTCTTGTCCTTGGCGCGTTGGATGTATTCGCCGACGCGGGAAACGTCGCCGATTTCTTCCAGCATCTTGAGGCAGGCTTCGTTGGCACCGCCGTGCGCCGGCCCCCACAGGCACGAGATGCCCGCCGCGACGCAGGCAAAGGGATTGGCGCCGCTCGAACCGGCAAGGCGCACGGTGGAGGTGGAGGCGTTCTGCTCGTGGTCGGCGTGCAGCGTGAAAATGACATCGAGCGCGTGCGCCAGTACGGGGTTGGGCTTGTACTCTTCGCACGGCACGCCGAACATCTGGTACATGAAATTTTCCGCGTAGCCCAGGTCGTTGCGCGGATACATGAACGGCAGCCCGGTGTTGTAGCGGTAGGCGAGCGCGACGATGGTCGGCAGCTTGGCGATGATGCGGTTGAAGCAGATGTCGCGGTGTTCGACGTTGGAATAATCCATGTCCCGGTGATAGAACGCCGACAAGGCCCCGGCCACGCCGATGATGACCGCCATCGGATGCGCGTCGCGCCGGAAGCCGTTGTAGAAGCGGGTCAGTTGGTCATGCACGAGGGTGTGATGACGGATGGTGTCCTCGAAGGCCGCTTTTTCGGCCGCGTCTGGCAGTTCGCCGTTGCGCAGCAGATAGGCGACTTCGAGGAAATTGCATTTCGCGGCCAGTTGCTCGATGGGGTAGCCGCGATAGAGCAGTTCGCCCTTGTCGCCGTCGATGAAGGTGATGGCGGAGCGGCAACTCGCGGTCGAGAGAAAACCGGAATCGTAGGTGAAAAGCCCCGTCTTGCCGCCCAGGGTGCGGATGTCGATGACATCGTTGCCGTGCGTGCCGGTCAGAACGGGAAAATCGACGGTCTTGCCATCGACGGCCAGGCTTGCTGTGCGTTGTTCAGTGCTCATGTGGTCTCCTTCCTTTTTGATATACCCATATGGAGTCTGATGTCAGAACTCCCGTCCCGTGTGGCCGCCGCGGCTGGCTGCCCCTGCTTTTCAGCATTGGCGCAGCCGCGCGACCACCTCCTGCCAGCGGCCGGTTCCGCATTCCCTGGCGCCGCTGACCATTGCCCAGAGGTCATGGTCGTCGCAACGCAGCAAGTCCGCGAAATCGGCCAATTGATCGTCATCGAGACGATCGAATTCCGTCTCCAGGAAGCGCGCCAACACCAGATCAAGTTCAAGCAACGACCTGCGGCACTGCCAGCGCACCTTCCCCCGTTCGATCCCCATGACCTCAGATCGCCCGGCGAACCATCAGATCCTTGATCTTGCCGATGGCCCGCGTCGGATTGAGACTCTTCGGACAGACATCAATGCAATTCATGATCGTATGGCAGCGGAACAGCCGGTACGGATCTTCCAAGTTGTCCAGGCGCTCGTTGATGGCCTGGTCGCGCGTATCGGCAATGAAGCGATAGGCGTTCAACAGGCCCGAGGGACCGACGAACTTGTCCGGGTTCCACCAGAACGACGGACAGGCTGTCGAACAGCAGGCGCACAGGATGCACTCGTACAGCCCGTTGAGTTCCTCGCGCTCCTCCGGGCTTTGCAGGCGCTCGCGTTCTGGCGGAGGATCGTCGTTGATGAGATAGGGCTTGATCGAGTGGTATTGCTTGAAGAACTGTGTCATGTCCACGATCAGGTCGCGGATCACCGGCAGGCCGGGCAGCGGACGCAGCACGACCGGCTGCTTCAGGTCGTCGACATCGGTCAGGCAGGCCAGCCCGTTCTTGCCGTTGATGTTGATCGCATCCGATCCGCATACGCCCTCGCGGCAGGAGCGGCGAAACGACAGGCTGTCGTCCTTGGCCTTCAGCCGCACCATGGCGTCGAGCAGTTTTTTGTCGGCGGGTTCGAGTTCGACCGAAATGTCCTGCATGTACGGCGCGGCATCCTTGTCCGGATCGTAGCGGTAGATTTTGAATTGAACGGTACGCTTGCTCATTGTGTCTCTCTCCCGCGCTCAGTAGGTACGCTTGGCGAGCGCGATCGGCTCGGCATCGCTGGACAATGGTTTGAGGTTCACCGGCTTGTATTCCAGGTGGTTGTCGGCGCTGAACCACAGGGTGTGCTTGAGCCAGTTCTGGTCGTCGCGCCCGTTCGGATGCTCGGGGGTATCCGGCGCGTCGTCGCGGACGTGCGCGCCGCGCGATTCCTTGCGCGCTTCCGCCGAAATCATCGCCGCCTTGGCGACCTCGATCTGGTTGTCCAGTTCGAGAGCCTCCTGGCGCGCGGTATTCCACACTTTGGACTTGTCGTTGATGTACGTGGACCTGGCGCTCTCGGCCACTTCCAGAATGCGGGCCACGCCCTCCTTGAGCAAGTCCTTGAAGCGGAACACCCCGGCATGCTTTTGCATGGTGCGCTGCATGGCCAGGCGCACGTCGGAGACGGCGTTGCCGTCCTTTTGCGATTCCAGTCGGGCGAGGCGCGCCAGCGTCCGGTCGGCGGCGTCCGCCGGCAACGGATGGAGCGCCAGATTGCCCGCCTTGAAGTCTTCGATCACGGACTCGCCCGCCGACTTGCCGAATACCAGCAAATCGAGTAGCGAATTCGTCCCCAGGCGGTTCGCGCCATGCACCGAGGCACAGGCGCATTCGCCCGCGGCATAGAAACCGGGCACGGGGGTGTTCGGATTACCGCTCTTGGGCGCGACCACCTGGCCCTTGTAGTTGGTCGGAATGCCGCCCATCTGGTAGTGCGCCGTCGGCACCACCGGAATCGGGGCATTGATCGGATCGACGCTCGCGAAGCGGATCGAAATCTCGCGGATGCCGGGCAGGCGCTTCATGATGATATCGGGCGACAAATGCGTGATGTCGAGCATCACGTGATCCTTGTCCGGTCCGCAGCCGCGCCCTTCGTTGATCTCCGTCACCATCGAGCGCGACACCACGTCGCGCGAGGCCAGGTCCTTGAGATTGGGCGCGTAGCGTTCCATGAAACGCTCGCCGTCGGCATTGCGCAGGATGCCGCCCTCGCCGCGCACCCCCTCGGTGATCAGCACGCCCGCGCCCGCCACGCCGGTGGGATGGAATTGCCAGAATTCCAGGTCTTCGAGCGGGATACCGGCGCGCGCCGCCATGCCCAGGCCGTCGCCGGTGTTGGTGAAGGCGTTGGTCGAGGAATAGAAGATGCGGCCCGCGCCGCCGGTGGCGAACACCGTCGCCCTGGCGTGGAAAATCGACACTTCGCCGGTTTCCAGTTCGAGCGCGGTGACGCCGAGCACGTTGCCGTCGGCGTCGCGCAGCAGGTCAAGCGCCATCCATTCGACGAAGAACTGCGTATTCGCGCGCACATTACGCTGATAGAGCGCGTGTAGCATGGCATGGCCCGTGCGGTCGGCCGCCGCACAGGAGCGCATTACCGGCGCCTTGCCGTAATGCATCGAATGCCCGCCAAACGGGCGCTGGTAGATCTTGCCGTTGTCGGTGCGATCGAACGGCATGCCGTAGTGTTCGAGTTCGACCACGACCTCGTTGGCCTTGCGCACCATGAATTCGATGGAATCCTGATCGCCGAGCCAGTCCGATCCCTTGACGGTGTCGTACATGTGCCAGTGCCAGTGATCCTCGGTGGAGTTGCCGAGCGAAGCCGCCACCCCGCCCTGCGCGGCGACGGTGTGCGAACGGGTCGGGAACACTTTGGAGAGCACGGCGGTCTTCAACCCCGCCTCGGACAATTGCAGCGCGGCGCGCAAGCCGGCGCCGCCCGCGCCGACGATGACCGCATCGAAAGTACGTTTTGCGACGTTCACGCTCACAGCCTCCAGAGAATATGCACGGCCCATCCGGCGTAGCCAATGAGCAGGAAGAGAGTGACCAGGTGCAGCGCCAGGCGCGCCCCGGCCGGCTTCACGTAATCCATCCAGATGTCGCGCACGCCGATCCAGGCGTGATAACAGAGCGAGAGCACGAACAGGAAAGCGAAAAACCGGACTGACGGCGAGGCGAGGAATTCCACCCAGGCGGGGTAACTGAATTCGGGCATGCACAACGTACAGACGGCGAAAAAGAGCGTGAAAAGCGCCATGTAAATGGCGGTGGCGCGCTGCGCGAGCCAGTCTTTCAGACCGTAGTGCGCGCCGACGGCATGACGGTTCACCATGATTTCACCCCGATGATGAAGGTAAGCGCCAGGCTCACGGCGAGCACGGCATAGGAGGAGCGGCGCGCACAGGGCAGATCCAATCCCTTGTCGATATCGAGGAACAGGAAGCGGATGCCGGCGCAGAAATGATGCAGGTAGGCCCACAACAATCCCAGCAGCACGAGCTTCGCCAGCGGATGGGAAACGATCTCGCTGAAGACGTCGAACGAGGCGGACGACTCCAGGCTCTTGTCGAACAAATAGAGCAGGAAGGGCAGCAGCAGGAAAAGCCCCGCCCCGCTGACCCGATGCAAGATGGACACGATGCTCGGCAGTGGAAATCGTATTCTGACGATATCCAGATGTTTCGGCCTGGGCTTCGGCGCCGGTTTGTTGATAGTCGCTTCCGTCATGAAAAACTCCCTCCACGCAAAGGCGGTTCGAACCGCCATATAAAAGTCAATGCAAGAGCGGGTTCCCCATCCCCGCCCGGATCATCAGGTCAGATCGTTCAGATAATAATGCCCGACCGTCGAATATACCCCGCGCCGCCATTCCACCGGCTTGTCCCCGTAGGTATAAGTCACCCGCTCGACCGACAGCAGCGGCGTGCCCTCGTCGACCCGCAACAGATCGGCGGCGGCGCGGTCGGCGGCCACCGCGCGGATACGCTCCTGGGCGCGGATCATGCGCAAGCCGAAGCGGGTCTCGAACAAGGAATAGAGCGAACTGTTCCAGACCTGGAGCATCTCCAGGTCGAGGCCCTGGAAAATCTCCTCGGGCAAGTAGATTTCATCGGCCACGATCGGTTTGTTCTCGAACCGGAGCACCCGCCGCAGGATGATGATCGGCGCCCCCGGCCCGATCGCCAGCATGCGCGCCGCCTCCTGCCCAGCCTTGGCCCGCCAGCAATCGAGCGGCACGCTCCTGGGATGGGTCAGGACGCCCTCCTCCGGCACCAGCCGCAAGAAACGGAACATCTGCCGCGGATCGTTGTGCGAAGCCACGTAGGTTCCCTTGCCCTGCTTGCGCACCAGTATGTTGTCCGCGGCCATTTCGTCGATGGCCTTGCGCACCGTACCCTGCGACACATTGAAACGCGCCGCGAGCTCCTGCTCGCTCGGGATGGCCTGGCCCGGACGCCACTCCCCGGCCTCAAGCGCCTGTAGAATCAGGGACTTGATTTGCCGGTACAGAGGACTGAATGTGGGGGAAACCTGTGCCATGAACGCATTTGAGCATAAAAAATTTTGAGTGTCCATGCCCCATCTTATATTCCATGTCTTATATAAGACATGAATTGACAGCGTCCGCCGTTTCCTCCTACCATCGTCCTGCTCCCGGTTTCGCGTTCCGGATAGTCCCGATCGCGGCCGGCGGCACGGAAGGATACATTTCATCCACATAACATTCACCCGCATCCGAGGGGAGGAGCACCAATGAGCAAAACACCCATCCGCGTCGCAGTGACCGGCGCAGCCGGCCAGATCGGTTACAGCCTGTTGTTTCGCATCGCCAGCGGCGAGATGCTCGGCAAGGATCAGCCCGTCATTCTGCAACTGCTCGACCTGCCCCAGGCGCAGAAGGCGGTCGGCGGCGTCATCATGGAGCTGGACGATTGCGCGTTCCCGCTTCTGGCCGGCGTCATCGCCACCGACAATCCCGACATTGCCTTCAAGGACGCCAAGATCGCCCTGCTCGTCGGCGCCCGCCCGCGCGGCCCGGGCATGGAGCGCAAGGACCTGCTCGCCGAAAACGCCAGGATCTTCACTGTACAAGGCGCATCCATCGGCCAGTATGCCGATCCGGACTGCAAGGTGCTGGTCGTCGGCAATCCATGCAACACCAACGCCTACATCGCCAAGGAAATCGCGCTGAAATATGGCCGCGTCCCGGCCAGGAATTTCACCGGCATGCTGCGCCTCGACCACAACCGCGCCCTTTCGCAACTGGCCGCGAAATCCGGCCGCGCGGTTTCCAGCCTGAAAAACCTGGTGGTCTGGGGCAACCACTCGCCGACCATGTATGCCGATTACCGTTTCGCCACCTCCAACGGCGACAGGGTCAAGGATCTCGTCCATGACGACGCCTGGAACAGGGATGTCTTCCTGCCCACCGTCGGCAAGCGCGGCGCGGCCATCATCGAAGCGCGCGGCCTCTCCTCGGCGGCCTCGGCGGCCAACGCCGCCATCGGCCACATCCGCGACTGGACGCTCGGCTCGAAAGGCGAATGGGTGACGATGGGCGTGCCCTCCGACGGCTCCTACGGCATCCCCGAAGGCATCATCTTCGGCTTCCCGGTCACCACCGAAAACGGCGAGTACAAAATCGTCCAAGGATTGGAAATCGACGAGTTCTCGCGCGAGCGCATGACCAAAACGCTGAACGAACTGCTCGAAGAACGCGACGGGGTGAAAGCCCTCCTGATCTGAAATCCCCGGATCGGCCCGACTCCGCTCAACTCTGTTTTTCCCGCAAAAAAGCGCGCGGCCGAAGTTGCGCGCTTTTTTCCTTCCCCGGATTACCGCGCCAGAGCCGCGATCGAACAAGTCCCCGCCCCGCGCACGGCTTTCGCGGGTGCGATTCGATTCCAGAGCAAGCCCGCCACGATGACCACATCACTACCCGCGCCATTGCCCGCGCGCGGCGATCACCCGTTCGCCGCGCTTTTCGCCGGAGAAAAACCCTTCCCCGCGCTCCCGGCGGTCGACCATTACGCCGGCGCGGAAAAACTCCTGCGCAAGGCGCTCACCCTGCAACAGGAACTCGGCCCCGTCTTCGATATCACCGGCGATTGCGAAGACGGCGCGCCCGCCGGCCTCGAAGCCGAACACGCGGCACAAATAGCCGCGCTCGCCGCCAGCGCCGAAAACCGCCATGGCCGCCTGGGCGCGCGCATCCATGACATCACCCACCCGCACTGGCGGCGCGACCTCGAAATCCTGCTCGCGGGCGCGGACGGGCGGCTGGCTTACATCACCCTGCCCAAGGCGCGCGGCGCGGCAGACGCCACCGCCCAGATCGACGCCCTGCGCCAGATCGAAGCGCGGCTTGGCCTCGCGCCCATCCCGGCGCACATCCTCATCGAAACCCATGGCGCGTTGCGCGAAGTCTGGCGAATCGCCGCCCTGCCCGGCGTCGAATCGCTCGATTTCGGCCTGATGGATTTCGTCTCCGCCCACCGCGGCGCCATCCCCGACGCGGCGATGAAAAGCCCCGGCCAGTTCGAACATCCGCTGATCGTGCGCGCCAAGACCGAAATCGCCGCCGCCGCGCTCGCCAACGGCATCGTCCCGTCGCACAACGTCACCACTGCACTCACCGACCCCGCGATCGTCGCCCGCGACGCCCTGCGCGCCCGCAACGAATTCGGCTACCTGCGGATGTGGAGCATTCACCCCGCGCAAATCCGCCCCATCCTCGCGGCCATGCAGCCCGGACACGAAGAAACCGAAGAAGCCGCCGCCATCCTCATCGCCGCCCAGGACGCCGCCTGGGGGCCGATCCAGCGCCATGGCCGCCTGCATGACCGCGCCTCCTACCGCTATTACTGGACGCTGCTCGAACGTGCGTACAACACCAGCACGGCTGTCCCCAATGAAGCCATCCAACGTTTTTTCGACCCGCCGCGATAAAAGCCGGGTATCACGGAAACACCGTTGCCCGGGCAGGGATGGCCGTGCCGCGCCCCGCGTACCGGGCGCGCGTTCGCAACCTGTCGAGACCCCGACGTTCTACCCCTTGCCCGCGCCTCGCGGCCGCCCCGCGCCAGCGGCCTGGCCGCTGCCCCGTCGCTTGGCAATGCCAGCCTGACATCCCCTTGTATTTCCAGTTCTCATCAGAAATCGCCAACTCATGGCGATGCCCCCCAATCGATATTCCATCCAGAACCTGCTCCGCTCGCACCGCTCATGGCATCGCTTTCACTCTGGCATTCTGTAACAGTCCGGCGGCGCTGGATACTTCCCGCGCTCGCCCTCCTTGCCGTCCTCTTCGCCGCCGCCTGGCATCTGAAACTGCCCGCGCTCGCCTGGCACTGGGCCGGAACGCTCCGTCAGGAAAATGTCTGGCGGAACAAAAGCCTCTGGCTGCCCGATTACCGGGCAACCATCGACGCGCACCCCATTGCGGGCGTTTCGCGCAACGCCTCGGGCCTGACCTATGACGACAGGACACACACGCTCTACCTCGCCATCAACAATCCGGCGGAAATCCTGGAACTCACGACCGGGGGGCGCATCCTGCGGCGCATTCCGGTCACTGGCGTGGAAGACCTGGAGGGACTCACCCATGTGCAGGACGACGAATTCTTCCTGATCGACGAACGGCGTCAGCGCATCTACTGGGTTCCAATCCGCCCGGAAACGACGCGCATCGACGTCGCCGACGCCCCCTGGCTGGGTCTCGGAATCCTGCTGAATGGCAATCTCGGCTTCGAGGGCGTCAGTTGGAACGGTGGCCGGAACCTGCTTTTCGTGGCCAAGGAGAAATCGCCGCCGCGCATTTTCCACATCGAGGGTCTCTTGCCCGAGGCCCGCCCTGGCGCACCCATGAACCTGCAAATCCACGAATGGCGGCCCAGGGCCGATCCGGGGCGCTTCCTGCGCGATCTCTCCTCCCTCTCCCTGCACGACCGGAGCGGCCACCTGCTCATTCTCAGCGATGAATCCCGCATCCTCGCCGAATACAGCGGAGCCGGAGAACTCATCAGCCTGATGCCCCTCTGGCGCGGCTGGCACGGCCTCGAACGCTCGATCCCCCAAGCCGAAGGCGTCACCGTCGATGCTCAGGGCACGATCTACATCGTCTCCGAACCGAATTTGTTCTACCGTTTCGAAAAGACGAAAACGCCGCATTCCGGGCGGGCGCTCCGGGATTCGTAGAAGCCCGCGGTATAGGCAGCGGGGCGGCCATCAGGACACCTGCGGCGTTCGCGCCAACCTTCCCCGCCTTGAGCATCGCCATGCGCGGAACGGATGGCGGCATCCAGCACTTGCCCGGGCTGATCCGCTGCGGGCGCGAAGGCTTCAAGCCGCCGGAGCGCCGCCACAGCAAACAGGACGCCGCATCCGCCCGGCGGCGGCATCCGGCGCGGCCATCCGCATCCATACCGGATTGGATCGCCTCGCTCTTCCGGCGCACAGCGCCGAAAAATTTCTGACACATTCCGCCCCTATCATTGTCCCCAGCAACGCATGTGGCGGCCGCGAACGCTTGCCGCCGCCTGGCCGATACGCCCCTCAACAGTGTTGCGCATGGCACACCTTGCGCATACAGGCACACATACAGGGCCTTCCCATCACGCCGCCCCGGACAGCGGCGAAGCGCCCGCAAGCGCGCGGGAAGCGGCGTTTCCCTCCCATGCATGCGTTTCGGCTGAATACACAAAGCTGGCATGGCGTTTGCTGTCCAGCCCGATACGGACCATTACGCGAGCCGCTCATGAACGCGCCACACCACTCCCTTGACCGCCGCCCTCCCGCGCCCGCCGTTCCTCCGAGGCCCGACGCGGCCAATGACGCCGCCAATACGGTCGAACCGGCTTCCGACCTGCTCGGACGCTTGCCCGTTTCCCTGTGCCGCCCTTTCAGGACGGGACTGAAAGCAGCCTTGTCCCCCCTCCGGCAGTCCGATTGCCGGATATTCTCCGGCGCGCAGTGGCACACACCGTTCGACCGACTGGCGGACTGGCCCGCTTCGCGCCTGCCCGCCCTGCTGGTGACGAATCTGCACGCGGATTTGTTCGCGCCCGATTTATTGCGGCATTACACGCCGAAGCGCCCCCCGCCCGCCGCGCCACTGCATCCGGCCTGCGAAGCGGCGGGATTGCGGGACGAACACGGCATCTTCAGAAGTTTCGCCCTCGCGCCCTTTGTATTCCTGGTGGATGGCGCGCGCCTGCGAGGCCGTCCCGCGCCGCGCGCCTGGGCGGATCTGCTCGACCCGATGTGGATGGACGAAATCATCTTCGGTTGCTGGCTCCCCGGCGAAACCAACACTTATCACGACTACTGCGGCTATTTGCTGCTCTGCCTGTACCTCGAATTCGGCACGGCGGGGCTGATCGCCTTTGCCGCCAACGTTCGCCGTTCGCAACACGACCTCCACCCCGCGGCACAGACCGGAGCAATCGCCGTCCTGCCCTGGTTGCATACGGAATTGCGCCCGCGCCGCGAACACATGCGCGTCGTCTGGCCGGAAGACGGCGCGCTGGTCATGCCGATTTCGTGGTCATTGAAGCGGGGAGCGGAGAGCGCCGCCGCGCCGCTCATCGACTATCTGCAAAGCCGGGAACTGGGCGCGATACTCGCCCGGAACGCCTACCCGCCCATCCATCTGGCGGCGGGCGCGGCGACAGCCTACCCGCCGGGCGTCCGTCTCAAATGGCCGGGCTGGACGTATTTCCACACCGGGAACATGGCCGCCGACAGCGCGGCAGCCTCGGGCATCTTCCTCGCGGCCTGGTATGGACTGCACGGCATCCCTGAAAAAAGGGCGGCGCCACGCGCCCCATGACCGCCGCCGCCCTTTCTCCCATCAGGAGCATAGTTGTTCGGTTTCGTCCGATTACATCCCAACCCGTGGCTGGCCTCTATTCGAGCCGCGCTTCGGATCGGGGGCGCTTGCTTGAGGAAACTCTGAATGAGCCTCCTGGATGGCAAGCAGTCACTGTGCCATGACACGGGGAGGATGAAGACAGGTAACGCCTTGATTTACGG
>JAITLI010000182.1 GCA_031277975.1 Azoarcus sp.
GCACCTGAAACAGTGCGTTTATTACACTGACGCGTGGGAGGCCTTCGCCAAGGTCTTGCCTCCAGAACGCCACATCGTCGGCAAGAGCCATACCACCAGCATCGAACGCGACAACAGCAATACGCGCCACCATCTGGGAAGATTTACCCGACGAACCAAAGTGCTCTCGCGCAAGGAATCCATGGTCGAGCTGACCTTGCGCATCTGGCACGCCGTCACAACAACCAACCAGTTCTCCAGCCTTCAACAAGCTTTATTATCTATATTCAAGTAAGCACTCTCAAATTTTCAATTATATTGCAATGCAATGTTATGTTAGTGCATATAGGAAGGATGGGAGCACGACAATATTTTTGAAGCATATGTCTGCAAATGATCCGGACCGCGCGGTTCGGGGGCTGCTTACCAGCTCTTCCCCAGCCCCAGCCGCTCCAGTGTTTCATGCCGCAGGCCGGTGAGCACGGGGTCGTCGCGGTGGCGCGGATAGGGGCGGTCGACGGTGATTTCAGCGACGATTCTCGCCGGGCGCGGGCTGAAGATGACGACGCGCCGGGCGAGGAACAAGGCTTCTTCGACATCGTGGGTGACGAGCAAGACCGAGAAACCGTTCTTTTGCCAGAGCGAGACCAGTTCGCTTTGCATCTCCAGACGCGTGAGCGAATCGAGCTTGCCCAACGGCTCGTCGAGAATCAGGAGCCTCGGGTTGTTGACCAGCGCCCGTGCCAGGGCGGCGCGCTGCGCCATGCCGCCGGAGAGCTGGTGCGGATAGGCGCGGGCGAAGCTCTCCAGCCCGACCTTGCGCAAGGCGGCGCCGACCCGGCTTTTTTCCTGTTTCAGAATGCCCTGCGCCTGCAAGCCGAGCGCGACGTTGTCCCGGACCGTGCGCCACGGAAAGAGCGTCGGGTCCTGGAACACCACGATGCGCGAAGGATCGGGGCGGATGATCGGCGCGCCGTCCTGGAAGATCGCGCCCGAGGAGGCGGGTTCCAGCCCGGCGACGAGGCGCAGGAGCGTCGATTTTCCGCAACCGCTGGGGCCGAGCAGGGCGACGAACTCGCCGGGGGCGACATCGAGGTCGACGTCTTCCAGCACTTCCAGACGGCCCGCCGGCGTGTCGAACCCGTGACTCACCCGTTCGATGCGGATGCGCGACGCGGCATGCGCTGCCGCCGCGTTTTCTTCGCGGAACAGCCTTTTCGCGGCGGCGCCTACCATTTGACGATCCCCTTCTGCCAAACGAGCACCCGGTCGCGCACGGCGAAAAGCAGCGAAATGAGGCTGGAGAAGATGATGGTCATGACAATCAGCGCGCCATACATATTGACGTAAGAGGCGTAACCCTGCGCCCAAGTGAGATACCAGCCCAGCCCCGATTTGACGCCCATCATCTCGGCCACGATCAGCACCACGAAAGATGCGCCGAAACCCATGAACAGCCCGACGAAGACCTGCGGCAAGGCGGCGGGAATGGCGACGCGGAAAACCAGGAACCATTCGGAAGCGCCCATGGTGCGCGCCACATCGTAATACGCCTTGTTGACGCTCGCCACGCCCGACCAGGACAGGATCGCCACCGGAAATCCCGTCGCCAGCGCGATGAGGAAGACAGAGGCGGCGTGGCTCGACGGGAAGAAGAAAAAAGCGATGGGCAACAAGGCCGTGGGCGGCAGGGGGCCGAGAAAGCGCAGGACGGGGTGCACCCAATAATTGATCGTGCGCGACCAGCCGATGGAAACGCCGACGGTAAAGCCAACCGCCGCCCCCCAGGCGACGCCTTCGAGCAAGAGCTTGACCGAGTTATAAGTACTATCGGCCAGGCGTGCGTAATCGCTGGTGTAGACGTCGATGAGGCTCGACGGCGGCGCGAAGAAAGGCGGCGGCAACGCGCCCGTCTTGGCGGTGAGGACTTCCCACAGCGTCAGCAGGAGGGCGGAGACGATGAGCCAGGGCGCGCCGTGGCGGAAAGCGGCGGCGACGCGCCGCGGGAAGCGGGCGGACGGCGGGATGGGCGCGCTGGCCGCGCCGGCGAGCAACGCGCACAAAAGCGCCCCCGCGCCCGCGGCGACGCCGAACTCCGTCGTATAGGGCCAGTCCTCGAAACCGGCGGACTTATTGGGCCACGCCAGAGTGACCGCCGCCAGGATGCCCCAGGCCGATGCGGCGGCAAACCCCAACCAGTGCGCGCAGGACGCCGGACGGGCGCGGGCGGGCGGGACCGCGGCAAGCGCCTCCGCCGCGCCCGCCGCCTTGCCGGAAGAAGAAAACAGCTTGCGGTCGAAGCCGGGCAGGGAATTGCCGCCTTGCGCCTGTGACAGATCATTGCTTGCGGCAAGCGCGCTCGAACGCATGATGCTTTCTTCCTTTCTCTTTTCCGCCGCGGGCAACGCGAAACTCAAAGCACCTTCACGAAAATATGGTCGGCGTATTTCACCGGATCGGTGCTGGCTTTCAACACGCCCAATTGCTTGAAATCGCGCGCGTACTCGGCAAGCTCATCGCGCAGGTCGGTACCGACCGGGTGATGATGCAAATTGAGGGTCGCGTAAAGCGCTTTCAGTTCGGCGAGCGTCATGTTGGTGGTGTACTTGAGGAAAATCTTCGCGCTCTCCTCGATATTGCGGGCCGTCCAATCATAGGCTTCGACCAGCGCGCGCGTCAGCGCCGCCGCCACGGGCTTATTGGTGCGCACGAGATTGCCATTGATCCCGACCACGCAACATGCCTTGCCGTGATATTCGCCATGGATGTTGGTGGCCAATTCCACGAATTGCCCCTTGGAGTCGCGCTCGATCTTGAAAGCCATGGGGTCATTGTCGGCAATGGCGTGTATCTCGCCCTTTTCCGCCGCGAGGCCGAGAAGATCGCGCTGATACACCCGCCAGGTGACTTCCTTTTCCGGGTCGATCCCGCGTTTTTTCAAATAGACGCTGAAAAAATGCGTCGCGGGCGCGCCGAGATCGGGCACGCCGATCGTCTTGCCGCGCAAGTCCTCGATCCTGGCGATCCTGGCGGGCCCGTAGCCGATCAAGCGCACGCAGCCGCCATGCAGGCCCGCGACCACCTTGACATCGAACCCCGCCTCCAGCGGCTTCAGCCAGCGGAAAATCATGCCCACGGCCGCATCCGACTTGCCGGTGGCGATGGATTCCAGCAACTGGTCGGTGGAACCCGCGTAATTGATGAGCGAAACATCCAGCCCGTTCTTCTCGAAAATACCGGTCTCCTTGGCGACAGCGATGGGCGTCAGGCAAAAGGACGTCTGGTTCCATGCAAACGACAGCGGCGTCAACTTTCCGGGCGCCGCCTGCGCCCATGCATACCCGCCAACCCCGAGCAGGGGCGCGGCCAGCGCGGCGGGCGCGGCTGCCAGCAACGCGCGCCGCGCCCGGTCGGGGGCACTGGAAATGGACGGGGGGGGCTTTCTCGCATGGAACATGGCATTTCCCTCGGATCGAATACGGAGGTGCCAGTGTAGCGATCTGCTTCACAAGGGATGCGAATGAAAAATCATGTCGTTCGATGTAAAGGCATATAAGCGCCACGAAAATACATATTCCCGTTTTACCCATGGCGGCGGGCCTTGCCGGCGGCAGCCGGCCGGTTGCTTTTGTCACTGCGGCACTTCCCTCGCCATCGAAGATGTTCGCGCCCCCGGTCGAGACCGTCTTGCCAACAGCCACGTTGACCTTGCCAACAGCCACGTTGACCTTGCCAACAGCCGCGTTGACCTTGCCAACAGCCACGTTGACTTTGCCAACAGCCGCGTTGACCTTGCCAACAGCCGCGTTGACTTTGCCAACAGCCGCGTTGACCTTGCCAACAGCCGCGTTGACCTTGCCAACAGCCGCGTTGACCTTGCCAACAGCCGCGTTGACTTTGCCAACAGCCACGTTGACCTTGCCAACAGCCACGTTGACTTTGCCAACAGCCACGTTGACCTTGCCAACAGCCGCGTTGACTTTGCCAACAGCCACGTTGACCTTGCCAACAGCCGCGTTGACTTTGCCAACAGCCACGTTGACTTTGCCAACAGCCGCGTTGTCATTCTGGCTTCCTGATACGTTTACACACTCCGAAACAGCGGTGTTTCGCGCCGGATGGTGTGACCCGGTTTTTTTACGCGGGATGGCTTTCGAGGACGAAGAAACGCGCGGGCCGCCTCGTCATGGCGCGCTTTCCGCTTCCGTCTCCCATTGGTCGATCACCAGGCGCAGGCGGAATTCGCCGCGAAAGATTTCGAGCCGGCGCGGCAGGGCCGCGGCGGCGTCGTTCTGGTAGCCAAGGTAGTCGATGCTCCAGCCTTGGTCGATGAGCCGCGCCGGACGCCCATGCGCGTCGAGGGCGCGCACTTCGGAGCCGGCGGGCGGAGCGGCCTGCACCCACGCGGCCAGGCGGGCGAGCGGCAATTCGGCGTCGGCGATGCCCGGGAAGAACGCGGGCATGAGATCGGCGGCCCGCGCGGCGTGGCGGCGCGTGCCGTCGGCGAGGGAGAGCTCCGCGCCCGCCGGGCCGGCGTCGAGCCGGGCGGCGATCTGGCCGAGCGGGCCGGAGATTGTCCAGCGGTCGGCGGCGGGCTGGCGCCGCCATTCGAAGCGGCCCGTGGCCGAGCGTTCCCCGTCGCTTGCCGAGACGCGGCCTGTGAACGCGAATGCGGCGGCGGCTTCCCGTATCGCGGGTTCGGCGGGCGGCGCGGGAGGGGGGACGAGCGTACACGCCGCGAGCGCGCACGCGGACAGGAGCGCGCCCGCGCGCCGGAAGAAGGTGTACGCGAATCTCAAGGCTTCGTCCCCGGTTTGTACAGGCGGCGCGTCGTTTGTTGCAGGAGCGTGTTGCCGGGATGGGCCGCCAGCGCTTCGTCGAGAATGCGGCGGGCGTCGTCATTGCGCTCCAGCCGCCACAGTACTTCGCCGAGATGGGCGGCGATTTCGGGGTCGGTGCGCAGGGCATAGGCTTCTTCGAGTTGCTTCAGCGCGCCGGCAAGATCGCCGCGTCTGAAAAGCACCCAGCCCATGCTGTCGAGGATGAAGGCGTTTTCGGGGGCGAGTTCCAGCGCGCGGGCAATCAGGCGCTCGGCTTCTTCCAGCCGGATGCCGCGATCGGCGAGCGAGTAGCCCAGCGCGTTGTAGGCGTGGGCATGGTCGGGGTGGAGGGCGATGAGTTTGCGCAGCCGTCCTTCCAGCACTTCGTGCATGCCGATGCGCTCGGCGAGCATCGCCGATTCGTAGAGCAGGTCGCTGTCGTCGGGCTGTTCGCGCAGTACCCGGTCGACGAGGCCGTAGGCTTCCCGCACCCGTCCGGCATCGGCGAGCAACTGGGCCTCGGCGAGCAGGAAACGGCGGCGGTTCTCGGGATCGGGGTTGTCGGCGGCGGCGGCGGCGAGCAGGCGGCGGGCCGGGTCGAGGCGGCCTTCTTTTGCCAGGCTCTGGGCGCTGCGGATGCGCGCTTCGGCGGTGTGGCCGCCGGGGCCGACGGCGTTGTACCACTTGCGCGCGGCGGCATGCGCGCCGCGCTCGTCGGCAATCTTGCCCAACTGGATACGGATCATGTCGGCCTGCGGATGCCCGGCTTCGATGGCTTTCATCAACAGGGATTCGGCGGTGGCGGGGTCGCCGAGTTCGATGGAGAGCAGGGCGACGGCGTAGAGCAGGTCGCGGTCGCCGGGCGCGGCTTCGAGCAGGGTGTTGAATTCGGCGCGCGCCGCCTCGAACTGGCGGGAAGCGACGAGGCTGCGGGCGTAGGCGAGCCGCAAGTTGCGGTTGCCGGGGTTGCGGCCAAGGGCGCTTTCGAGCAATTGGCTGGCTTCGGTTTCGGCATCGGTTTCGATCAGGATCTGTGCCTTCATGAGCAGCGCCGGTTGCCAGTCGGGGCGCAGTTCGAGCGCGCGGTCGATCGCGCCCGCCGCTTCCGTCAGCCGCTTGGAGATCGCCGAGGCCTGGGCGCGGGCGAAATGCGCCTCGGGGTGGGCGAGATAGGGTTCGGTGAGCGTGTAGATGATGGTGCGCGAGGCTTCCCTGTCCTCGGCCCGCGCCAGCGCGCGATTGAGTTCCAGCAAGTTGCCGGGGAGCTTGTCCGGGTCCTGCGCCAGCACGCGCGCGAGCATGTTCCGCACGTTGTCGAGGATGTCGGAGTGGCCGCGCGTGATGTTCTCCATCAATTGGCGGGCTTCGCCCGATTGCGGCGCGATTTCGTTCCACAGGCGCGAGGCTTCGGTGATGAGGCGGGCGTCGCGCGCGGCGAAGGCGATCTGCGTGGCGCGGCGGGCGATGCGCGGGTCGCGCGTCCTGCGCACGAGATCGAGATAGGTTCGCGCGGCCAGGTCGAGTTGTCCGCGCGCCCCGGCAATTTCGGCGAGAAGGAAATCGTGGAGCACTTCCGGCGTGAGTTCCTGGGAGGGAAGATCCCCGGCGGCAAGGGAAGCGTCGCTTCCACCGTCGATGAGGCCGTCTCCGGCGGCGGCTTCCCCGGTCTCTTCATCGTCGTCGCCGTCATCGCCGTCGTCGTCATCGCCGCCATCTTCCCCGGCCTCCGCGTTTTCCCCGGCGGGAATCCCGACGGCGGCCGCGTCCTCTCCGGCATCCGCCGCGAACGCGGGAACACCCGGCAGGACGAACGCCAGGATCATGCCGAAATGGATGAAGTAACGGGCAAGCGCATGTTTCATCGTAGAATTGCTCCGGGTTGGAACCCCGTCCTCGCGGGGAGAGTCATTTGGGGCGGCGGGACATTCCGCGCCCGCCGCGCGACCGGGCGGACCAGGCCGAACGCCAATGGCAGGCATTATGCCGGAATGGCGGCAAGCGCGGAAATGCGCGGGGGCGCGGTATTGCCGATAACGAGGAAAAACGGCATGACGCGGACGTCTGGCCGCCTGGCATGGGCCTGAGCCTTTCCGTCACCATCGGGATCGGCTTGGCCTGGCCTGGCATCCCGGCCTCCTTTTTGCCTTTGCCACGGAAGATGCGCCGCTTTCCTGGCAGCAGGGCATGTTGCTCGCGGCCTGCGCGCCTCGCAATGACAGGGTGGGGGGATTGGCGCGGCGGCGGTGGTTCAGTCCAATCGAAGCGGCGCCGAGCGGATCTGATGGGCGTGGGCGCGGCGCGCGGCGAAAAAGGATGACAGCAGCGCGCCGCATTCGCCGGCCAGCACACCCCCGGCAAGGGCCGCGTGGTGGTTGAGGCGCGGTTCGGCGTAGAGGTCGAGTACGCTGCCCGCCGCGCCGGTCTTGGGATCGCGCGCGCCGAAAATGACGCGGGCGATGCGGGCATGGAAGATCGCGCCGGTGCACATGGCGCAGGGTTCGAGGGTGACGTAAAGCTCGCAGTCCGGCAGGCGGTAGTTGCCCGAATGGCGCGCCGCGTCGCGCAGCGCCACGATTTCGGCGTGCGCCGTGGGGTCGCGCGCGGAAACCGGCTGGTTGAACCCCCGCCCGATAATCTCGCCGCCGCGCACGACGACGGCCCCCACCGGCACCTCGCCCATCGCGCCGGCTTCCCGCGCCAGCGCCAGCGCCGCGCGCATGAACATTTCTTCGGACATCATGCCCGGCTCAGCGCAGGAAGAAGCGCACGCCGTCGCCGCCGCCGCTTTCGCTTGCGCCGTCCTCCGGCGGATGCCCGCTTGCCGCGCGCAGGAAAACGCGCCCGGGGGCGATGCCGCCTTCGCCGCTCAACCAGCGCCGCACGGCGGCTTCGCGGCGGCGGGCCAGCGCGGCGATGTCTTCCTCGTCGACGGTGATGCTCGCCAGCAGGCGCGTTTCCATTTCCTCGACCGGCAGTTCCTTGACGAAACCAAGGAAATTGCGCGGTTTCTTGATCCCGGCCTCGTCGGAGAGCCTGGCGAGCAGGGCGGCGTATTCTTCGTTGTCCGGCGCGGCGGGCGCCTCCTCCTCCGCCGGAGCCGCGTTGTCGCCGGCGGCCGCGGCCTTGCGCTTTCCGGCTTCGATCATGGCGCGCAGTTTGTCGTGGCGCAGGCCCTGCGCGTCGCGCCCCGCGCGGGCGGCGCCGGTGATATCGAGGCGGAGTTCCGGGCGCTCGGCCAGCGTCCGGGCGAGGGCGCGCAGTTTTTCTTCTTGCGCCGCGCCGATGCGGGCGTCGCCGGGGTCGAAATCCATCCACGACAATTCTTCCCGTCCCAGCAAGGCAAACGGCGCGGTCGCGGCTTTGCCGATGAGACTGGCGAAGGCCCGCAGCACCAGGCCGAAGACGCTGAATTCGGGATCGTCGAGCGTGCCGCTTACCGGCAAATCGATGTCGATCTCGCCGCGCGCGTTCCTGAGCAGCGAGGCCGCCAGCCGCACCGGCAGAGTTGTCGCTTCCGGGCTATCGACCGCGTCGCCAAACGCGAGTTGATCGAGAAAGAGATGGTTTTCCGCCGACAGCTTGCGGTCTTCGATGCGGTAATTGAGAGTGGCGGAAAGTTTGCCCCGGCGGATGCCATGGCCGAGATAGCGCCCGGAATAGCCGGAGAGGCCGGTCAGCTCGAACGCCTTGACCGTGGCTTCGATGTCGAGATGGCGATCCCGCCGGAAGGGGCTGAATTCGCCCTTGATCGTCAGCGGCGCGGATTGCCCCACCCTGCCTTTCAGGTCGAGCTTGACCAGCGCGTCCGGATCCGTGGACAGGCCGGAAAATTCGCCGGAGAGATTTTCCAGCGCGGCGTTGTAGTTGGGGCGGATGAAACGGTCGCTGAAGGCGATGCTGCTCCCCCTGACACTGAGGCGGCCCACCCGGAACGCGGGGGGCGGCGCATCGCCATCGCGCCCGTCGGCGGGCGCGTCCTCCCGCGCCACGCCGGCCTGTTCCCGCGGCGGGCGGTGGATTTCGCGCAGGTTGAGCCGTCCATCCCGGGCGAGAATCAGGCGGGAGCGCAGGCCATCGACGGCGATTTCGCCGATGGAAAGCGCGAACGGCGCCAGATCGGCCCGCGCCCGCCTGACGGCCACTTCCCGCCAGCGCACAAGCTCCGCGCCGTCGCGGCGGTCGATCGCGGCAAAACCATTGATCGCCGCATCGCCGAGCAAAACGCCGGACAGCCCCTCGCGCCGCTGGCGCAGCGTCAACTGCCCTTTGGCCGACAGCCTGCCGTCCCGGAGATCGAACGCTCCCCACTGCCGCGCGTAAGGCTGCAAGAGCGGCAGGGCGAAAGCCTGCACATCTATTTCCAGATCGGCCCACAAGGGCGCGGGGGCGACGCGCCCTTGCGCCTCGATGCGCCCGTCGCCGTCGAGGCGTCCGCGCAGGACGAAGCTGGCCTCCCTTGCCCCCCTGGCCGTCGACAGATTGCTCACTTCGAGTTCGATATCATCGGCCCGCATCGCCGCCGCCCCGTCCCCGGCGCGATCCTCGAAGCGCAGCGAACCGCCTTCCACGACGGCCCTGCCAAGCTGGAACGTCCATGGCGGCGCGGCCCCGGCGGACGGCGGGTCAAACAGGGTCATGAAATCGTACCGCCCCCCCGGCAAGCGGCGCACGGCCAGCGCCGCGCCGCGCGCGCGCGCCTCCTCGACCCGGAATTCGCGCGACGCGGGCAGAATTTCAGCGCGCGTCACGGAAAGATCGCCAAGCTTGAGCAAGGCCCCCTTGCGCCCCGCGAGGGCGAACACGAAATCCGACAGGACGAGCTTTTCGATACCGATCCTGAGCGGCGGCTTCCCCGCCGCGTCCTCTTGCGCCGCGATCCGGTAGTGGAGCACGCCATCGACGCTGCCATGACGGATCTCGCCGCCCGGCAGGAAAGCCTTGTAATAGCGCTGGTAAAGCCCCGCCCGGAAACCGTTCACCATCACACTGCCTTCGTACTCGAAAGGCTCCAGGCGCAAACGATCCTGATGACTGAATTTCTCTCCCGCCGCGCTCACATAATCGAGCCGGATCTCGGCGGGCACGCCGCTGTTCATGGCAAGGTCGCGTATATCGAGATTGATCGCTTCCAGGCGGGTGCTGAAACCGCCCGCCACGGCATGATCGCTGTAGCGGATCAGCCCGTCGCGGATACGCGCCGAAGAAAGCAGGAAGTCGATCCGCGGCGCGTTCTCCTTCCCGGCGCCCGCCCCCGTCCCGCGCTTCGCCGCGCCTTTCTTCCGGGCGGCGCCGGCGCCCTTTTCCGGCGGCGGCGCGGGCAGCAGCCGCGCCACATTGGTCGTGCCATCGGCCAGGCGGACAAGATTGAGTTCCGGTTGTTGCAGGCGCAACTTGCTGAAATAACAGTGCTCGACCAGCGAATGGATGTCCATGGACGCGATGACGAATCTGGCGTCCAGTTCGAGATCCACTTCAAGAACGTCCAGCACGGACTTGCCCGCGTGATCCTGTATCGCCAGACGGTCTACCCGGGCCTTGCCCTTGAAACTCACCGAAGGCGGCGCGCCGCCGCTCTGCTCGAATTCCACGCGCATGTCGAGGTCGAGCTTTCCCGAAGACAGACCGAACGTCGGCGGGAAAGGCAGGTAACCCAGCCACGACGGCAAATCGAACCCCTTGAGCGAGACCTGTTCGAGCGCGCCCTTGAAGCCGTCCCGCCGCAATTCCAGCGACCCCCGCGCGGCCAGCGGCCGCCCGTCGAGCCGCGCCGACAAACTGGGTTCGACGTGTACGGCGACATCCACCGGCAGACTGGAGACCGCGGGCAGTCCCAGCTTCAGCTCGGAAATACTATGCGCCGCCCCGGTGACGCGGTCATTGATCTCGACCAGCCCATTCTCGATACGGACATTGGCCAGCGAGAACACGAGCGCCCCGCCGCCGCCGTCCGCCGCCTCCCCTTCCCCCTCCCCGGCGAGCCTGGACAAACGCTCGAACACATCGGAACAGTCATAGAGGCCGGGCGCCAACCGGGTCAACCTGGCGCGCGGGCCTTCGAGCGTCAATTCCCGCACCACCGGCCCGCCGCGCACAAACGACATCACCTCGAAATTGACCGTGAGGCGCTCGAACCCCAGCGCCGGCGCGTCATCCGCCCCCGTCCCCGCGACCTTCACGCCGTACAGATCCACCGCCAGCGTAAAGGGATTGAAAGTGATTTTCTCGATCGACACCGCGCGCCCGAGCCGCTCGCCCAGGACGCGCGGCAACTGATGCCGCGCCGCCCAGGGCGCGGCGACGAAACCCAGTACGGCATAAAGCGCCAGCGCCAGCGCACACCAGGCAAACGGACGGACGAAACGCCGCGTCCATGACAACGCGGGCGCGGGGGGTATAGACGCCGGCTCAGACATCCCGGAAGATTCCATGTGCGAACGCTTCTCCTGCTCCGTGAGCATGGGTGAAAAGCCGAATGATCGCACGGATGAGCGCGAAATTTTAGAGGGAATGTTACCCGGCTATCACGCAAACGTTCATTCCCGCGGGCCGTCATCATAATCGCGCCGAATGGAAGGAACTGGGCAAGGAGAGCCGAAGGCCGGAAACGATGGCCCAATGGAAAGCATCCGCATATACCCGCGTGAAATTCACACTGGATGAAAAGCCTCCCTCGCCCCATACGGTACAGCACAGACAGGAACGCTGGCGATCGATACAGGAAAGCACGCTTCATGCTCGGGAAAGCACGCTTTGCGGTCAGGAAAGCACGCTTTATGGCGAGAAAAGCATGCTTTGCGGTCAAGAAAGCGTGCTTTATGGTCAAGAAAGCATGCGTTGCGATCAAGAAAGCATGCTTTATGGCCAAGAAAGCATGCTTTATGGTCAAGAAAGCACGCTTCATGGCCGGGAAAGCACGCGATATAACACTCATCACGGGAAATATTCCCCGTAAAATCAATACTTTGCTCAATAACGAACGCAAGAGGGCGTCGTTCCATCCGGCGCGCGAGCGCCGCCGATTGAAACAGGGAATGCCTCTCCACACCCCCGCAAAGAAATCAGCGGCGCTCACGCACCGGATGAAACGAACTGGATTGCCACGGCGCTTCGCGCCTCGCAATGACGACATCCTCCTTCGACGCCGCGCGCCTCGCAATGACGCCCACCCCTCGTCATTGCGAGGGCCGCAGGCCCGCGGCAATCCACATGCCCCCGCAGGCCGCCCCGGCGCTTCGGAGAGTGGAACCGCCGCGTGGAT
>JAITLI010000034.1 GCA_031277975.1 Azoarcus sp.
CGTGCAGAGCCTTCTCCTCCGCATGCAAGGCTCGTTCCTCGACATGCAACGCCCATTCGAACCACCCTCCGATGCGTTCGGCCAACATGCCCTTGCCCTCCAGAATGTCCTGTATCCGATCAATGGTAGAAGCCGGAACCGTGTGCCGCAAGTAGGCGTTGATCCATTCCTCGAAGTCTTTTGCCAGCGGGCGCATTTCGGGCGCGGCGAGCAGTTCGCACAAGGCGCGCAGCGCCGCGTGCAGGTCGCGTTCCGTGCGGAGAAATCGGCGTCCCGCAACCACGGCCCCGGCGCGAAGCGGGCGAGGAGATCGCGGATCGCCACGGCATGGGAGAAGAGACGCCGGTAGCGGGCGTCATGCGACATAGCCATGATCCGGATCATATCGCCGTCATGAGGCGCGCGCAATGCCCGCCTCCGGCGCAAATGAAACGCGAAGAATCGTGAATGCGCCTGTTTGCGTTACTCCGGTGCAACTCTTAGCATGTCGTACCTTTCATGAATCCGCCGCCTGCCCGTCTGCGCCAGGCATCGAACAGGAGACACGCCGTGGCGCAATTGCCCGTTATTCCGCACTTGACCGACAAAGACCCCGTGGAGACGCGGGAATGGGTGGATGCGCTTGCCGCCGTGATCGAAAGGGAAGGCGCGGATCGCGCGCATTATCTGATCGAATCCCTGATCGCCACGGCGCGCGAGGCGGGGGCGGAGATTCCCTACAGCGCCAATACCGAATACATCAACACCATCCCCGCCGACCGGCAGCCGCGTTATCCCGGCAATCCGGACATGGAAATCAAAATCCATTCCTACATCCGCTGGAACGCCATGGCGATGGTGGTGCGCGCCAACAAGCACACCAACGTGGGCGGCCATATCGCTTCGTTCGCTTCCGCCGCCGCGCTCTACGACGTGGGATTTGCGCATTTCTGGAAAGCGCCGTCGGTACAATCGGATGGCGATCTGGTTTTTTTCCAGGGACATTCGATTCCGGGCATTTATGCGCGCGCCTTCCTGCTCGGACGACTCACAGAGGAACAACTGGACAATTTCCGCCAGGAGACGGGCGGCAAGGGGATTTCTTCCTATCCGCATCCCTGGCTGATGCCGGATTTCTGGCAATTCCCCACCGTTTCGATGGGGCTGGGGCCGATCCAGGCGATTTACCAGGCCCGTTTCATGAAATACCTCGCCAGCCGGGGACTGATCGACGATGCCGCCGCGAAAAAGCGCAAGGTATGGGCTTTCCTCGGCGACGGCGAAACGGACGAGGTGGAGGCGCTGGGCGCGATCGACCTGGCAGGCCGGGAAAAACTGGACAACCTGATTTTCGTCATCAATTGCAACCTGCAACGGCTCGACGGGCCGGTGCGCGGCAATGGCAAGATCATCCAGGAATTGGAGGCGCTTTTCCGGGGCGCGGGCTGGAATGTCATCAAGGTGATCTGGGGAACGCATTGGGACGCGCTGCTCTTGCGCGACAAGAAAGGCATTCTCAAGAAACGCATGATGGAAGCCTGCGATGGCGAATACCAGACTTTCAAGGCGAAAAACGGTGCCTATGTGCGCGAACATTTTTTCAATACGCCAGAATTGAAGGAACTGGTCGCCGACTGGACGGACGACGACATCTGGCAATTGAATCGCGGCGGGCACGATATTTTCAAGGTTTTCGCCGCCTATGCCGCCGCCGTGAACCACAGGGAACAACCGACCGTGATCCTGGCGAAAACCATCAAGGGATTCGGCATGGGCGCGGCGGGCGAGGCGATGAACATCTCGCACCAGCAAAAGAAAATGGATCACGAAGCCATTGCCCGCTTCCGCGACCGTTTTCATTTGCCGGTGCCCGATGAACGGCTCGATCAATTGCCCTATCTGAAATTCCCGCAAAATTCCGCCGAATATCAATACATGCAGCAATGCCGGGCCAGATTGGGCGGCTATCTGCCGCAACGGCGCAAAAAAGCCGCGCCACTGGCCGTGCCGCCGCTTTCCGCGTTCGAGGCGCTCTTGAAGGCGTCCGGCGAAGGGCGCGAACTTTCCACCACGATGGCGCTGGTGCGCATCATGAACATCTTGTTGCGGGACAAGGGCATTGGCCGCCATATCGTGCCCATCGTGCCGGATGAATCGCGCACGTTCGGAATGGAAGGCATGTTCCGCCAATACGGTATCTGGAACCAGGAAGGCCAGAAATACGTGCCGGAAGATCACGACCAATTGATGTTCTACAAGGAATCCAAGACCGGCCAGATCTTACAGGAAGGCATCAACGAAGCGGGCGCGATGAGCGACTGGATCGCCGCCGCCACGGCGTATTCGGTGCATGGCGTACAGATGATTCCTTTCTATATCTGCTATTCCATGTTCGGCATCCAGCGCACGATGGACCTCGTGTGGGCGGCGGGCGATCAACGCTCGCGCGGCTTCCTGGTCGGCGGCACGGCGGGCCGCACCACCCTGAATGGCGAAGGTTTGCAGCACGAGGACGGCCACAGCCTGGTGCTTGCCAATCTGATTCCCAATTGTGTGAGTTACGACCCGGCCTTTCAATACGAAGTGGCGGTCATCGTGCAGGACGGGCTGCGGCGCATGCATCGGGAACAGGAGGATGTGTTCTATTACCTCACGGTGATGAACGAAAATTACGAACACCCCGAAATGCCCGCGGGCGCGGAAGCCGACATCGTCAAGGGACTGTATCTGTTCAGGAAAGGGGACACTTCCGAAGGGCCGCGGGTGCAATTGCTCGGCTCCGGCAGCATCTTCCGCGAAGTTATCGCCGCCGCCGCGCTATTGAAAAAGGATTGGGGCGTGGAAGCCGATCTTTGGGGCTGCCCCGGTTTCAATGTGCTGACCCGCGAAGGACAGGATATCGCGCGCTGGAATCTGCTGCATCCACTGGAAGCGCCCAGGGCTTCGCACGTCGAAAAGTGCCTGGGAAACGCCAAGGGCCCGGTCATCGCCGCGACCGATTACGTGCGCCTCTACGCCGAGCAAATCCGGCCTTTCATCCGCCAACGTTATGTGACGCTGGGCACGGATGGTTTCGGGCGTTCGGACACGCGGGAAGCCTTGCGCCGCTTTTTCGAGGTCGACCGCCATTGGGTGACGGTGGCGGCGCTGAAGGCGCTCGCCGATGAAGGAATGCTCGCGCGCGAGAAAGTCGCGAAGGCCATCGGCAAGTATGGGCTGGATGCGGACAAGCCGAATCCGCTCACGGTCTGAAAAACGCAAAAGCTCATTATGGAAAGGTTGACAGACCGGCAGTTGCTCGAACTCCTGGATGACCTGGAGTCCGATCGCGTGGAAAGAAAAGAGTCCTGCAAAAACGATATGTCAAAAAGAGCGCGTCAGGCGGTCTGCGCGTTCGCCAATGATTTGCCGGGACACGAACAGCCCGGGATTTTGTTCATTGGCGCACGGGATGACGGCGAAGCAAGCGGCCTTGAAAACGCATCTGGATTCGCATCGGGCCGCGACGGGGCCTGGCCAATGAACAGGATGAGCGCCGTCTCATTGAAAAACGGCGTCACAAGAATTTATCCTTCGATGCATACCCCGCTATGAACGGCGTCTTCGACATTCCCTGAATCAAGCAAGGCCCGATCCGCCGGAAACCCATGAATCATCACGCCACGAACATACACGACCAAACCGGGGAGAACCGCTCATGAGCATCATCGACATCAAAGTGCCGGACATCGGCGATTTTTCCGATGTGCCCGTCATCGACATTTTCGTGAAACCCGGCGACACGGTGGCGGAAGACGACGCGCTCGTGACGCTGGAATCCGACAAGGCGACGATGGACGTGCCCGCCACCGCCGCCGGAGCGGTAAAAGAAGTGCTGGTCAAACTGGGCGACCGCGTTTCCGAGGGGACGCTGCTGGTGCGCGTGGAAACCGGTGCGCAAGCGCCCTCCCCTTCCGCCCTGGCGCCCACGCCCGCTCCGGCGTCCGGGCCGGACACACAGGCCGCGCCGCCGCCGGGCGCGGCATCCGCTCCCGCCGTTTCCGCGCCAGCGGCCCCGCCGCCGGGCGGCAAGGCGCACGCCTCTCCGTCCGTGCGCGCCTACGCCCGCGAACTGGGCGCCGATCTTGCCAAAATCACGCCCAGCGGCCCCAATGGCCGCATTCTCAAACAGGATGTCAACGCCCATGTCAAAAGCGCCTTGACGGCAAACGCGCCCGGCGGCGGTCTTGATCTCCCGCTGTGGCCGAAAACCGATTTCTCCAGATTCGGTGAAATCGAAACGCGCCCCCTGTCGCGCATCCAGAAAATTTCCGGGCAAAATCTCGCGCGCAATTGGGTGATGATTCCCGCCGTGACCTACCACGAAGACGCCGACATCACCGACCTGGAAGCCTTCCGCGTCCAGATCAACAAGGAGCATGAAAGAAGCGGCGGCGCGAAACTCACCCTGCTCGCCTTTCTCATCAAGGCCAGCGTCAAGGCACTGCAAGTCTTTCCTGAATTCAACAGTTCGCTGGATGGCGACAAGCTCATCCTGAAAAAGTATTTCCACATCGGCTTCGCCGCCGACACGCCAAACGGCCTCGTGGCGCCGGTGCTCAGGGATGCCGACAAGAAAGGCATTTCCGGGATCGCGGCGGAAGCCGCCGAACTCGCCCGCCAGGCCCGCGAAGGCAAATTGAAACCCGCCGACATGCAAGGCGCGAGCTTCACGATTTCCAGCCTCGGCGGCATCGGCGGCACATCCTTCTCGCCCATCATCAACGCGCCGGAAGCGGCGATCCTCGGCGTCAACCGCGCGGCGATCAAACCCGTCTGGGATGGCAAGGCATTCCAGCCGAGGCTCATCCTGCCACTCTCGCTCACCGCCGACCACCGCATCATCGACGGCGCGCTGGCGGCGCGCTTCAATGTCTTCCTCGCACAATTGCTGGCGGATTTCCGGCGGGTAACGCTGTAAAAACCAGTCCCAAGGAGACAAACCATGCCCCCGATCATCGACATCAAAGTACCCGGCATCGGCGACTTTTCCGATGTGCCCATCATCGACATCTTCGTGAAACCCGGCGACGCGGTGGCGGAAGACGACGCGCTCGTGACGCTGGAATCCGACAAGGCGACGATGGACGTGCCCGCCGCCGTTGCGGGCGTCGTGAAGGAGGTGCTGATCACGCTGGGCGAGCGCGTCTCCGAAGGCAGCCCGCTGATTCGCCTGCAAACGGATGCGGAGCAAAGCGCGCCAGAAAGCGCGGACAAAACCGCCGCATCGCCCGCGCCTTCCGGCAATGGCGGCATCGACTGCGACCTGCTGGTGCTGGGCGGCGGCCCCGGCGGTTATTCCGCTGCTTTCCGCGCCGCCGATCTGGGCCTGAAGACCGTGCTCGTGGAACGCCACGCCACCCTGGGCGGCGTCTGCCTCAACGTCGGCTGCATCCCTTCCAAGGCGCTCCTGCACATCGCCGCCGTGATCGGGGAAGCCGGACGCATCGCCGCCGCCGGCGTGCGCTTCGCCCCCCCCGCCATCGACCTCGACGCCCTGCGCGCCCACAAGGACAACGTCGTCAGGAAACTCACCAGCGGCCTCGCGGGCATGGCGAAAGGCCGCAAAGTGCAACACCTGCGAGGCGCCGGACGATTCCTCGACCCCCACCGCCTCGAAATCACCGCCGCCGATGGCAACAAGCAGGTGGTGAAATTCGCCCAGGCCATCATCGCCGCCGGATCGCACGCCGTGGCGCTCCCCTGCATGCCGCGGGACGAACGCATCATCGACTCCACCGGCGCGCTGGCCCTGACCGCGATCCCGCGCAACATGCTTGTCATCGGCGGCGGCATCATCGGACTGGAAATGGCCACCGTCTACAGCACCCTGGGAGCGCGCATCACCGTAGTGGAACTGGGCGGCGGCCTCATGCCCGGCGCGGACCGCGACCTCGTGCAAGTCTGGGAAAAGAAAAACGCCCATCGCTTCGCGCGCATCCTGACCAACACCGGCGTCACCGCCGCCAGCGCCGGTGCGCAAGGCATCGAGATCACCTATTCCAGCGGCGAAAAGGAAACCTTCGAGCGCGTCCTCGTCGCCGTGGGCCGCGCCCCCAACGGCAAGAGACTCGCCGCCGAAAACGCGGGCGTGTGCGTGACCGAACGCGGCTTCATCGAAGTCGACCAGGAGCGGCGCACCAACGTCCCGCACATCTTCGCCATCGGCGACATCACCGGCAGTCCCATGCTCGCCCACAAGGCCGTGCATGAAGGCCACGTCGCGGCGGAAGCCGCCGCCGGGAAAAAATCCGCCTTCGACGCCCTGCAAATCCCCGGCGTCGCCTACACCCACCCCGAAATCGCCTGGGCGGGCCAGAGCGAAGAGCAGTTGCGGGCCGCCGGAACCCGGTTCGAAAAAGCCGTCTTCCCCTGGGCCGCCAGCGGCCGCGCCATCGCCAGCGGCGCGGAAGAAGGTTTCACCAAGCTCCTCTTCGAGGCCGAAACGCGCCGCATCCTCGGCGGCGCGATCGTCGGCGCGCACGCGGGCGAACTGATCGGCGAAATCTGTCTCGCCATCGAAATGGGCGCGGACGCGCTCGACATCGGCAAGACCATCCACCCCCACCCGACCCTGTGCGAATCCATCGGCCTGGCGGCGGAAGTAGCGCACGGAAGCTGCACGGACCTGCCCACGGCGCGAAAACGCTGAATGCTTTCCGCCTTGCGCCGGCGGATTACCCGGCGCAAGGCGCTTCTCCGCTCAACCGTCCGCGTTGATCCGCGCGATCAGCTCGCCAAGCACTTCGTCCGCCTTGTCGTTCGCAATCTGGCAGGTTCCCGCCGCCTGATGTCCGCCGCCGCCATATGCGAGCATGAGTTCGCCAATATTGGTCTTGCTGGAACGGTTCAAAATGGATTTGCCGGTGGCGAAGACAGTATTCTGCTTTTTCAGCCCCCACATGACGTGGATGGAAATGTTGATTTCTGGAAAAAGCGCGTAGATCACGAAACGATTGGTAGTGTAGATGACCTCTTCGTCGCGCAAATCCAGCACGGCAAGATTGCCATGCACGGTCGTGCGGCGTTTGATTTGTTCTTTTGCCTTGTCGGCGTGTTGCAGATAAAGGTTCTTGCGTTCCTCGATGTCGGGGAGTTCCAGTATCTCGTCGATGCTGTGCTGTTTGCAATAGCCGATCAATTGCATCATCAGCACGTAGTTGCTGATGCGGAATTCGCGGAAACGCCCCAGTCCGGTGCGGGAATCCATCAGATAATTGAGCAGCACCCACCCCCTGGGTTCGAGAATGTCTTCGCTGCTGAAATTGGCGCTGTCCGCCTTGTCCACCGCCGCCATCATCTCGTCGGAGATATTGGGGAAAGTACTTTTGCCGCCGTAATAGTTATAGACCACCCGCGCGGCGGAAGGCGCATCGGGGTCGATGATGTAGTTTTCGCGCTCGCCGGGATTGCGGATGACCTCGGACAGATGATGGTCGAAGGCCAGGTACGCGCCGGGAACATAGGGGAGATTGGTGGTGATGTCGCGCCCGGTGATCTGGATGAGACCGTCCTGCATGTCCTTGGGGTGGACGAACTTGATTTCGTTGAGGAGATCGAGTTCTTTCAAAAGCACGGCGCAGACCAGACCATCGAAATCGCTGCGCGTGACCAGCCGGAATCGCTCTTGTTCCTGACTCACGGGATGCCTCCGGAAAAATGACGACAGGTAGTACAGTGCAAGTAGTGCGATATTAGAGCACAGCGCCGCGCGCAGGATGCGGCATGCCCCATCCATCATGCACATGTTTCATGTAACTGGTCACGGTGGCCGCGTTTTCTCCACCAGCGCGGCGCGCGCGCATTCGATCATGCGCCGGGCCAGCGAAGCGGGATGCGGCAGCACGGGCAGGCGGTCGAAACCGAACCAGCCGAGATCCTCGATTTCGCCTTCCTGGGCGACGAGTTCGCCGCCCAGATAATCGGCAATGAAACCGATCATCAGGGAATGCGGATAAGGCCACGACTGGCTGCCGAAATAGCGGATATCGCCGATTTCGATTCCCGCCTCTTCCCGCAACTCGCGGCGCAGGCATTCTTCGGCGCTCTCGCCCGCTTCGACAAATCCGGCCAGCGCGCTATACATGCCGGGCGCGAAATGCGGCGAGCGCGCCAGCAGTATTTCGCCGCCCTTGACGACCAGACCGATGGCGACCGGCGAGACGCGCGGATAGGCTTTATGGCCGCACGCGGGACAGACGCAGGCGATTTCCGCCGCGCTCATCGCCATCGCCTGCCCGCACGCGCCGCAAAAGCGATTGTGCAACGCCCAGGCGGCGAGTTGGCGGGCGCGGACGAACGCGGCGAGCCGTTCCGGCGGCCAGCGCCCCCACAAGCCGCGATAATCCCCGTTCAACAGACCGGCGGGAAGAGGCAGGCCGGGCGGCCAGGCTTTCAGCACGCACGCACGCCCCGCCACCGCGCCGAAGCAAAACGCCCGCAGCGGCTCGCCCAACTCCCGCAAGGCTTGCGAGGACGGCAATTCGCCACCGGAGCCGATCAGGAGACGTTCCCCGATGAAGGGGAACAGCAGCGCGGCGCGCATATCGCCAAGAGCATACCCCGGTACAAAATCCGGCATCGCCATCCTCCATGATGCGGGCCGCGGGCGCGGTCAGCGGTCCGTCGCCGGCGGGCCGAGCAGAAAATCCCGGATGGCCGCGATCTGGTCCTCGGCCATCAGCATCGGCGCATGTCCGATACCGGGGAATTCGACGAGTGTTGCGCGCGGGCCGCGCTTGCCCATCGCCAGCCAAGTGGCACGCGTGAGGACATCCGATTCCGCCCCCCGCAGCGCCAGCACCGGATGACGGATATGCTCGAAAGCGTTCCATATATCGACATCGAGCAGGATGGGCATCAGATGAAAAGCCTCGCCCAGGCCGGGGTCATACAGGAGCGCATAGCCCTTGTCGACCGGACGGGCGCTGTAGCGGACGAGATGGCGCCATTGCGCGTCGGTGAGCGGGCCGAAGCCGGCGCCGATCCGGCGCAGGTAATCCTCGGCCTCGTCCATGGTGGCGAACACCGGCGCGCGCCCGATGTAGCGCCCGATGCGGCGCAACGCCTCCGCGCTGATCAGCGGCCCCACGTCGTTGAGGACGAGGCGGCGCACCGGCGTATGCGGCTGGCCGGCGAGCAGCATGCCGATCACGCCGCCCATCGAGGTACCGACCCAATCGACATGGCGCGCGCCCAGGCGCGCGATGAGCGTGATGATGTCCGAAACATAGAGCGGGAAGGCGTAGTCGGACTTCACCCCCAGCCAGTCGCTGCGCCCGCGCCCGACCACGTCCGGGCAGACGACCCGGTATTCGCCGGACAGGGCCTGTGCCAGAACGTCGAAATCGCGTCCGTTGCGCGTCAGCCCATGCACACAGAGCAAGACCCGCGGATTGGCGGGATCGCCCCATTCCGTGTAGGCCATGCGATGCAGCCCATGCGGCCCCATGCACTGGACGACATGCTCGCGCATGCCCGAAGCCGCGCGCGCGGCGGGGCGAAACAGGCGGCGCAGAAAATCGGGAAAGCGCATGATGTCTCAGTCCAGTCCACACCCGTGACCGGGCGGCACGGCATGGAAGGGCACCCCCCCGCCGCGCCCGCCCATCCCCGGAAGGGGAAGGTCTCCGGCCGGAATCCGTCCGGGCCGGAAGAAACATCCCCGCGATGAATCTCCGCCCCGCGGGAAACATCCGCCGGGGAGGCTTTTCAATTGACGCCTTTCTCTTTCAGGAAAGGCACGTAAGCCTTGTCGTCACGCAAAATATGCTTGATCAGCCAGTCCTGCAAAAACCCGAGCATTTCATCCGAAACCGGCTCGCCTTTCTCGAACCTGAGCAACAATTCAAGCGCCTGGCGGGCGAATTCATCATGCCGCGCGCGATGGTTCTTTTCTTCGGGATAACCCAAGCGGTTGAAAAGGTCCTCTTCGACGATGAAATGGTTGACGGTGTAATCCACCAGTCCTTCCAGGATTTCCTTCAATACACCCCGTTCGGGGTTGCGGGTCTCGATTTCGTCGTAAAGGCGATTGGTCGCATCGACCAGCCAGCGATGCTGATTGTCTATGGATTCGATGCCCAATACAAACGCATCGGACCAAGGCATGAAAGGCATGGTGGTTTTCTCCTCCCCGTGTCGCCCGCCTGAACCGCCGACGACCCGGAATACACCGTTCGATAAAGCTGTAATGATACGCTCCAGAGCCGTCCGGCGCGAGAGCGCTGTTATAATCCGCGCCATCCCTGTGAGAAAAGCCATGCTCATCACCTGCCGTCTCGAATTCGACGCGGGCCATCGCATCCCCGACCATGCCAGCCAGTGCCGCCACCTGCACGGCCATCGCTACGTGATCGAAATCAGCCTCGGCGGCGGCATCATCGAAGCGCCCGGCAGCGCGCTCAACGGCATGGTCATGGACTTCGGCGAAGTCAAACGCATCGCCCGGGAAAAACTCATCGCGCGCTGGGACCACGCCTTCCTCGTCTGGCGCGGCGACACCCGCGTAGTGGAATTCCTCGCCACCCTGCCCGGCCACAAGACCGTGATCCTCGACACCGTACCCACCGCCGAAAACCTGGCCGCCGAGGCTTTCCGCCTGCTCGACGCGGCCTACCGCGACAGCTATGGCGACGCCCCGCGCCTCGAACGCGTACGCCTGTTCGAGACGCCAAACTGTTGGGCGGAAGCCACACGCTGAAAGCCGCGCCCCGCGCTCCCGACGAAACGCCTGACGAGCAGAGCGCCTCGCCCCGCGCTTCGCAATGACGAATCCCGCCAGACAACGCCCCGCGCCCCCCGCGGAAAGTGGCCGAAGGCCGGAAGAAAGGTTCGACCATACGAACCGCGCGCCCCCCTTTCCCACCGGAATATGTGTACCATCCGCACAGCGCCTGACCATGATGACCGGGAAGGATGGGAAGACCGCCGCGAGGGTCGGCCTTCACGGCTTGAAACGCGAATTTCACAGTTTGAAATCCGAGTTTTACAGTTCAAAACTTGAGGTTTACGACTTGAAACTCAAGGTTTACAGTTCAAAACTTGAGTTTTACAGTTTAAAACTCAAGTTTTACGACTTGAAACTCAAGGTTTACAGTTTAAAACTCAAGGTTTACAGCCAGAAACCCGGATTTTACGGCCTCAAGGCGGGCGGTTTTTTTGTG
The DNA here is from genome assembly GCA_031277975.1 of Azoarcus sp. Lineage (GTDB taxonomy): Bacteria > Pseudomonadota > Gammaproteobacteria > Burkholderiales > Rhodocyclaceae > WRNU01. The sequence continues at coordinate 11,184 of JAITLI010000034.1, forward strand.
CGGGCAAGAAATATTCTTCATTAATCAACACTTCATACCGCCCGATGGGCGTGAAGGAGATGCGTGAATGGCACCAAGAAACGACTGGATTCCGACCCGGGAGGGCGACCTCCTCGACCTCATCGCCCTCTGGCAACCCAGGCTCACCAACGCCGCCACCCAAGCCGCATACGGCTGGGTCGCCCAGGAATGCACCGCCACCAACACCACCCTCACCGCCTTTCTCACCGCGCGCACCGCCTACGAAACCAGCAAGACGCACATCAATCGCCTGGCCAAGGACAGAGCCAAGAAAGACGCCATCGCCGCCATGCGCAAATTCGCCAACGAGCGCATCCGTTTCAACACCAAGATGCCCGAGACGGCGCGGGAAGAAATGGGCATCCACGCCCGCGACACCACGCCCACCCCCGTCCCCCCGCCCACCGCGCAGGCCGAAGCGGACATCGACATCCTTGGCGTGCATCTGCTCGCCCTGCACCTGCACGCCGTCCCCGGCGCGCCGCCCGACCCCCACCACAGCGACTATGGCTACAGAATCTATTACGGCGTGATGCCGCCGGGCGGCGCCACGCCGGAGGCCGCGAGCAAAGGCAGACGGGAACTGATCGAACCGCCGCTCACGGGCGACGACCTGCCCCACTCCCGCTTCACCCGCCGCCAGAAAGAACAGTTCGACTTCCCGGCCGACGACAGCGGCAAGACCGTCTACTTCTGCGTCCGCTTCGAGAACGCCAAGGGCGAGCCGGGGCCATGGGGGCCGCTCTTCCATACAGTGATCCCCTGAGCCCCCCGCGACAGCGCGCACCGCGCCAATCTGGATTGCCACGGGCGACACCCCGGCAACGCTGGAGACCGTGCGCCGCATGTACGCCTCCATCATCACCGCCGGCGTGCATCCGGCCAGTTCGATCAAAGTCGCCGAAGCGGCCAAAGTCATCGAAAACACCCAGCGCGACCTCAACATCGCCCTGATGAACGAACTGTCGGTCATCTTCCACCGTCTCGGCATCGACACCCTG
>JAITLI010000035.1 GCA_031277975.1 Azoarcus sp.
CGGGATTTGCTGGCCAGCATGGGCGCGACGAGGAGCGATTCCGGCGGCAGGTTTTCGGTGTAGAAAAGGCCGCCATCGCTGGCTGTACCGGTTTTTTCATCAATACGCACATGAGTTTCGACCAGCGTGGCGTTTTCGGAAAAATAACCGAAATCCGTATCGGAGAGCACGGCGAGGTCGTGTTCCAGCTTTTCGCGGAAGAAGGAGCAAGCCTCGTCAACTGGCAGAGCGCGCTTGGCGAGGTCGGCGGCGATTTGCGCCAGCGGTGCGGCCTGGGCCAAGGGAAGCGCCGTGTATTCAAACGCTTCCAGATGCAACTTGTCGCCGGTAAGCAGCTTGGGATTGGCGATCAGGCATTTCCCTTCATCGACTTTGGGTAGTTCCGGCCAGTTCGCGGCACGACCGATCAATTTCAAAAGCCGTTGCGTCCGCGCCAGCGCCTGTGGGCAGGTGGCATACACATAGCCTTCCCTGAGCGCGCGCACGGGCAGGGCGATGAGCTGCGCGTCGCCAAAGCTTACCGCGCCCGCGTGCAGGGTATTGCTGCCTGCCTCGGGGCCGAAAAGCTGGTCAATGCAGGCATTTTCCGCGCCGTTGAAAAGCGCCTCGAATCCATGCCGCACAGCGCCCTTGATGCCGGAACCGGCGAAGCTGGGGTGGCGGGTGTGGCGTTCGCGCTGGATGGGGTTGTCGATGACTCCGATGGCTTGCCCCGCGCCCATGTGGACGGGACTGACGGTGTAAAGAAAAAGGGCGGCGTGTTTTTCGAACATGGTGGGAATCCTTTGCGAAGTTTCAGAGGGTGACGGTTTTGAGATGATCGTCCGCCGCCGTATCCAGGCGGTGGTCGTTGGTCCAGAATTCCTCGCATCCAGACTGTATGGCGGCGGCCAAGTGCAGAGCGTCGGGGGTCTTCAGGCGGTGGCGGGCGCGCAATTCGGTGGCGAATTCATAGGCGCTCGCGGTGAGATCAGGGAATATCGCGTCGGGCTGCGCAAAAAAGCCATCGGTGCGCGCCAGCAGGACATGGTTGTTCTCGCGCAACGGTTTGGTACGGCATTCCAGGCGCGTCAGCGCTGTCCAGCACATTTGGGGGCGACATTGTTTCAATGCGGCCTTGATGGTTGTTCCGTGCAAGGGACTTTGCTCGATGAGATGAATCAACACGCAACTGTCGAGATATGCGCGCATCAATCATCTCCCCAGGCATTGCGCTCTTCACGAATCCACGCTTCGATTTCTTCCTCGCTGTGCGGTCCCGGTGGTTGCCGGTCGAGCCAGACAAAAAAATCTTCCAGTGCATGAACCGGCCGCGCCTGCGTATCCGTATTCGATGGCTGTTGCCTGGCCAGGACGATGACCTCCGCCTCGCCGTCCGGAAAACGCTCCGGCAAGGCGATTTCGAGGCGATGATTGGCCGGGATATGAGTATTGAGTTTGTAGGCTTGCATGTCTGCCTCCTTTATTCTTGACGCCACGCCGCCAGCGCGCAGCGATTGAATCCTTCGACGCGCCGCGTCGGGTTCTGGTCGCGCGTTTCCCACAGCCCTTCCGCGATCAGGCGTTTCAGCGCTGCTTCGTCCGCTTCGATGTCTTCCAGCCAATATACGCTGCCTGTGGGTGCGGCGCGTTGGGCGGATTTGGGTTGCCATTTGGCCAGATCCCAGCCGGAAACGGTGGCAAAGCGCGGCACGGCGGTGGCGGTCAGCCGGGCGCGCACGCCATGCAGGTTGAAAGTAACGCCGCCGCTACCGCTGTTACCGTCTTGTATCGCACCCGTGGGCAGCCAGCCGGCCTCGAAAATGCCGGGCGTGCTCAGGATCAGGCGGCAGCGGCGGTCACGCGCGATGGCTGCGATGTCCGTTTCGGGGAATGTCGTTTCCGCCGCGGAGAGCGCCGCAGCGCGTCCATCGCCGCCCAAGCGCAGGCTGCCGCTCCGGGGCGCTTCGCCGCCGTCGCCTTCGATGGCCGCCAGAAAGCCCACGTCGCGCAGGAAAGCAACGGCCTGCACGGAAAAGAGATTGCCTTCTTTCGCGCTGCGCGTGGCGGCATCCAGTCGGCACCCGCCAGCCGTGCGCCGGGTCGGGGCTTTCACGCTGCGCGTGGCGGCATCCAGCCCAATGCCGATGCGCTCGTCGATCTTCCACAGTCTGGCGCTCCCGACCCAGTGCTCTTTTTGATCGGGCAATGCTCCCGCGAGATAGCGCGCCCAACCTGATGCCGTGAGCCAGTATCCCGAGGCGGGTTTGCCGCGCTTCTCTTGCGCCAGGATGGGCAGGCGGGGCAAAGGGAAGGACGTGAGGATGCCCTGCGGCGCGGGATGGGGATCGAGCGCGCGTACCTGGGGCGGTGCGTCCTCTTCCTTTTCTTTTCCCCTTTCCTCTTCCCGCCGCGGCGTCTCCTCTCGCGGCGCTTCGAGGATCAGGTCGGCGGGCGGCGCGAACAGGGGTTCGACGTTTCCATCCGTCTTGCGCGCCAGATGGAAGGCCGTCACGGCGAAAGAGCCGGGGTTTTCCGGCGTGCCAAGGACGGGATGGCGGGAAATTTCACCCTTGGCGAACGCCGCGAGGTCGATACCCGCGTCGGCCAGCATCTGGCTGCGCAAGGCGCCCGCCGCGACCGAGGGCCAGGGGGGCAGCAACGCCTCGCCGTAACTGCCGGGATCGCCGAAAAGCTTGTTGCCGCGCAGGAAGAGCACGTCCAGCGGTTCGAGGAAAAGTGTACTCATGCCGCCTCTCCTTCTTTTTCGCCGCTGGCCGGGGCTGCGCCTTTTGTGTCGACCAGGGTGGAGCGGATTTCACGGGCAAGGAATTCGCCAACGGTGAGGAAGTTTTCCAGCCATTTGCGCTGTTTATCCTTGGGCCGTCGCAGTACCAGTTCAGTCAATTGTTTGGCGAGTCTTGCCGCGCCCAGCGATTTCCCTTGTTTCCCCGACTGTCGATCCAGTTGAAAAGCCAGCATCCTTTGCAGCAATTCCGGGCCGTCCCCGGGTTCGGGCAAATCTTTCAACCATTCCAGCGTGTGATACACCGCGCGGCGGGAAACGTCTTCGGCGCGCAAGAAAACGATCAGCTTTTCAAGCGTGGCAACAGCCTCGCCCCATTTTTCGGTGAGATACAAAGTGCCGCCGGAACGCTTGATGACGGTGATCGAAAAGGCATTGCGCCCACCTTCATTCTTGGCGCGTTTTTCGGCGGTGCGCAACTCGCGCATCACAGCGGCCAAAGGGGCCAGATGGTGGGCGATGACCGCGCCGCAACTGGCGGTGGCGTTCTTGCCCATCATCCGCATGAGCCGCCCGTTGAGCCAAGCGAAGCCATTCCCGCATGTGAGTGTGTTTTTCTTCTTTTTTATATGTTTCCAGTCAATCTTTTCGCCCTCGGGGCAGGCGCCGCTGTACGCCTGCCGTAGCCGTTGCATGGCGGGAAGCAGATCGGCGACTGGCAGCATGGCAAGCACATCGTCGCCGCCCGCATAGAGCACGCGGCCAAGGTGTTCATATTCAATCACATGGCGCACGACGGTTTGCGAGAAATCATTCAGCGCGCCGGAGATTGCCAAGTGGCGATTGGGGGAAACCGGGCGTTTTTGTTTGCCATATTCTTCGATGAGCGGTTGCGTGTCCGCCACCTTGTCGAACCATACCTTGACCTTGGGATGAAAACTCTCGCGGAAGGTGATGTGACTTTCGCCATCGCCAGAGAGCATTTCGCCCATTCTATCGCCATCCATCATGATGAGAGCGTAGTATGTTTCCAGATTATCGGCCTCCAGCGTCTTTTTGATGCCGCGTTCGGCGTTCTGGCGCGCGGCTTCGTCATTGTTTTCGTCCGCCCTGTCCAGCAACCCGGGTATGCGTTTGGCGTCGCGCAGCGCATCGGGATTGGGCCAATGCCGTTGCAACAGTTTGCGCGGCAGGGCAACGGACTCCGCGCCTTTCAACTGTTCCGTCAACCCTGTTTCGGTCAGGCCGCCCTTCTCCAGCCACGCATCCAGTTGATGGGCCAAGGCCATGGTATGGGTGGAGACGACGAAACGGCCGACGGGAAGCGCCGCGCCGTCATCCCCGCTGTTCAGCGCTTTACCAACTTCCTCGGCAAAAATCGTCGGCCACAGCCGCTTGATGGCGGGCAGTGCTGAAAGGTGCTCGCCTTTTTTCGCCCAAGCTGGTTTCCTTGCCGCGATTTTGGCCCATAAGGTATCGGTTCGCTGGCGATAGGATTTTTTCAGTTGTTCGCGGTTGGCGGTAAGCCATTCCGCTTCGCCAGTGAGCGAACAACGCCATCCTTCCTGTTTTTGCTGGTCGAAAACCCGCGCCGATTTGGCGGCGGCAAGCGCCCGTTCGGCGAGTTCATATACCGCCGGATAAAGTACGCCGGGATTGGGAGTGAAAAACTTCGTGCCGTCACCCCAATCGATTTCCTGTTGCAACACCTGCCACGCGGGGCTTTTCAGGAAACCGCCTTCCTCATCCGGCGCGATACCGAAAAAGGGCGACATGGCGGCTTTCAAGGCGGAAGTATCCGTGACCTTTCCCTTGCCATCCGCGCGGATCAGCGAAAACGGCACCGCCGCCCAATGCACTTCTGGAAAGCCCCGCAATTGCTCCCGCATCTGTTCATAGGGCGTGGAAGTGGTTTCCACGTCGTAATCCGCCTCGGCGAGCAAGCGGGACAGCACCTCGCGGCCTTCTTCCTGTAGCCATGCCCGTACCGTTGCCTGGCACTTCTCCGCCAGTTCCCGCACCCGTGAAGCGGGCACGACAGCAACGAAACGGTTGGGCAGGGCAGCGGAAAAGAGCGGATTGGCGTCGGTCGCGCCTTTTTTCCATTCGCAATTCTGGAAAAGGCTGTCGGGCAATTTCATTTCATCCCGCAGCCATAAATCCACTTGCGGGATGCCGCGCAAACGGGGAAAGAGGATCGCGTCCGGCCCCAATGTTTCGCAAAGGGGCCGCATCGCTTCCCAGGCCAGGCGCGAGAGCAGGTGCGACCCCGCCCACAAGTCAGACGTGCTGCGCGCGGCGGCGATGAAATCCTGTACCGGCCCGATGGAGAGCGCCAGAAGCGCCGCTTCGTTTTGCGGATCGGCGGCGAACGCGCCCGCGAAAGCGGAAGTCAGATCAAGATGATCCCAGATGGAATGGTCGGGAATGCGCGTGTCGGCGGGCAGCAGCGACCACAGATTGCCAATTTCCCCTTCGTCTCGTTCATCGCGGTTTTCGTCCTTGATTTCGTGTCCGAACCGCCAAAAGGCAAGCAGGATCTTCCGCCAGTCAGCCTCATTGTCCGACTCCGGATTTACATCCAGTTTCCCGAGAAGTTCCTCTATATGCCTGTGGCTACGTTCCTTGATGTCATGAAAGTCCGTGTCGGCGAGAGTGCCCAGTTTGTGCTGTTGTCCGGTAAGCGGATGAATGAATACGGGTTCCTTTGTCCAGCGGACATCGGCTTCATCCACGGCGATGGTTTTTTGCTCTCCGGTTCTCGTGGTGATCGCGAGATTCTCCTTCGGCCAACCGGGACGGTCCGCGCCCGCCGCCCACCAGTCGGCCCATTGCACTTCCCTGGAACTTTTCAATCCCAATTTCTGTTTCAGCAGGAACACCGTGCCGCCCTCGTGCCCCGCCGGATCACGAAACAGCACCAGCGCCTTCTCCGCCGGATCATGCAACCGCGCGGCGACCTTGGTTTGCCACAGGACTTCTTCGCTCATGAATTACTCCTGAATCCGGGATAAGCCGTTTTTCGGATTATCGAGAAACTGATGGACTTGTCGCCAAACCGTTTGAATGGCGTTACGGTTGGGGCAAAAGCCGGACGGCGGCAGGCAGGGGACGTGGAAAATCACGCCGGAAAACTGACCGTTTCCCGTGGGGCGCACCTTGAAACGCAGGCTGTTGGGAAGGCGAAGATTGCCGCCCCATGCCGCTACCGAGTGATTTGTAACGGGATAGCTGAGCCA
>JAITLI010000112.1 GCA_031277975.1 Azoarcus sp.
GGGAGGGGAGGGCTTTTGCTTTTGGCGAGTTCCGCCGGGAGAATGGCTCCGCGAGAGAAAATGGCGGGGATGATGGAGCACTTGCGTTTCTTTTGAATAGCGCGAGGCCGCCTCAATCCGGATAGATGACTTCGACCGCCGCCGGCCAGGCGCGCAGGCTCTCCAGCAGGGCGTCGTCTGGTCTTACCCGCCAGTCCGCGCCCAAGGGCAGCTCGCCTTCGGCCTGTGCGTTGCGGTAGCTGATTCGCACGGCGCACTCGCCCGAGGCGCGGAAGGGCGCGAGCAGCGCGGCGAGGCGTTCGATGGCGGCGTCGGCGCCGCTGCCACCGTTTGTTTTATCGGCGCCGAGCCGCAGGCGCAGGGCGCGGGCGTAGCAGCTGCGCGCTTCGCCCAGCGTCAGCAGGCGCTCGGCGACGATGCGCAGGCCGCCCGAGAATTCGTCCTCGCTCGCTTTGCCTTCGACCACCAGTACGTCGTCGACGACGATCTTGCCGCGCTGCGCGTCGAGCACTTCGCTGTACACCGTGACTTCGCGCGGCTGTGTGCCATCGTCGAGCGTGACGAAGGCCATCTTGCCGCGCCCGCCGACCTTGGTGCGCACTTCCATGACGACACCGGCCAGCATCGCCGGGTCGCGCGAGGCGGTCAGTTGCGCAAGGGGGCGCCGCGCGAAGCGCCGCACTTCGTCCTTGAAGGCGTTGAAGGGGTGGCCGGAGAGGAAGAAGCCGATGGCGGTTTTTTCTTCCTTGAGCCGTTCGCGCTCGCTCCAGGGCAGCGCCTGGACGAATTCGACCGCCGCGCCCGCCGCTTCTGGAATCAGGTCGAACAGCCCCCCTTGCAGGGCGCTGGCGGCGCGCTGTTCGGCGGCTTCCATCGCCAGGGCGACGCTCGCCATCAGTTGGGCGCGGTCGCGCCCGGCGTGGCCGGCGAGCGCGTCCATGGCGCCGGCGCGGATCAGGGCTTCGATGACGCGGCGGTTGACCTGGCGGCGGTCGATGCGCTCGCAGAAGTCGAACAGGTCGCGGAAGGGGCCGCCTCCGGCGCGCGCGGCGAGGATGGCTTGCGCGGCGGGTTCGCCCACGCCTTTGACCGCGCCCAGGCCGTAGCGCAGGGTCTTGCGGTCGACGGGCACGAAACGGTAGTCGGAAGTGTCGACGTCGGGCGGCAGGATGGCGAGGCCGTTGGCGATGGCGTCCTCGACGAAGGTCTTGATGGCGTCGGTATTGTCGAGGTCGGCGGAGAGGGTGGCGGCCATGAAGGCGGCGCAGTGGTGCGCCTTGAGCCAGGCGGTGTGGTAGGTGACGACGGCGTAGGCGGCGGTGTGCGATTTGTTGAAGCCGTATTCGGCGAACTTGGTCATCAGGTCGAAGAGGCGCTCGGCCAGCCGGGGGTCGTAGCCTTTCTTCTGCGCGCCCTCGGCGATGATGCTGCGGTGCCTGGCCATTTCCTCGGGTTTTTTCTTGCCCATTGCCCGCCGCAGCATGTCGGCGCCGCCCAGGGTGTAGCCGCCGATGATCTGCGAGATTTGCATCACCTGTTCCTGATACACGATGACGCCGTAGGTCGGCTCCAGGCAGGCTTTGAGGTCGGGGTGGAAGTAGTCGATGGCCTGCTGGCCTTTCTTGCGCAGGATGAAGTCGTCGACCATGCCCGAGCCGAGCGGCCCCGGGCGGTAGAGCGCGAGCACGGCGATGATGTCCTCGAAGCGGTCGGGCGCGAGCTTCCTGAGGAGCTTCTTCATGCCCTCCGATTCGACCTGGAAGATCGCCGTGGTGTTGGCGTCCTTGAGGATACGGTAGGCCGCCGGGTCGCGGAAGCCCAGGCTCATCAGGTCGGGGCGGCTGCCTTCGAGGCGTTCGATGTAGTCGAGCGCCAGTTCGATGATGGTGAGGTTGCGCAGGCCGAGGAAGTCGAACTTCACCAGCCCCACGGCCTCCACGTCGTCCTTGTCGAACTGCGATACCGGCGTGGCGTCGCCGCCGTCGGCGATGTAGAGCGGGCAGAAGTCGGTGAGCTTGCCCGGCGCGATCAGCACCCCGCCCGCGTGCATGCCGACGTTGCGCGCCAGCCCTTCGAGCGGCTGGGCGAGGCTCCAGAGTTTCTGGATGGATTCGCCGTCGTTGTCGTCCCGCATCATTTCGCCGATCTGCGCTTCCATCTCGTAAGCCCTGGCGAGCGCCACCGGCTTGGGGCCTTCGAGCGGAATCAGCTTGGAGAGGCGGTCGCACAGTCCGTAGGGCAGATCGAGCACGCGCCCCACGTCGCGCACCACGGCCTTGGAGGCCATGGTGCCGAAGGTGGCGATCTGGCTCACCGCGTCCTTGCCGTAGCGCGAGCGCACGTATTCGATGACGCGATAGCGGTTGTCCTGGCAGAAGTCGATGTCGAAGTCGGGCATGGAGACCCGCTCCGGGTTGAGGAAGCGTTCGAACAGCAAGGCGTATTCGAGCGGATCGAGATCGGTGATGCGCAGGCTGTAGGCCACCAGCGACCCGGCTCCCGAGCCGCGTCCCGGCCCGACGGGCACGTCGTTGTTCTTGGCCCACTGGATGAAATCGGCCACGATCAGGAAGTAGCCGGGGAAGCCCATCTGGATGATGACGTCGATCTCGAACTGGAGGCGTTCTTCGTAGCGGGGACGCTGCCGTTCGCGCTCCGCCTCGTCGGAATAAAGCTGGGCCAGGCGCGCCTCCAGCCCCGCGCGCGCCTCCCGCGCCAGATAATCATCGAGACTCATGCCGTCCGGCGTCGGGAAAAGCGGCAGGAAGCTCTTGCCCAGTTGCACGGTCAGCGAACAACGGCGGGCGATCTCGACCGCGTTTTCCAGTGCTTCGGGGAGGTCGGCGAACAGCGCGCACATTTCTTCCTGGCGCTTGAAATATTGTTCGGCGGTGAATTCGCGCGGGCGGCGCTTGTCGGCCAGCACGTAGCCCCCGGCGATGCAGACGCGCGCTTCGTGCGCCTCGAAATCCTCGCGCCGCGGGAATTGCACCGGATGCGTGGCGACCACCGGCAGCCCGAGCCGCCCGGCCAGTCGCACCGCCTGTTGCACATACGCTTCCGCGCCCGGATGGCCCGCGCGCTGCAATTCGAGGTAATAAGCATCGGGGAAGAGGCGCGCCCATTCGCCCGCTAGCCGCTCGGCCAGCGCGGCGTTGCCGCTGGCGAGCGCCTGCCCGACATCGCCCGCCAGCGCGCCCGAAAGGCACAGCAGGCCGCCCGCCGCGCCGCGCTCGAACCATGCGCGCCGCATCATCGCGCGGCCATGCGTTTTGTTTTCCATCCAGGCGCGCGTCAGGAGTTCGCATAGTTGTCTGTAGCCTTCGCGGTTGCGGCAGATGAGCA
>JAITLI010000014.1 GCA_031277975.1 Azoarcus sp.
CAGGTCGCTCACTGTTTCACCAGGATAAGTAGGCTGTTCTTGATCGAAAAACGTCTTGAAACAAGGAATTTGCAATTATATTGCGCTGCAATGCTATGTTAGGTTAGTGCATATGGGGCGGACTCCCCCGTGGCGTCCAGCCCGCCCGCCAGCCGGGCCAGATCGTCATGCGCCCGTCTCAGATCGGCCTGGATTCTCAGGGCGAGCGTCAGATCGCCGGCGGCCATCTCAGTCCTCCCGCCGCAGCGCGTCCACCGCCCGCCGCGCTTCCTTGCCGCCCGCGAAACCCAGATTCGCCGCCACAATGGCGGCGGCCTGCGCTTCGCGCTCGTGGCGGATGGCCTCGCGGTAGAAAAGCGTCAACTGGCGGGCGGTGTAGTCCATCAGTTCGCTCCGGGCGTGGCCGTGGCGGACGAGGGCGGCGAAGACGGCGCCCCATCCGGCGCGGCGGGCTTTTGGAGCGCGGCGGCCAGCGCCGGATACGTCACGAGCCGCCGCACGAAAAAACCCATATTGACGCTCCACCACGTCAGCGCCAGCGCCTCGCCCTCTTCGCCGCTGAGCGAGGCGACCCATTCGGGCGGGCGATCCACCGAAAGCGCGATGGCCGCGACCACCTCGTCGGCATGCGCCGCGAGCGCATCGAGCAAATCGCCCGCCTGCCGCGCGCCGCCCGCGGCGGGCGACAACGCCGGGCGCAAGGCCCCGGCCAGCGCGGCGAGCAGGGCGCCGTGCTTCAGTTGCGCCCCGAAGCTGTACTCGCGCACCGTCACCGTCTCGCCGCCAACCGTGATTTCGCGCTCGGGCGCGAGGATGTCCAGATCGTCCGCCTGGCCCGCGAGTTCGCCGCTTTTATCGGCGGCCCGCCTTTTGAGTCGCGCCATTGCCTGCCTCCATTCGCCCAAAAAAATCCCGGATCGGATGGCCGGGATTGTGCGCGGGCCAGTGGGCGGTCGAACAGTAAAGCGTTTTAGTTTCAGGTCTTCACGGTCACTTCAACGTCCGGCAATGCCCAGGCTCGCAGCGCACAATGAGGACATCGCCATTGTCACAGGCAATGGAATACGTCTCCGCGCCGCCGCCCTTCGCCGTCAAGACCGGCGCGGGGGCGCTTGCGCAGGCGCGCGCTTCGGGAACGATGCTGGCGCTGTGGCCATAGAAACCGGGTTCCTGTTTTGGCGCGGGAACTGCCACAGGCTCCGCTACGGGCGCGGGGAGTGCCGCAGGCGCGGGCGCGGGGGCCATCGTGGGGTCGGGCCGTACTTGCGCGGGCCGAGGCGTTGTCGCCACGGGATTTGCAATCCTCCGGCCTTTGAACAACTGGTCGATGACAGGATCTATTTTCGTTTTCGTGCTCTGCCATTTCATGAGCGAGAATCCGCCTTTCCCGACAAGATGGTACGTCGCTTCCGCGAGCCTTTTCCCGTTATGCCAGATAACGAGTTCCGCGTGTGACATATATGGCCCGATATCCCACGCCCGCAGGGCGGTATATGTAAGCACGAATTCGCAATGCGGCGGGGTTTCCCTGCTGAACGTTTCCGATGTCAAGCCATTCCGCGCAAGCCCGTCCTCCAACACCTGGATGAAGGTCTTTAACATGACTTGCGGGTTTTCCTGAATGCAGACGTGGCGCATATCCAGCGATGGGTCGACCGCCGTGACATCCACGGAAGTGCAGGCCGTGACGGTGGTGACGGCGGCAAGCAATGCGACGGTTTTTTTCATGGATTCTAGACTCCAGTTACATCCAGCCCGGCCCCGACGGTGGATGTATTGAAGGTGAAGTGTGTTATCCGCTACGCCCGGCCCCACGCTGCAATGAGCAACTGTTCCCACTTCCCGGGCGGTACACGGAGGGAGGAGGCGTCACTCATGCCGCGCCCTCCATCACCTTTTGTTTCGCCAAGCTAAACGCCAAACGCTCCAACGCACGCTTGTCCTCTTCGGATAGGTGCTCGTAGTTGTCAATCAGCGCATCCACTCGGCGCGGGACTGGCTTTTCCTTGCGGACGCCGGTCAGAACATAGAGAACATCTACCGTTTCGGCGAGCCTAGCCAACAGGTCGCTTGGGCACCGTTGCTTACCGGAAACAATGTCCTTGATCCGTTGCGGCCCCGGCTCTCCAGCAATCCTTGCAGCTTCAGCGAGAGACATCCCATGCGAGGTAATCTCTTCACGAAAACGCTCGGAGATTTTTTCTACCAAATCTGTTGACATCGTAGAATTCTTCTACCAAAATATAAAGCAAGCCAACTTACACAGGCGGCTTACACCAAACAACTTTAGTAAGGATACCAGACATGCATCCAGAAGAAATCAAGGCGGCGCTGCGGATGAAGGGGTACACGCAGGCAGCGCTAGCGGAGACGCTGAAGGTTACCCCCTCAACGATCTCGCAGATCATCGCGGGCTACGGCAAATCGGCCCGGCTACAAGAATCCATTGCTGGCGTCATCGGCAAATCCGTCCAGGAAATCTGGCCGAATCAGGTCGTTTTGCGCCGTACCCGGAGGGCAGCGTGAACACCGACCTCTTCCCCGAAACGCTGCTCGTCGAAATCTCGGACGGCAGGATTTTCACGACAAGCCTGAAGGTGGCCGAGCATTTTCACAAGCGGCACAAAAATGTGCTGCGGGCCATCGCCAATCTGTCCTGCTCGGATGAGTTTCGCCGGCTCAATTTTGAGCCGGCGACTTACCTCGACAAACAGGGGAAGCCGCGTGAGATGTGCCGCCTCACTCATGACGGTTTCGCCTATCTGTGCATGCGCTTTACTGGGGCCGAGGCAGGGCTGTGGCAAGAAAGATTCCTCATGGCCTTCCGCCAGATGGAGCGCCAGCTTGCCGCCCTAAAAGAACGCGAGTCCGCCGCCCTCTACGCGATCCGCCCGCGCTGGAAGCCGATTGTCGAGCACCCGGACTACAAGCGCGCCGCGCTGATCGGGCTTACCGGCCACAAATCCCCCGCCGCCATCACCGCCTGCCGCCGCCGCATGCGGGAGGTGGGGCTGCTGACGGGCGGATCGCCATCCGCTCCTGCGGATGGGAGGGCGGCATGAAACCTCTCGCCCTGAAGAAAGGCGATGCCGTAATCATCACCGGGTGGTATGACGGCCACCCCCGCGCCGCGACGTTTGCCTTTCGCAATCCCCCGTCGCCTGGAAGGCGCAACGGGAAGTGCTGCTTCATCGTCGATGAGTTCGTCGGGTTGAATGGCCCAAACGATGCCGGGCGTCTGTTCCTGGCGGACGCGGATGTCCGGCGCGGCGTGGAGCGGGCGCGATGAACGCCTACACCAACGCCGCCCAGCAGCGCCTCCTGCGCCTCGTGCTGGCGCTCTTCGCCGATGTCATCAACGGCCTCGCCCCCGGCGTTCTGGCAAAGGAGATCGGCTGCCCGGCCAGCGCCATTACCCGCGACCTCGCCAACCTGCGCGATGCGGGCCTGGCCGAAAGGCTGGCGTCCGGCGCGTGGCGGCTCACGCCGCGCCTGCCGCAGCAGGCCGTCAAGGTTTTCACCGCCATCAACCATGCCGGAATGCGCCTCGACGAGGCCCGGCAACGCTATTGCCCTGAGGAGTCGCAATGACACGAGGAAGAAAGCCGCTTGCGGCCAAACACACTGTCGAACTCTCGCCCGAGGGCGCGGCCAATTTCGATGCCGATTTTCGCGCCGCGCAAAACGACATCATCGCGGCGGACATGCTGGAGGCCGAAGCCTGCGACCGCTCCATGGCGCTCGCTGTTCGCGTCGGCTACGAATTGCCCGCTGGCGAACTGAACGCCGACCTCATCCAGCGCGACATCGCCGCCAACATGCGGCGTTCGGTCGAATCCGTGCTCGACATCGGGCGCGGCCTGCTCGTGCTCAAAAGCCTGTGCGGGCATGGCGATTTCCAGGAACGGATATCTTCGACCGGGTGTGCGACATGGATTCGGATCGTTCTGACGACTGTGGGATGGGGCCATGAAAGACATGGTTTGCAGTTTTGGTTCACGGCTCCGCACGCATCGCTTGATGGTGGGGAGGACGCTGCAAGAAGTC
>JAITLI010000026.1 GCA_031277975.1 Azoarcus sp.
TTTGCGGATCACCTTGCCCGTCCGCACCATCGCCCTTGTTTCCTTGCTCGCCGCCTCGTAGCCTTCCGGAAGATGCTTCATCAGTTGACGAATGTTGTCTTCGTTCATTCTATTTCTCCCATTTCTCCCGTGCCTCTGGAGAAATATACCCACTTTTGGCTCAATTTACTATTTTTATGTTAGTGCTTATGGGGGCCGACCCTCCGGCGCGCGGTGACGCCAATCAAATTCGATTCCCGATCCCTGGCGCCCGCCTATAATCACGCTCTTTTCCGTGCCGCCGCGATGCCCTCCCCTTTTGCTTCTCTGTTACCGACGCTTGCCGCGCTGACTTTGCCGAAACCCGGCGCACGGCTCGATTTGCCCGCGCTGGCGGGCTCCGCCGATGCGCTTGCCATCACGGAACTGGCGGGGCGCGGGCGGATGTTGACGGTCGTGACCGCGCATCCGTCCGAGGCGCAGCGGCTTCTGGAGGAAATTCGCTGGTTCGCGCCCGCCCTGCGCGTGCATCTGCTGCCCGACTGGGAGACGCTGCCTTACGACAGTTTTTCGCCCCATCAGGATTTGATCTCCGAGCGCCTGTCCACGCTGCATGCCATCAGCCGGGGCGAAGCCGATGTCGCGCTGGTTCCGGCGAGCACCGCGCTCTACCGCATGGCGCCGCCCGCTTTCCTCGCTGCCTATACTTTTTTTCTCAAGCAGGGCGAGGCGCTTGATGTCGAGCGCCTGCGCACGCAACTGGCGGTGGCCGGTTATGCCTGCGTCACCCAGGTGGTAAGTCCGGGCGAGTTCGCGGTGCGGGGCGGGCTGGTCGATCTTTATCCGATGGGTTCGCCCTTGCCGCTGCGCATCGACCTGTTCGACGAGTGCATCGAGAGTATCAAGGCTTTCGACCCCGACACCCAGCGCACGGTGTATCCGACGCGGGAGATCCGCCTGCTGCCCGCGCATGAATTCCCGCTCGACGAGGCCGGGCGGGCGCGGTTTCGCGGGCGTTTCCGCGAAACTTTCGAGGGCGATCCGAGCCGGGCGGCGATCTACAAGGATATTTCCAACGGCATCACCCCGGCGGGGATCGAATATTATTTGCCGCTCTTTTTCGAACAGACCGCGACGCTGTTCAACTATCTGCCTCCAGCGGCGCCGGTGCTGCTGCATCACGACGTGCCCGGCGCAATCGCCGGATTCTGGCGCGACACTCGTTCGCGCTACGAGCTGTTGCGTGGCGACCGCGCTCGCCCGGCGCTCGCGCCCGAGGCGCTTTTCCTGCGCGACGAGGATTTTTTCGGCGCGCTGCGCGACCGCCCCCGGTTGACGATCGCGGAAGCCGCCGCCGCATCCGGCGCGCCCGCCGCCCTGCCTTTGCCGCCGCTGGCCGTCGACCGTAAATCGTCCGATCCGCCGGGGCTTTTCAAGGCATTCCGCGCCGGGTTCGATGGCCGCGTGCTTTTGCTGGCCGATTCGCCGGGACGGCGCGGAACGATGGCGGAGTTCCTCGCCGAATATGGCGAGAAACCGCGCGCCTGCGCCGATTTCGCCACCTTCGCCGCGGCCGCCGGGCCGGATTTCGCCCTCGCCGCCGCGCCGCTCGCCGCCGGCTTCATCCTACCGGAAGCGAAGATCGCCATCGTCACCGAAGCCGAGCTTTACGCCGCCGCCGCGCGCGGGCGCGGACGCCGCGACACGCGCAGGGCGGCGACGATGGAAGGCTGGCTGCGCGATCTCTCCGAATTGAAGATCGGCGATCCGGTCGTGCATGCCGCGCACGGCATCGGGCGCTATCTCGGCCTCGTACACATGGACCTGGGCGCGGGCGAGGCGGAGTTCCTGCATCTCGAATACAACGCGGGCGACAAGCTCTATGTGCCGGTCTCCCAATTGCACGTCATCACCCGTTACGCGGGGGCCGACCCGGAAGCGGTGGAACTGCACCAGCTCGGTTCCGGGCAGTGGGAGAAGGCGCGCCGGAAGGCGGCGATGCAGGCGCGCGATACCGCCGCCGAACTGCTGGCGCTCTACGCCGTGCGCGCCGCGCGGCCCGGACACCGTTTCGATTTCAGCACGCACGATCTGGAAGCCTTCGCCGAAGGTTTCGGCTTCGAGACCACGCCCGACCAGCAGGCCGCCATCGACGCCGTGGCCGCCGATATGAAATCGGGGCGGCCCATGGACCGCCTCGTCTGCGGCGACGTCGGTTTCGGCAAGACGGAGGTGGCCCTGCGGGCCGCGTTCATCGCGGTGCAAGATGGTTATCAGGTGGCGGTGCTGTGCCCGACGACCTTGCTCGCCGAGCAGCACAGCCAGACCTTCGCCGACCGCTACGCCGACTGGCCGGTGAAGATCGCCGAATTGTCGCGCTTCAAATCGGCGAAGGAGCAGGCCGAGGCGCTGGCGCAACTGGCCGAAGGCAAGATCGACATCGTCATCGGCACCCACCGTCTGCTGCAAAAGGATGTGAAATTCAAACGCCTGGGGCTGGTGATCGTCGACGAAGAGCACCGCTTCGGCGTGCGCCAGAAGGAAACCCTGAAGCGCCTGCGGAGCGAGGCCGATATTCTCACACTGACCGCGACGCCGATTCCGCGCACGCTGGGCATGGCGATGGAGGGGCTGCGCGAATTCTCGGTAATCGCCACCGCCCCGCAGAAGCGGCTCGCGGTCAAGACTTTCGTGCAGAAGATGAGCAAGGGCGTCGTGCGCGAAGCGGTGCTGCGCGAATTCAAGCGCGGCGGGCAGGTGTATTTCCTCCACAACGAGGTCGACACCATCGGCGACATGCGCCGCGAACTCGAAACCCTGCTGCCCGAGGCGCGGATCGTCGTCGGTCACGGACAGTTGCCCGAACGCGAACTCGAACGGGTGATGCGCGACTTCACCCAGCAGCGCGCCAACCTGTTGCTGTGCACGACCATCATCGAAACCGGCATCGACATTCCTACAGCCAACACTATCGTCATCAATCGCGCCGACCGTTTCGGCCTCGCGCAACTACACCAGCTCCGCGGCCGCGTCGGGCGCAGCCACCACCAGGCCTACGCCTATCTCCTGACCGACGTCGAAGCCAGGCCCTCATCGCAGGCGCAAAAACGGCTCGAAGCCATCTCGCTGATGGACGAACTCGGTTCCGGCTTCTACCTCGCCATGCACGACCTCGAAATCCGCGGCGCGGGCGAAGTGCTGGGCGAGCAACAATCGGGCGAGATTGCCCAGGTTGGTTTCTCGCTCTACAGCGAAATGCTCAAACGCGCCGTGCGCGACCTGCAAGCGGGCAAGGAACCCGACCTCTCCGGCCCGCTGGAGAGGGTCTCCGAAATCAACCTCCACGCCCCGGCGCTACTGCCCACCGATTACTGCCCCGACGTGCAGGAACGCCTCACCCTCTACAAGCGGCTGGCGAACTGTGACGACGAAGACGAACTCATCGCCCTGCGCGAAGAACTCGTCGACCGCTTCGGCGCACTCCCCCCGCAGACGCAGACCCTGATCGAAACCCACCGCCTGCGCCTGCTGCTGCGCCCGTGGGACATCGTCAAGCTCGACGCTTCCGCCGAACAGATCGGCATCCAGTTCGGCAAGAACGCGCCCATCGACCCGGCGAAAGTGATCTCCCTCATCCAGAAGGACAAGAACACCCGCATGACGGGACCGGATCGCCTGACCCGGAAGGTCAACTTGCCGGAAGCCCGGCAGCGGGTGGAGGGGGTGAAGACGCTGCTGGAGGCGCTGCGGGCGTAAGACTGTGATGGGCACATCCTGCGACGCCCGGGCGCGAAGGCGGCGCGCGGCCCCCTCGTCATTGCGAGGCGCAGCCCCCACCTCGTCATTGCGAGGCGCACAGCGCCGTGGCAATCCAGTGCGTTCCATCCGGCGCGCAGCGCCGCTGTTTTCCTGGCGGCGGGGCGTGGCCGGGCGTTTCATTCCCCGACCCCTCACGGAATCACCGCCGAGAAGATCGGCCCCCACGGCCCCGGCTCCCCCTTGGCATTTTCATAGCGCACACAGAAATAAATCGTCTTGCCGCTTTCCTCCTGTGCAAAATCCATCCGTTCGCGCTTGCGGCGGGTGAAGTGGGAATGGGGGAGTTCGTCGCCGGAGGCCGGGGGGTGCATCAACTCGCGCTTGGGACTGGCGGCGGCTTCCAGGCTCGCGCCGCCGGGCGGCAGGATGCCGAAGTAGACGCGAAAGCCGTGTTCGCTGCGCTGCGGATCGGGGGCGGTGTCGGCGACCGGGCGCAGATGCAGTTCCAGCGTGTGCGCGGCGGGGTAGGTGATGTCGGCTTCCGCCTGCGCGGTGGGCGGCGGGATGGGGGTGGGCTTGGTGTCGTGGGGTTTGAGGCCGAGGGAGATGAAGTCCGCGTCGACCAGCGGCGGGCTGACGAAGTATCTGTTCAGTGCGTTCTATCCGGCGCGTAGCGCCGCTGGATAAAGGGGGAGGGGAGGGCGCCCGTCCACGCCCCGCCGCCAGGAAAACAGCGGCGCTTCGCGTCGGTT
>JAITLI010000075.1 GCA_031277975.1 Azoarcus sp.
TCCTGAGTCATGCGGGATTCCTCTGGTCATGCCTTCCGCAACCGTGCGAAAGCGCGAAGGAATGCTACGCGCGCGTATATTCAATGACAACCGCGGTTTCTACTACCATCGCCGCCGCCCCGCGCCTGCGGCCCTCGCAATGACGAAGAGGGCCGCGCCTCGCGATGACAAGGGGGGCCGTTCCTCGCAATGACGATGTCTCCCGGAGATTACCCCTCTTCCCCGCCGTCCGGTTTGCCCGCGAGCATTTCGGCGGCATGGCGGCGCGTGGTGCCGGTGATGTCCACTCCGCCCAGCATGCGCGCGATCTCTTCGATGCGCGCGGGGCCGTCGAGCGGCGTGACCGCGCTCAAGCTCTGGCCGCCACGGGTTTCCTTGGAGATTTGCCATTGCCAGTCGGCGCGGGCGGCGACTTGCGGCAAATGCGTCACGCACAATACTTGCCGGTCGCGCCCCAGGCGATGCAGCAATTGGCCGACGATCTCCGCCACCCGCCCGCCGATGCCGACATCGACTTCATCGAATATCAAGGTCGGCGTCGCCGAATCGCGGCTGGTCATGACCTGGATGGCGAGGCCGATTCTTGACAGTTCTCCGCCGGAAGCCACTTTGGCGAGGGCGCGCAATGCTTGCCCCTGATTGGCGGCGACTTGGAATTCCACTGTTTCCCGCCCATGCGCAGAGGGTTCGCCGGGGATCAGGGCCGCCTCGAATTTTCCCCCCGCCATCGCCAGCGTTTGCATGGCCGCGGTGATTTCGGACGACAGCGCCGCCGCCGCGGCGCGCCGCGCTTCGCCGAGACGCGCTGCGGCGGCCTCGAACGCCGCGCGCGCCGCGTCTTCGGCGGCAGCAAGGCGCGTCGGATCGGCGCTGGCTTCGAGCGCGTCGCGCCGCGCCCGCCATGCGGCGGCCAGCGCCGGCAGCTCTTCGGGCGTCGTCCGGTACTTGCGCGCCATGTCCAGCACCGCGCCGATGCGGCGCTCGATCTCGGCGAGGCGCTGCGGATCGACATCGAGCCGTTCGCGGTAGCGGCGCAGGGCGTGTATGGCTTCCCCGGCCTGGATCGCCGCCGCGTCGACCAGTTCGCGCGCTTCGCCAAGCGCCGGATCGACCGCGGCCAGTGCCGCCAGCCGCCCCGCGCAGTGCCCGAGCGCCGCGCGCACGGCCTGCTCGCCGTCTCCGAGCGCATCGAGCGCTTCTTCCACGCCGCTCACCAGATCGGCGGCATGCGCCAGACGCCCGTGTTCGGTATTGATCTCGCGCCATTCATCGGCGTCGAAGGCGAGGCTTTCCAGCTCGCCGAGTTGCCAGCCGAGCAATTCGCGCTCGCGGGCGGAGGCCGCCGTGTCCCGTTCCGCCGCCTGCCGCAATTGCGCCAGACGCTGCCATTCGCGCCAGTGCGCCGCGACCGCCGCCGCGAGTTCCGCCGCGCCGGCGCGGGCATCGAGCAGGAGGCGCTGCGTCTCGCTTCTCAACAGGGCGTGATGCGCGTGCTGGCCGTGGATGTCCGCCAGCCATTGCCCCAGGGCGCGCAACTGCGCGAGCGTGACCGGCGTGCCGTTTATCCACGCCTTGCCGCGTCCGCCCGCGTCGATCGCGCGGCGCAGGATCAGGATGCCGTCTTCGGCTTCCAGTTCTTGCCCGGCAAGCCAGGATGCCGGTTCTTCGCCCGGCGGCAGATCGAATTCGGCGCTGACGTCGGCCTTGTCGCAACCGCCGCGCACCATGCCCGCATCGGCGCGTTCGCCCAGTGCAAGACCGAGCGCGTCGAGCAGGATGGACTTGCCCGCGCCCGTCTCGCCGGTGAGCGCGCCGAAACCGGCGCCGAAATCGAGTTCGAGCCGGTCGACGATGACGAAATCGCGGATGGACAGGCGGCGCAGCATGATCGGATACGGGAAGAGGAAAGCGGAAGGGCGGGGGGCGTTATTCGGGCATATCGGGAAACATCATGGTCGTGGCGTGGCGGTGCTCCAGTGGAGTTTCTCGCGCAGCATGGCGAAATAACTGTAGCTCTCCGAATGGAGCAGGCGCACTTCCTGCGCCGAGCGCGCCAGCCGCAACCGGTCGCCCGCGCGCACATCGCAATAGATCGCGCCGTCGAAATGGATGCGCGCATCGTGGGGCGGCATGAGCACGATCTCGATGCGGCAGGTATCCGGCAGCGTGACCGGGCGGGCGGAAAGGGCGTTCGGACACAGGGGCACGAGCGCGATACCGCCCACCCCCGGATGCAGGATGGGGCCGTTGGCCGCCAGCGCATAGGCCGTCGAACCGGTCGGCGTGGCGACGATCATGCCGTCCGAGCGCAGGGTATAGACGAATTCATCATCGACCAGCAGTTCGAATTCGATCATACGCCCGAGCTTGCCCCGGTTCACCACGACATCATTGAGCGCCAGCGTGTGGAAAATGCGTTGCCCGCCGCGCACGACTTCGGCATCGAGCATGAAGCGCGACTCTTCGCGGTAACGCCCGTCGAGGATTTCGCCCAACTGCCGCAGCGCATCGACGCGCGGCAGATCGGTGAGGAAACCGAGCCGGCCAAGATTGACCCCGACCAGCGGCACCGCGCGCTCGCCCAGGCGGCGCGCGGCATTGAGCAAGGTGCCATCGCCGCCGACCACCACGGCGAGATCGGCCTTGCCGGCGATTTCCTCATACGCGGCGACCGGAAAACCATCGGCCCTGCCAATGGCCCCCGCCGTGCCCTGCTCGATCCAGACCTCCAGCCCGCGCTCGCGCACGAAGCGGGCGAGTTCCAGCACCGTTTCCGCGCCGTCCGCACTCTGGAACTTGCCGATCAGCGAGATATTGTTGAATTTGCGTACCATGGCGGCGGATTAAACCACATCTGCCCGCCTCATGGGCGCCGGCAAGCAGGCCACGCTCCGGGCGTGTGATATCGGCGCCGCTGATTTCCCCGCGGTGGAGGATGGACAGACGTTCCGTTCCTTCTCCCCTTTTTTATCCAGCGGCGCTGCGCGCCGGATAGAACGAACTGGATTGCCACGGCGCTGCGGCCCTCGCGATGACTGTACAGGGGGCGAGGGGAATCCTTTGGGCGGGGGGAATCCATCGCAAGAACACGTCATTACGAAAGCCTCCCCCCTCGTCATTGCGAGGCGTGCAGCGCCGTGGCAATCCAGTTCGTTTCATCCGGCGCGGGAGCGCCGCTGATTTCCTTGCGGCGGGAAGGCGGGTGGCCTTTCCTTCCGGCCAGCGCCGGCGCGCCGCGTTCAGGACGGCGATTCCTGATCGCTCGCCGCCTCTTCCTCCGCCCGCGCGTTCTTCTTCGCCGCGAGGGTTCCGACACGGCGTTTGTAGAGCGCGCTGAATAGATGTGGCGGGAAACGCCGCGCCGCGTTTGGCTGAAAGCCCGCACAGTGTCGCAAAAATCCGGATGGCTTTTATTTCGGCTTTCCACAATGTTGTAAATGCCCGAATGGATTCCGGTCTGGCCTTGCGCAGCATTGCGGGAGGCTGAACGGATTGCGGTTTGGCATGCTGCAAGATTGCGGGCGCCGGCGCGGGAAGATGCTGGGGCCGGCGCACGTCGGGCGCGGAAAGGCTCAGGCGTTGCGCGACCGCATGGCCTCGGCGAGCCACTCGGGAAAGGGCTTGGGATTGCGGGTTTTCCGGTAAACCGTTTCCATGTCGTTCCGCGTCCCCTTGGTAAATTGATGCGTTTCACCGAACGTTCGGAAGCGAATTCGATACGCCTTGAGCAATTCTTCCAGCGCTTCTTCGTACTTGCCCTGAGCTTGGTACACCGAGGCGATATTGTCGTAGGTCGTGGCCGTGTGAGGATGGTCTTTGCCCAGCACTTTTTCCCAGATAGCCGAAGCCTTTCGGTACCCTTCCAGCGCTTCTTCGTACTTGCCCTGACTGCGGTATACCTCGGCGATATTGTTGTAGGTCGTGGCCGTGTGAGGATGGTCTTTGCCCAGCACTTTTTCCCTGATGGCCAAAGCCTTTCGGTACCCTTCCAGCGCTTCTTCGTACTTGCCCTGAGCGTGGTACACCAAGGCGATATTGTTGTAGGTCGTGGCCGTGTCAGGATGGTCTTTGCCCAGCACTTTTTCCCTGATGGCCAAAGCCTTCCGATTCCATTCCAGCGCTTCTTCGTACTTGCCCTGAGCGTGGTACACCACGGCGATATTGTTGTAGGTCGCGGCCGTGTGAGGATGGTCTTTGCCCAGCACTTTTTCCAGGATAGCCAAAGCCTTTCGATACCCTTCCAGCGCTTCTTCGTACTTGCCCTGAGCGTAGTACACCGAGGCGATATTGTCGTAGGTCGTGGCCGTGGAAGGATGGTCTTTGCCCAGCACTTTTTCCCAGATAGCCGAAGCCTTTCGATACCATTCCAGCGCTTCTTCGTACTTGCCCTGATCTTTGTACACCAAGGCGATATTGTTGTAGGTCGTGGCCGTGGAAGGATGGTCTTTGCCCAGCACTTTTTCCCGGATAGCCGAAGCCTTTCGATTCCATTCCAGCGCTTCTTCGTACTTGCCCTGAGCGTTGT